>JACPIA010000001.1 GCA_016188295.1 Candidatus Vogelbacteria bacterium
ACTAGATTAGCACTCTAATTGCATCACTTCACTTCTTCAGAAAGAGCTGCTTAGGACTTTTGAATTTCAATCGTTTTCGTTCTCGATCGTTGAGTCGCCTGACGACATCCGCCAATTCTTTTGGAGTAATCACATTGAAGTCGATGGACCTCGGGAAATACTGACGTAAGAGTCCGTTGGTATTCTCGTTCGTGCCTCGCTCCCAAAAATGATATGGATATGCAAAATACACGGTCATGCCGGACTTCTTTTCAAGATGTTCCCAGTCAGAGAATTCAGGCCCATTGTCGAGAGTGGCCGTCTTCCGTTTCTTCTTTGGAATGCGCTTGAATCTCTCGATTGCAAGTTTCGTCAGAAGCTCCGCATTCATCTTCGGCAAGAGAAATGCGATGAGGTATCCCGTTCTGCGATCGACAAACGAAACGATGCGCACCCTCCTGTCTCTTCCCATCAAGGTATCACCTTCAAAATCTCCGAGCCTCCCTCGGCGTTCAACGATCTTCGGCCGCTCGTCAATGCGTCGTTTCTTGGCTTGTTCCCTTATTGTTTCTCTCTTCTTGGTGCCATGTCTCCTCCGATACTTTCCTTTTTGTGATCGTAGATATTGCTTGAGATGCGGTGTCCGCTCCTTGATGTATCGGTAGATGGTGCTTGGGGCAAGCGTCTTTCCTTTTCTTTTCAGGACACCGGAGATTTGTTCGGGTGACTTGTGAAGCTTCAATTCTTTCTTGACGAAGCGAAGCAGCGTTCCTTTGATGACCCGAATACTTTCCATGGCAGCAATGCGCTTCATGCGTTTTCCGCGTCTTGCCTCGTGCGGATCGTATCCATTCCTTCCCCCGTATTCCTTGACGTGCCTTGAAACCGAACTGATGTCCTTGCTGATGGCGTGGGCAATGTCCCGGAGCGAATATCCAGCCTTCAGCATCCGCGAAATGCAGGATCGGTCGCCCGAACCTATGTGTGTATGTGACATCCTTCCAGTGTGAGGCCCCGAAAGGGTGTTGCAATTAGCCTGCAAACTTTGTTGCGTTTAGAGTGAGAATTCACTAACGACAAATTGACAGATTAATATGTATTTGCTCTACTTAGAATTAGATTAGAATCTGGCATTGGACCTAGTTTGACAACAAAGGAAAGGAAGCTGACCATGCCAACTATGCTCGGCACAATGCAAGGCGACGCTCTAGGGGTAATTCAATACCTTGGACCGTTGATGAAGCATCTGATCGGTGAGGAAATGACCAAGACCTTGCTCGACTTTTTTCAAAAATTGTCGGGCGAGGGCGGCGAGGCCTGGTGGATGGCGTTTAAGCGCTTTCTCCGCAAAGAGAATCCCTGGATTTTGCTGTTGGACGGAGGTAGTCAACTCGAGCGCTGGTCCCTGATCTACAAAGAGGTTTTTGGATTGGAGATCAACGTTACGTCGATCAAAATTCCCGCTCAACGACTAGGCTTTGAATGTCTGCTGGTTATACCAAAAGGGCTAACCCTCGGTCAGATTGTTACGGTCCTGCGGCAGAAGTTTGACGTCTCGTTGTATGTCGAAGATCTGAATCAAGACGTGACGGTCAACTATCGAGTAAATACGGAAACGTATGCGATCTGGATCCGTGATGTGGTTGAAGCCGATGAGGATAATAAAAACCTCTCGGCCAACCAGTTGAAAAAGCAAGGGATTGAAGGGGTGACGTTGATGGAGCGTTTGCTTTACGAGCTTATCTACTTTACGGAGACCGGCAAACATCTAGATGTGGAAAACTGGACGCTTTGCTCCGGCTCCCTTAACTCGGGCGGTGGCGTGCCGGGCGTGTACTGGGATGCCGACCGCCGCGGGTTGCGCGTCGGCTGGTTCGATCCGGACCGCCGGAGTGACCGCCTACGGGCTCGTGCAGTAGTTTCCTAAATCTTATACCTTTTTACTTTAACTCTTGCCCCGACAACTTGTTTGTCGGGGCATCTCTTTTTAGCTCAATTTTCCTAACGGCCGGATTTTTCTTTAATGATTTGATCGACGATGCCGTATTTTTTGGCCTCGTCCGCGGACATAAAAAAGTCACGGTCGGTATCTTTTTCGATCTGGGAGAGCGATTGGCCGGTGTTAGTGGCTAACATTTTATTTAAACTGTCTTTGGTCTTAAGAATGTGTTTGGCAGTAATGGCAATGTCGGAGGCTTGGCCCTCGGTACCGCCAAGTGGCTGATGGACCATCACTTCAGCATTAGGGAGAATAAAACGCTTGCCTTTTTTACCCGCCGCGAGGACGATTGCGCCACCTGAGGCGGCCATACCCACGCATACTGTCGAGATATCCGGCTTAACATGGTTCATAGTATCGACAATCGCTAAAGTTGAGGTTACTGATCCACCAGGGGAATTAACATAAAGGGTAATATCTTTTTTAGGATCCTCTGCTTCTAAAAATAACAGTTGGGCGATAATTAAATTAGCGCTGTAGTCGTCAATGGGGCCACCTAAAAACACAATCCGCTCTTTAAGTAAGCGTGAGTAAATATCATAGGCGCGCTCGCCTTGAGGGGATTTTTCGATTACTGTCGGAATCAACATAAGCCAGCAGTATATCAGTTTGAGGCTAAGGTTTCAAGCGCCTGATAAACCTGCTCATGAGCTAAATAACCAGTTACATAAGTGCGTAATCTATTCTCGTCTGCTCTCGGGTAATGAGTCTTTAACTGACCAATTTCTTTAGTGATCTCCTCCTCATTTGGTTTAATTTTTAAATCGAGCGTTAAAGCATCTAAAATTAAGCCTAAGCGGACGCGTTTGTCGGCATCAGGTTGCCAATCGGTCTTTAATTCTTCAACCGTTTTTTTAAGATGAGTCAAATAATCAGTAAAATTTAACTGCATACTCTCAATACTGGCGCGTAATTCCGCCAACATTTTGTCGAGTTCGTAGTCAATTAACACCATTGGCAAGGTGAGACCTTGACAATGGGCGCTGATCGCTTCCAGCATCGCTACCCGTTGCTTGTTTTTATGCTTTAATTTCTCTTCTTCTTTTTCTGTCTCGGTCGCCTCGGCTTTTTCTGGTCCAGTTTCGATTGGCTTTAATTCTTTAATTATTTTTTTATAATCGGGCAAAATAATAGTTGGTACAATGGCGGTCGTAATTTCTAGCTCCAACGAATTACCTGCCGCTAACTTAGTCACCTTAACACTCGGCTCACCGACGGCATCTAATTTTTCTTGCTTAATTATCATTGGATAATGCTCGCGGATCGCCTCGTTGGCCATTTGCCATAAAATTTTACCCTCACCGACCTCGCGGGCCACTAAGTCGCTCGGAGCGTGACCCTTGCGGAAGCCGGGCAACTCCACCTCCTTAACTAATGCTCTAATAACCTTAGGCCGATAAGCATCAAAAACCTCACTCGGTAAAGTGAGATTTAGGGTGACGGTAGCGTCACTGGCATTTTCTGTTTTAGTAACAACAGTAAACATCTAACAATGTCGGTTTAGAGTTTTAACTCCGCTTCGATCTGCTCCAATTCGGCGTCTAAATTATCGATATTAGTATCTTCAATATCGGCTTTAATATCTTCTAGCTTAGTTGAAGTACCTTGCGTTTTCAGCTCCTCCGCAGTCGGTGGCGTCGTGTTGGCCGGTTTAATCCAATTTTGCTTAAAAATGTAAACACCGCCAATTATCAAGATGATGATAATGAGGATTGAGCCGATTAACGGACCAGGACTGTTTTCTTGAGTCGGATTTAGATTTGTTTCCATATAATTTATTGATTAGTGGTAGTGGTAGTGGCGGTGGAAGTGGCCGTGTTCCTGTCATTGACCGGGCCGACACCTTCAATTAAGCGAATTACTTCGATTAACTTGGCATGAGCGGTCTTAATGCTGTCGCGGACCTGACTGACTGCTTGTCGGATATCTCCAAAAGCGGTTTTAGGAGTCGAGCTGGCTAAAATATTGTCAATTTCCGTTGGCAAAGTCGCTAATTTATCCCGACTGTCTTTAATCAGGTTTTTAGTCTCATCTAATTTTGGTTTGGCTTCGTCAGTGAGCCGGCCGCTGTCTTCTAGACGTTCAATAAATCTATCAATCCGCGTTAAAACGGCCGCAAAGCGCTGAATCATAATAGCGCCAAAACGGCGGATATTCTCTTGGCGTTTCTCGTCAATCCAATTTTTTATCGCGACGGTAGTGCTGGCAATCACCACTCGGCGTTCGTCACGCAATTCTTCACGCGCTTCTTTAAAATCGGCGCTGGAGCTGGTGGCCAGTGTTAGACGTTCCTCAAGCAACCGGCGCCGCCGTTCTTCAATCTCCCGAAAAGCTTCTCTCCGTTCGTCACGGATACTCTCTCGGATAGTACGAATTTTATTTAAGTAATCAAGTTGTTCCGTGGTGGTACTGCCGGTTTCAGCCAGGGCGCTTAGGCTACCACCAAAGATAGCCATCAGGGTTACCAAGCCGATAATTAGTGATTTCATATTAGTTTTAAAGAGAAATTAACTATTAAACCACCTCTAAATAAAGAGGTGGTTTAATGATAGCACAAAATCAGTTTATTTTGAATACCGGTCTTGGTATTGCTTGCGGGAACACTCAAAGTCCGCTTGGGCTTTGCTTTTAGGCTCCCAATTGCCGACTAGCACTTCTTTACGCTGTAAATCCTTGTAAACGCGGAAAAAGTGATGAATCTCTTCTAGAGTGTGCGGTTCTAAATCAATCAAATCTTGAATACTATTAAAGCGCGGGTCGTTTTTAGGGACGCCGAGCACCTTGGTATCGCTGTCGCCACCGTCAGTCATGGAGAGGACGCCAATGGGTCGCGTGGCCACTAAACAGCCAGGTACAAACGGTTCATGTGAGAGCACGAGCACATCTAAAGGATCGCCATCATCCCACAAAGTTTGAGGGACAAAGCCATAATTGGCCGGATAATGCATTGGCGAGTAAAGCACCCGATCGACGTGGATTAAACCGGTTTTTTTGTCTAACTCGTATTTGACGCGCGAAAGTTTAGGGATTTCAACAATCACATTAAACACTTCTTTAGTTCCGGGCGGGATATCATGCCACAAATTCATAGATTTAGAGGTTAGATATTAGAGGTTGGAGGTTCGATTATTTCTGGAATTTCGTTTAAGTTAGGGGCGACAATATCAATCTTCCAGCCGGTTAATTTGGCGGCTAATCGCGCATTTTGACCACCTTTGCCCACCGCGAGGGAGAATTGGTCCGCCGGCACCTCAATGGTGGCTTGGTGTAGCTCCTCATCTAAGTTCACTTTATTAATTTTAGCGGGAGAGAGGGCGTGTTGGATAAAGCTCTCGGCATTCTCCGACCAGCCAATAATGTCAATCTTTTCCCCGCCTAACTCGGCAATTACCGTCGAGACGCGGGAGCCTTTTTGACCGACACAGGCGCCGACCGGATCAATGCCATTATCGCCCGACCAGACGGCAATTTTGGTTCGAGCGCCGGCCTCGCGAGCAATGGCTTTAATCTCGACGGCGCCATTAGCGATCTCCGGCGCTTCAATCTCGAATAATTTTTTAATGAATTGCGGGTGGGCGCGGGAGAGACGAAGAGTAATTCCTCGCGGGGTCTCCTCCACTAACATTAAATAAGCTCGTAAACGCTCACCTTGGCGGTAAAACTCGCCTGGGATTTGCTCATCATAAGGCAAAATAGCGGTCGCGCGGCCTAAATCGACTAAGACATTACCGCGCTCGATCTTTTGGACTTTACCGTTAATAATTTCCCCTTGGCGGTGGGAATACTCGTCTAAAATAGAACCCTTTTCGGCTTCGCGAATACGTTGGATAATCACTTGTTTGGCGGTTTGGGCGGCAATCCGGCCATAATCTTCTTTAGCCTCAAGGGGAAAGGTCAACTCATCACCTAGATTGGCCTCCCGTTTTATTTTACGGGCATCGGCCAACATAATATGATGTTCCGCATTAAAGCGGGGTTTTTCCACTGTTTCATCGGTGTCAGTCCCGCCGGTTATCGGCGCTAAACCAGCAAACTCCTCTGGCTCAATTTCCTCATCGCCGTCCGGTATCCGGACCGTGCTCTCATCCACCACGATTTTAACTTGGTAAAACTCGGCGGCGCCAGTGTCTAAATCTAAATTAGCTCTAATAATCTGGCCTTTTTTGCCATAAT
Source organism: Candidatus Vogelbacteria bacterium (assembly GCA_016188295.1). Taxonomy (GTDB): domain Bacteria; phylum Patescibacteriota; class Minisyncoccia; order Phycocordibacterales; family XYD1-FULL-46-19; genus JACPIA01. The sequence continues at coordinate 6,152 of JACPIA010000001.1, forward strand.
CTTTTTTGTAAGCGGCGGTTAAGGCATCAACAATCGCCTCGATGATTTTATCCTTCGAGATATGACGCTCCTCCTCTAATTGTTCCAAGGCCCCCTTAAGGGCTTTTAAATCCATCATATTTTCTTATTTAAGGCTATTTTGAGTAAAAAAAGTGCCCGTGGGCACGGACATCACCACTACATCTTATCCACATCATTGCTTAAAGTCAATCTATCTTCTGGGGAGTCGTGTTATGCTATAAAGCATATTATCCTAACCGATTTACATCATCATTATGTCTAAATTATTATCTGCGATTCTGTTGGTGCTCGCTTTTGTTGTTGCTATGCCAATTGCTTTAGCTGATTGGACTGCGCCAATCGCGACTCCGCCGACTTGTGCCACTGGCAGTCCCGGTTGTGATGCGCCGATCAATGTTTCGGCTAATGATCAAATTAAAGCCGGTAGTCTAAAAGCCGGTGTCCTAGGCGTGGGTAACAATTTATCATCTTGGATTTTGCAAAATCGGACTGATGCCGGCTTGGGCGGTGCTTTTAATATCGCCAAGATTAATAATGCCGTCTCCTTAGGTAATTTTTTCACTATTGCCGCCACTAGTAGTTCTTTAGGTAATATCGGTATTGGAACAATCTGGCCGGTTTATAAACTGCATCTTTATGGCTCTAATCCAACCATTGCTCTCCAGGCTCTAGGTGGTAATGCTTGGGGTTTACGTAGTTGGAGTGATGGTAATTTCTATATCAATGATCTTACTAATAATAATGCCGCTGGTGCCGGCACTCGGATGAGAATCGAGACAGCTACCGGTAATGTTGTCCTTGGTTTAGGTAGTAAACCCAACGCCGCATTGGAGTTGGGTGGTAGTATCTCTGGCAAAGAGCCTAATGCTGGAAAACTGGGGTATAATTTATTTACTGGTCAAGGCGAGGGTATTGATATTGTTGGTGGCGGTCCTTCGGTTGGCGCCCGTGAAGTTCGCATTTGGGACAATCTTCAAGTCTGTAATCCAACTAACAGTATTTGTACTGATGTCGTGGGCGGTGGCGGTGGTAGCTCCAATTGGGAGGCAATCAGCGGAGTAGCTAATAGTCTCCAAAACAAAAATACTGGCATTGTCCGCGTCAAAGGCGGCCGTTTGCAGGTAACGGGGAATGCTAACACATTACCTCCAACTGCAACTGGCAGTAAAGGATTGGAGCTTGGTTTTGATTTGGATGCAGATACTCCAACTGGTGGTCAAGCAAACGAGGGAGTATTGACTAGTATGGACCGCAGTTCTGGAGCAGTATTACAATCAATGCGTTATAACGCCTCTCAACATCGGTTTTTAGTTAATGATAAAAATACGTTACAAATTAGTCCAAATAATAATGGTAATGCGGGTTTTGTCAGAAGCACTGGCCGTATTCAAGTAACCGGTAATGCTATTCCCGCAAATGGTAAGGGTCTGGAATTAGGCTTTCTTGATAATGAGGGAGTGATAACAACTCGTGATATTGATGCTAATCCAACGTTTCCGTCTTTATTAGGTACTAGATACAATGGAACATATCATACATTCCAAATTGGTGGTGTTGATGCGTTTAAGATTAATTCAGCTGGAAATATCGGTGTTGGTACTAGTGTCAACAACCCTTCCGCTAAATTGGATATTGGTGGCAATATAAGAATTGCGGATGGTACTCAAGGTGCTGGTAAAGTCTTAACCTCTAATGCTAATGGTGTAGCTAGTTGGCAAGACCCAACAGGAGGAGGATTACCAACTGGGACTACCGATCAAACTTTGCGCCACAATGGTACTAGTTGGGTGGCCAATAACTTTTTAAAGAGTTCTGCTAATCAGGTAAATATCGGTATGGGTGTTGACACAGCTTCCACTGTTATATTGGGAATTAATGGTAAAGTACAAATCCTTGGCGGTGATCCTGGATCAGGTAAAGTCTTAACTTCTGATGCTAGTGGTGTGGCCTCTTGGCAGACACCAACAGGAGGAACACCTCTCCCTCCTCCAGGTCCTAATGGTGATGTGCTTACGGTTGTTAATAATATCTGGACCAGTCAGGCCCCAGGTTACATCCGAGGCGGTCATTATGGATATGGTAGGACAACTACTGCATCTTACTGGCCTGGTTGTTACGATAGAGTAAATCCAATGTCAACATCTTGTAGTTGTCCTGATGGATTTACTAGATACAAGATGGGAAAAGAGACAATAAATCCGAATTTCCCTGCATCTTCATATGATAATGAATTCTACACTTGTATTAAAAACTAAGTAGCCTCCGGCAAGGCGAGGCCTTGACACCAAAGAAACAGCCCTGAATAAGGGTTTTTTCTTTGTTCTCCATTGTCAAGGCCTCGCCTTGACAATACCAAAGTTCTCACGATCGTAAATATTTTGGTATGGTATAATAAAAACATGAGTGAAGACAATCTACTTACTATCAAAAAGGCAATTACGCCGGTTTTGCTAAAATACGGCATAAAGTCGGCTGGGGTGTTTGGTTCGCGGGCCAGAGGTGATAGTCGGCCGGACAGTGATATTGATATTTTGATTGAACTCGGTCAGCCAATGGTTTTTTTTGCTTTTGGTAACTTAGAGGATGAGCTTGAAAAAATTCTTAAATACAAAGTAGATTTAGTGACCAAAGATGCTTTACATAATAAAATAAAATCCCGAGTGATTAAGGATTTACACCTAATCTTATGAAAGATAATGAACTATAATTCTCCGGCAAGGCCTCGCCTTGACATACAACAATTCAGAAAACTGTGTACAAAAATCCGCTATCTGGCGGGTTTTTTGTTATAATAAAGTTGATATGCATCTTGATCCTCAAGAATTAAAAAAGTTTTTAGTTGACTCTGGTCTAGTCAGCAAGCGCGACGTCGAGGCGGCGATGGCCGAGTCCGCCACCAGTCACAAAGAGCTGTCGGAAGTTTTAATTAGTCAGGGTAAAATCCATGAGGACGACTTTCGTAAAGTGACGTCTTATTTGTTAGGTATTCCGTTTGTGGACTTAGCTAAAGAGCGGGTACCTAAAGAGACGCTTGGTCTGATTCCCGAGCCAATTGCCCGCAAACACAATATCGTTGCCTATAAAAAAACCGACTCCGGTCTTGAGGTCGCGATGCTTGATCCGCTTGACCTCGAGGCGATCGATTTTGTGCGCAAAGGTTTGGGGATCAAAATTTTACCGCGTTTAACTAATGTCGCTTCGATCAAGCAAGTTTTACTTCAATACCAAAAAAGTCTCAAGGCCGAATTTGGCGATTTGATCCGTGAGGATGCCGCTAAAATGGTCCGGACTGACGACACCCCGGAGGCGGAGAAAAAGTTAGCCGAGGATGTGCCAGTGGTGCGGATGGTGGATACTTTAATTTCTCACGCCATCATCCAAAAAGCGTCCGACATTCACCTTGAGCCGTTTGAACAAGAGTTGGTAGTACGCTATCGCATTGACGGTCTACTCCACGATGCGATGATTTTACCTAAAACGGTGACTCAAGCGATTGTTGCCCGGATCAAAGTGTTGGCCGGTCTCCGTTTGGATGAAAAGCGCTTACCGCAAGATGGTCGGTTTAAATTAGAATTGGCGGGGCAAAATGTGTCTTTCCGCGTCTCCTTACTCCCGACTTATTACGGAGAGAAAGTGGTCATGCGTTTACTGCCTGACTCGGTTCGCGGTTTTACTTTAGAGTCTCTGGGCTTTCATGGCGATAATTTGGAGCGGATTCACAAAGCGGCGCGCGCGGCGACAGGAATGATCTTAGTCACCGGCCCGACTGGTTCCGGCAAAACCACGACCTTGTATACGGTGTTAGAATTATTAAACACTCCCGATGTCAATATCTCGACAGTGGAAGATCCAATTGAATACCAAATCTCACGGATTAATCAAACTCAAGTTAAGCCCGACATTGGTCTCACCTTTGCTAATGGTTTACGTTCACTGGTGCGCCAAGATCCGGATATTATTATGGTCGGCGAAATCCGCGATGAGGAAACGGCTAATTTGGCGGTTAATGCCTCTTTGACTGGTCATTTAGTGCTGTCCACTTTACACACCAACTCGGCGGCCGGAGCAATACCGCGCTTACTTGATATGAAGGTCGAACCATTTTTACTGGTTTCCACGATCAATGTGGTGATTGCCCAGCGTCTAGTTAGGCGGTTGGTGGCTAAAAAACCCTACAAACTGTCCCAAACCGAATTAACCGAATTATCCGAATACGTTGATTTGCCTCGATTACTTGATTGGCTCAAGAAAGAAAAAATAGTGCCGGCGACCGCTACTTGGTCGACGATCGACTTTTTTAAACCCGAACCAACTAGCGAGTCGATTGATGGTTATGCTGATCGGATTGGTATCCATGAGGTCTTACCGATGTCTAATACCATCAAAGAATTGGTGATCAAAAGCGCTACGGCCGATGAGATCGAGCGTCAGGCTAAAAGTGAGGGGATGATGACGATGCTTGAGGACGGTCTGTTTAAAGCGGTCCAAGGTCTTACCACTATTGAGGAGGTCTTGCGCGTAGTCACTGAATAATATGCAATTTAACTACAAAACCCAGACGGCCGATGGCCAAATTAATACCGGTGTTTTGGAGGCGGCTGATCGTTTTGGCGTCGCTCGAGTTTTACGGGAGCGAGGCGAAGCTGTAATTCAAGTGAGCGAGGTTAATACCAGACGCTCTTGGTTTAAGTCGTTTAATTTACCAATTAGGATGCGCGAGCGGATTTTGTTTGCTACTAATTTAAGTGCCATGCTTAGTGCGGGGTTGCCCCTGGCTCGCGCCTTGCGAGTCTTGGGGCGTCAGCCATCCTCTCAGCAATTTAAGACTATTATCGAGTCAGTGGCGCAAAGGATTGATGCTGGTAGTTTGTTAAGTAAAGCTTTGGGCGAGTTTCCTAAGGCTTTTTCACCAATTTTTATTGCCATGGTTAAAGCGGCCGAGAGCTCGGGGACCGTGCCGCAGACCTTACTTACTTTAGGTGACCAATTGCAAAAAAGTTATGATCTGAGGCGTAAAATCCGTGGAGCAATGATTTACCCGGCGATTATTATCTTGTTAATTATCGCCATTGCTATTTTAATGATTATGTTTGTGATCCCAACCTTGATCACCACCTTTACCGAGTTGCACGTGGACTTGCCACTTTCGACTAGGATTGTGATTGGGATCAGCTCCCTTATCATCAATCATTATTTGTTTTTAATTTTTGTAGTGGCCCTAGTCTTGTTGGGTATTTTTAGCGCTTTGAACAGCAGACTGGGTCGCCGTCTTTTTTGCATCGGTCTGCTTCGCTTGCCAGTGATTGGTAACTTGAGTCGGGAGACCAATGCCGCTTTAATTATGCGGACCACCGCCTCCTTATTGATCGCTGGAGTAAGTATGGTCGAAGCGGTGGAGATTGCGGCAACAGTCAGTCAGAATGTATTGTATCAAGAGGCGTTAATCGAGGCGGCTCAAAAAATTGAGAAGGGCATCAGTTTGTCGGCTATTTTTGCCGCCCGGCCTTATTTATATTTGCCACTCGTTCCGGAATTGACCGAGGTGGGGGAAGAGACCGGAGCTTTGTCCGATATGTTAATTCGTGGTGCCACCTTTTTTGAAACGGAGGTTGATCAGGCCATTAAAAATATTTCAACCATTATTGAGCCACTCTTAATGATTGTAGTGGGTAGTGCCGTTGGCTTTTTTGCCTTAGCTTTACTCTCGCCGATTTACTCTTTGTCTAATGTTTTTTAAATAATAATGAAACGTGGTTTTACTATTTTAGAATTACTGATAACCGTAGTAATTATGGCGCTGTTAAGTAGTTTAGTGTTGTGGTCTGGTGGCCGGTTGCGCGAGCGGGCCGTAGTCAAAGCCACTACTCAAGAGATTGCTAGTGATATTAGTAAAGCCCAAAGCCAAGCGCAGTCCGGCTTAAATGGCAATGCTTACGGTATTAGGGTATTGGCTACTAGTACCGTTTTGTTTTTGGGAGCCAGTTTCAGTCCAGTCAATGTGATTAAGACTTACGTCACACCAGCTAATATTAGTTTAAGTATTTCACCAACTGGCGATTTAGTCTTTAGTCGCTTAACCGGCCAATTAGTTAGTGCCACTACTGTCGTCATTACGGTTACCGGTACCGCGACCATCAAGCAAATTAGCATTAATCCTAATGGAGCGATCAGTGTACAATAACAAAGATATGGCTTCTCGTGGCTTTAGTTTAGTTGAAGTGTTGATTAGTGTCAGTATTATTTTAATTTTAGCCATTAGTGTGGTGGGAGTATTCCAATTTTCCGGTACCTTAGCTCGTCGCAGTTTAGATCGGACTATTGCCACTAATTTGGCCGAAGAGACTTTAGAAGTGGCTAAATTGTGGCGCGACCAAAGTTGGACCACGCAAATTAGCCCTAAAACCAATAGCACTAATTATTATTTAGCTTTTGCCACTAGTACCTGGCAGGCCACCACTACCGCAGTATGGCCTTTTGGACGCTTTGAGCGCAAATTAGTTTTTACTCCAGTGTACCGCGATAGTAATGACAATATCGCTTCAGGTGGGACCTTAGATGTTGGTAGCCGTATTGTAACCGCTACTATTGCTTGGCGGGAACGTAATGCAACTAGTACTTATCAGCTTTCGGTCTTAATTACTAATCAATTTAGTAATTAATATGACTAAATTTAATTTACAGCGCGGGGTGACTTTGGTGGAAATGCTCATTGTCAGTGCTTTTGTAATTGTTATTTTGTTATTGATTGTAGTTTTATCCACCGCTTTGTACAAAGCGGTGCCTCACTACCAAGTGACTCGCGAATTGGCTCGGGACAGTGGTAATGCTCTCAATCGTTTGGGTTATGAAGTTAGAGGAGCTTCGGCGATAGTGTTAGGGAGTAGTACTTTAGGTGCCACCTCAAGTGTTTTAATGTTGTCGGGTCATTTAGCTGATGATACGGCTTATACTACCACCTTTAAGCTGGATCATGGCCAGCTAATGATCGCGCGAGATAATGCTCCTTTCCAAGCGCTCACTTCATCTCAAATTACAGTCAATAGTTTTATGGTTTATCGGCTAGTTACACTCCATTCGGAAGCAGTTTATGTTACGCTAGATGTAGTAGCGAGCACCACTGGTTTGACTCTGGGTCGCACTTTTGAAAATACAATCATTTTACGGGGCAGTTATGTGGAATAAATATCCTTACAATCAAGGCCAGGCGCTGATTACGACGGTGGTTATTTTAATTTCTCTCGCCAGCGCTACCATCGCCGGGATTGTCAATCCGATTATTAATGATTATCGTTCGGTTAAAGGTAATGCCTTGTCGCATCAAAGTTTTTTTACTGCCGAATCGGGCACTGAGGACGGTATTTATCGCTTAAAAACCAATAAAAAGACCAGCGCGATACAAACGCTTTCGCTCGGCAATGCTTGGGCTACCACCACTATTAGCACCTCTGGTCAGAATAAAGTGGTTACCGCTACCGGCAATGCCAGTCAATATCTTCGCTCGTTGCGTTCGGTTTTAAGTTTAGGTACCGGTGCCAGCTTTAATTTTGGAGTACAGAGTGATCAGGGAGGTTTTGTAATGGAGAACAACTCTTCCGTCAGTGGTAATCTATACTCCAACGGTTCGATTATTGGTTCCGGCTCCAGTATTATCCGAGGTGATGTGATCTCAGCTGGGCCCGCCGGTTTAGTTGATGGGATTCATGCGACTGGCACCGTCTATGCTCACACTATCCGCAATGTCTTAATTGATGGCGATGCTTATTATCAGGTCATAAGCAATTCCACTGTGAGAGGCGCTTCTCATCCCAATAGTGCGGACCAAGCCACTAGCTCTCTGCCGATTAGTGATGACATGATTACCGAGTGGGAAAATGATGCCACAGCTGGGATCACGATTACTACTCCCTGTCCTTACGTGCTTAATAGTAATGCCACCATTGGGCCGGCTAAAATTGATTGTAATTTAGAAATATCAGGTAACCCTACCATCACTATTGCCGGACCTATTTGGGTCAAGGGCAATATTACAATCAGAAATAATCCGATTATTAAGGTGGCTAGTGCTATTGGCAACCAAAGCGTGGCGATAGTGGCCGATAATCCGACTAATCGCTTAACCTCCAGTAAAATTATTTTAGATAATGGCGCCGAATTCCGGGGTTCCGGCACCGCCGGTTCTTACGTTTTATTGGTGTCGCAAAATAATAGTGCCGAGATGGTCGGCATAGAGCAGGCGATCAATGTCGATAATTCAGTCAATGGTGCCTTATTGCTTTATGCGGGTCATGGCGAGATTCGTTTAGACAATAGTGATGAGTTAAAACAAATCACGGCCTATCGTATTCGTTTACGTAATAGTGCCGAAGTAAAATATGAATTGGGTATTGCCTCACTCTTATTTACCTCGGGACCTGGTGGGACGTGGAAGCTCTCCGATTGGTTTGAGACGGAATAGTCGGTTATACTGTAAGGGTTATTATGGCTAGATCCAGATTAATTGTCGCTAATTGGAAGTTAAATCCCACCACTTTAGCTGAAGCTAAACGGCTCGCCTTAGCCGCTAAGGCTGCCAGCGCTAAAGCTAAAAAAGTCCAAGTAGTGCTTTGTCCGCCGGCGGTTTACTTGGCCACTCTTTTAACGGCTCCGGGTAAATTACTCTTTGGTGCTCAAGATACCTTTACCGAGTTTGAAGGGGCTTTTACTGGCGAGATATCGCCGCTTCAGCTCCGTGATTTGGGAGTCAAATATGTCATCGTCGGCCATTCAGAAAGAAGAAAAAGAGGAGATACTTTAGAGGTGATTGCCGCCAAGACTCGCGCGGTGTTAAAGACTAATCTGGCGCCGATTATTTGCATTGGTGAGGATAAACGCGATGGGGACGGTGATTATTTAGAAGGATTAGTGCGTGAATTGGAATTTATCTTAGATAAAGTACCACGTCAGGCCGCTAAACGGATTGTTTTGGCTTATGAGCCACGTTGGGCCATTGGGGCATTAGCTACTGGCGCGGACACACCGGAGCAATTTTTACATCATGCGATTTTCTTGCGTAAAACTCTTGTTAATTTATTTGGTAAAGAAATTGGTATGAGTCTGCCAATTTTATATGGAGGCTCGGTTAATGTTAAAAATGCCGACAGTTTTTTAACTGTCGGCCAAGCGGATGGCTTATTGATTGGGCGAGAATCACTCCAAATTAAAAATTTAGTGGAGATTATCAAATTAGCGGCCAAAGCGGTATGAAAATGCCTTTTCAGTCAGTAGATCAATTAACCAGGCGTGAGCTTAGGGGTAAAAAAGTATTGGTCCGGCTTGATACCAATGTCTCTTTTGTTGATGGAGCGGTGGCTGATCCGAGTAGATTGATCGCTTCAGTGCCAACGATTGATTTTTTAATTAAGGCCGGCGTCAAGCAAATTTTCATTATTGGTCATGTCGAGCATAAGGCCTCGCTCCGGCCGGTGGCCGGGTGGTTACGCAAAAAATACGCTTTAGATTTTGTGGCTGATAGCGAGGAAGCTCGCGTAGCTAGGAATCAAATAGTATTACTGGAGAATTTGCGCCATGATCCGCGGGAGGAGAAAAATGATTTAGCATTAGCTTATGACTTGGCTAATTTGGCTGATCATTACATTAATGATGCTTTCTCCGTCTCACATCGTACTCACACTTCGATTATCTCGGTGCCTAAATTATTACCGACTTATGCCGGACTGCGTTTTGTGACTGAGTATGAAGCCTTGGTTCCTCTCCTTAGTGCTGACGAACCGACTTTGCTTATTTTAGGTGGAGCTAAATTTAAGACTAAATTACCAGTGATCGAAGCCTTTTTACCCAAAGCCAAAAATATTTTTATTGGCGGGGCACTAGCGCATGTGTTTTTTCGGAAAAAAAAATGGGAGATCGGTCGGTCACTTATTGATGATCAGGCTAAGTTGTCTACTACTATCTTAAAGAGTAAAAAAAATATTTTACCACTTGATGTGGTGGTGATTGATCGAACTAGTCCACGAGTCAAATTAGCCAGTGCGGTGGAGTCTAATGAGACGATTGTAGATGCCGGACCGGAAACAATTAAACTATTAACCGAACAATTAAAAAATGTTAAACGAGTAATTTGGAATGGGCCGATTGGTAATTATGAAGCTAATTTTATTAAAGGGACGCGCGATTTAGCTCAAGCGATTATCAGCAGTGGTGTTTATTCAGTAGTGGGTGGGGGGGATACTTTAGCCGCTTTGGCTGGCACTCCTTATTTAAACCAATTCTCCTTTGTTTCCTTAGCGGGTGGCGCGATGCTTGAGTTTTTAGCCACCGGCACCTTGCCCGGGATTAAGGCATTAACTTTAAAGCGTCGCCGTTAAAACGAGGAATTAAATGAATATGGGTGTGGTCTATAATTTGACCAGCGGTTCGGCCATTATTAATGGCAATATTGAGACCATCAGCCTGATTGTTTAATTTTACTTCTTGGCCGAGTTTTTGGAGCACGGGACCCAGTTTGGCGAGCAAGTCTTCTGGTAGATCTAATAAATTAAGATAATGAGCTTTAGGCATTAGTAAGGTGTGACCAGAACTGATCGGTTTAATATCCAAGATAGCGATAAAATCAGTATCCTCGTAAACTCTTTGAGAAGATATTTGGCCGTTAATGATTTGGCAAAACAAACAGTCATTGGTCATAATGATGTTATAATCATAATCCTATGGAGTGGAAAAAGAAAGACTTAACTCTGCCACCAAGCCCACTCGTACCGGATTATGAGCGCGATTTGCTCGATCCGTTTTTATTTAAGGGGATGGATAAAGCGGTTGAGCGGATTTTGACGGCACTGACCAATAAAGAAAAAATTATTATTTTTGGCGACTATGACGCTGACGGAGTGCCGGCTACGGCGCTCTTGGCTTCTTTTTTTAATCAAATCGGTTTTACTTTTTATGATATTTTTATTCCTGATCGACATCTCGAATCGTACGGTTTGTCGTTGGAGCGAGTTAAGGAGTTTGCCGCTGATGACGTTAAATTAATCATTACCGTTGATTGTGGTATTACTGATATAGCCGAAGTCGATTTAGCTAATAAACAAGGTATTGATGTTATTATCACCGATCATCACTTGCCGCCGGCCGTACGGCCGGCGGCTGAGGTCATTATTAATGCTAAACAAGCTGATGATCGCTATCCGTTTAAAGAATTATGTGGCAGTGGTGTTGCTTTTAAATTAGTCCAGGCGCTCATTACCCGGGGTAATTTTAATTTACCCAAAGGATGGGAAAAATGGTTGCTTGATCTAGTGGCGGTAGCGACAATTAGTGATATGGTGCCACTGACGGGAGAAAATCGAGTTTTGACCCACTTTGGCCTGATCGTACTTCGTAAGACTAAACGAGTGGGGCTTAAAGCCTTATTGGCGGCCCTTAAGCTAAATCCGCGTTTTGTGACCGAAGATGATATTGGTTTTATGGTTGGGCCGCGGATTAACTCGGCCTCGCGGATGGGTCACGCTTCCGAAGCTTACAACTTATTAATGACTGAAGATGTCGAAACGGCGGCGACTATCGCCAAAAATCTGGATACTAAAAATACCGCTCGCAAAGGAGCAGTCGAGAACATTTTAAAAGCGGTCGAGGGTCTGGTTGGTACTAAAGAACCATTGCCAGTGTTGGTGGTGGGACAAAATGATTTTTCCCCCGGCATCCTTGGGTTGGTCGCTAGTCGATTAGTGGAAAAATATCGGCGGCCGGCGTTTGTGTGGGGTAAAACCGAGTTCGGTGAGATCAAAGGCTCGGGGCGCTCTGATGGCTCGGTTAACTTGGTGGAGTTGATGCGAGCGGCCGGCGATAATTTATTCAGTGATTTGGGCGGCCATGTGATGGCGGCTGGGTTTACCTTGTTGCCTGGGAAAGAGGGGGAATTAAACGACAAGTTAAATGCCGTCTATAATCAGGTTAAACAAGCGACCATGTCGAGTGTTATTTTTTACGATCGGGAGCTGACACTTGATGGATGTACGGAAGCTACTTGGCGGGTAATCGAACAGTGGGCGCCTTTTGGTGTAGGTAATACCAAGCCGGTGTTTCTATTTAACAAACTTAAAGTGTTTCAAGTTAAAATGTTTGGTAATGGCGGTATCCATCTGGAGTTAACTTTTAAAACCAATCAAAGTAAAAATATTTGCGCCATCGGCTTTTTTTATACCAAAGATCTAAAAGTGACAGCAGGGGAGACTATTGATCTCTTAGCCACAATGGAAAAATCCTACTTCCGCGGTATCCCCGAGCTCCGCCTCCGTATTGTTGATTTGAAGAAGGCCTAAAAATCAGTCTAGCCATTATCAAGGCCTTGCCTTGATAATCCGTGAGACGGAAAGGAGATGCCCCGTATTCCGAAAGGAAGGCGGGGTTTTATTATTCCAAAAAATACGCTATAGCATATATTTTGGTGTAATCTAAAATTCTCAAATCTGCACGTAGGCGTGAATTTGATATACTTGACGCTATATGGCTCTTAAATTAATCGTCAATACCGATGGTGGTGCTAGAGGTAATCCCGGTCCAGCCGGAGTGGGGGTGGTGATTACCAGTGAGAATGGCCAGGTCCTTAAAACTATCTCCCAAGGCATTGGTGTTGCTACTAACAACGAGGCTGAGTATAAAGCGGTTATTTTAGCTCTCGAGACATTAAAAAATATGTATGGCTCAAAAGTACATAATTATGATATTGAACTCCGCTTGGATAGTGAGTTGGTCCAAAAGCAATTAACCAGAGAATATAAAGTTAAAGAAGAGCGATTAAAGGTATTTTTTACGCAAATTGTCACATTACAACTTAAAGATGTGCCCAAAGTGCATTTTGTCCATATTCCTCGCACCCAAAATAAAATAGCTGATCGATTAGCTAATGAAGCGATGGATGCCCAGTGTTACTTAATTTAAGTCCAGTCTATACCCGGAAGTAGTGGGTAACCTTAGAGGAGGAAGCACTCAAAAATTCACGACAAAATTTTTCCGCTTCTTGCGGATTAAAATATTTACAACTAAAAATATCAATAAAAGACCGATCTTGTTCCTCATCAAAATGCATAGTAACACTTGAGGTTTCAATAAATTGCATCGCGGAGTAGCCTTCCATGGCTCCTTCGGCGAAGCGCTCAATGAGTGGCTCACCGTGACGGACCATTTTAATATGGTCACAAAGCTCATAAATAAAACGCTTAATCTCCTCAGGGTTGGTAATCTTGGTTCGATCACAATGATAACAATCGACCGAGGCCACCATGCCCCAGCAATTTTGCGACTGATACGATTCTTCTAAAGCATCCATCTCATTGAGTATTCCTATTTGAGCTATAGTATAGAGAATGTCGCCGGGATTACAAGGGTCTAGTGACCAAGCATGTGCATAACTTACGAGTAATTTTAAGCTGTCTGACTTTCGGTTTTATTTTGACGGTTTTACTGGCCGAATATTTTAAACCTGATTTGGCGCGGGTCGGTTTACTAATCTTGATCGGCATCGGTTTTGTAATGTTGATTAGCTATCACTATGCAAAGACAAAACAGTGGTCAAGGGTTTACATTTTTATTTTAGTTTTAATCTTAGGTAGTTTGTTAGGTACCGGACGATTAGCCTTACTGGCCCAACCAGATCCTCATCTATTAACCCAAGTCGGCCAAAAAATTAGTTTAGCGGGCAAAGTTGTCGCTGAGCCGGAGAATAAGAGCTTTTACCAACAAGTGATTTTAAGATTAAATCATTCGCGTAATAAAGTTTTGGTCCAAGCACCGGCGTTTAGTGGTGTGCGTCCGGGTGATGAGTTGGTGGTAGCGGGGACACTGGCTTTACCCGAAGCGTTTTACACTGACACTGGTCGTCAATTTGATTACCCCACTTTTTTAGCTAAAGATAATATTTTTTTCACTCTACCTTACGCTCAAATCAGATCCGTAGTTACACCCAAGTTTTCCCTAGCGCGGATAGTCAGTAATGTTCGTCATTTGTTTACTGGCGCTCTTAGTCGCTCTTTGCCCGAGCCTGAGAATGCTCTAGCTGCCGGGATTGTGCTCGGTGTGCGCTCGGTGTTACCTAAAGAGGTCAGTGATGCTTTTCGCACAGTGAGCTTGTCTCATATTATTGTGCTGTCCGGTTTTAATTTAGCCGTAGTGGCCGCATTTATTGCCTTTATTTTGAAACCTTTTCCCAGACGAGTAGTTTTGGGAGCTGGGGCTAGTGGGATTATTTTATTGGCGATGTTAGCTGGTGGTGGGGCGGCGGTAATCCGAGCGATGTTAATGGGCTTGTTGGCGTTGTGGGCGCAAAGTGCCGGTCGGACTTATCGCGCGTTACAGGCTTTGGGGATAGTCGCGGTGGTGATGATTATTTGGAGTCCGTTGGTGTTACTTCATGATTTAGGCTTTCAATTATCCGTTGTCGCTACCGCGGGAGTGATTATTGGTCCGGCACTATTAACTCCTAAATTAAAATTTATTACCGAGCGTCTGGCTCTCCGTGATTTAGTGAGTACTACCATCTCGGCTCAAATCGCGGTGGCACCACTAATTGCTTACAGTATCGGCGCTATATCTTTAATTGCTTTACCGGCTAATTTATTAGTATTGCCTATTGTGCCATTAGCGATGGGACTGTCTTTTGTAGTTTCCTTATTTGGTCTAATTTCACCTGTTCTCGCTTTGCCGGTGGCGGCGCCGGCTTATTTATTGCTCCATTATATTATTTTTACAGCTACGCATCTGGCCATTTTACCTAAAGCCTCCATCATTTTGCCTTTATGATTATTTTTTGTCAGACTAAACGGCGTTGGCGGTATCTCAGTTTTGTTTTGGGGTTGGTGATATTACTTTGGTGGGTAGTTTATTTATCTTTACCGTCAGGAGTATTAACGGTTTTCTTTTTAGATATCGGTCAAGGAGATGCTATTTTGATCGAGGCTCCTAATGGGAATCAGATGTTAATTGATGGTGGCCGTGGCGGTCAGATTCTAAGCCGTTTATCTCAAATAATGCCTTGGTTTGATCGCTCGCTTGATCTAGTAATAGCCACTCATCCTGATGCTGATCATATTGGCGGTTTGGCCGCAGTGTTTAATAGTTATCAAGTAAGTCAGACCATAGATCCGGGCAAAGACAGTTCCACTCAGACGTATAACACTTACCAGCGTTTGATCGCTAGTAAAGATATTCCCAACATAGTTGCTTGTCGCGGTCTAAAAATAATTTTAGATTATGGGGTCGAATTTACAATCTTAAGTCCGATTAGGGAGGTGGCGGCGCTGGAGACCAATGAGGCTTCGATTGTGGGACGTTTACAATATGGTCATAATACCTTACTTTTAACTGGTGATATGCCTAATAATATTGAGCAAGATCTCATTTACCGAGGTCTCACCTCGGATTTGCGGGCCGATATATTAAAAGTCGGTCATCATGGATCTAAAAATTCATCTTCTCTACCTTTTCTTCAGGCGGTTAGACCGCATTATGCTGTTATCTCCGTGGGAGCGACTAATTCTTATGGTCATCCTAGCCCGATAGTTTTAGAGCGATTAAAGGGACTCAATATCCCCACCTTAAGGACCGATCAGCTCGGTACGGTTGTATTTACCAGTGATGGTGTAACATTTAGACTACACCAAGCGTTGTAATAAGTAAGAAGGTCGATATAATTATCAGAACCAAGGCAATGGGGCGAGGGTGCGATAGGGCTTTGGCTCGGCACCCTTTTCGCCTCACCAGTCCACTGTAAGTTTATGTCTGACGAACAAATTTTACTTAAATCAATCAAGTGTCCTAAGGCCTTTGGTCTGCTAGTTGATCGGTATCAGGGGCCATTAATGGCCAGAGCGACCCGTTTACTCGGCTCACGGGAGGCCGCCGAGGACGCTGTCCAAGAGACTTTTATTAAAATTTACACTAAGGCTCATCAATTTGTTAAAAATGAGGGTAAAGATGATTCGTTTAGAGCGTGGGCTTATACTATTTTAGTGCGACACTGCTTCTCCATGTTGCGTGAGGAGGAACGTGAACGGGTTCAGTTTGCTCCACTAGAGCCGGGCTTGGAGGGCGTTATTGCCGATCCCAAGGCCGATGTTTGGGAGCGGGTCAGTTTGCAAGACGAGGTGAGCTCGGTGCTCTCCCGTTTGCCGGCCACTTTCCGTCGTGTCCTTGAAGCCTACTTTTTTAATGGGGCTAGTGAGCAGGAGATTGCTGCGGAGGAGGGAGTCTCGATAGGAGCGATTAGAGTGCGCATGCATCGGGCTAAAAAAGAGTTTAAAAAGATCAAGTTACTACTTACACCTTAAACTTTTAATATTCATGTATCAAACAACACCAGAACAATTACGTTCTATTATCATGACCCGGGTCTGGACGGTGTATTTTTTGCGTCGGATTACCGATCCGGTAGTGGTGCGCGTCAGTTTATTGGTTTTGGCTTGTGGTCTAGTACTGTTTAAAGTCTCGCTTATTAACGTGATGGCCAATATGCCCCGCTTAAACGATCCCGAAGCAGTTACCGCGTTTTATTGGGAAGCTTTTAATCATACCGAGTGGTTGATTAAAAGCTTAGTCTTGGCTTTAATCGGACTTGGTCTATGGTTAATTAAAGACAGCCGTGCGCTAGTTTTGCCAATGGCTAGTCGTTTTAATCCTTATCACTTGATTCGAGGATAATGTTTTTCGGTAAAAAATAAAACTCCGATCAATCGGGGTTTTATTTTGTCTTGGTTACCACAGTGAGATGTCTGCCTTTTTTGAGGCAGTTGGTGCAGATTTTGAGGCGGCCACCGGTTGGTAAAGAAGCCCATTGGAGATTAGGTTGTTTACGGGTAACGCCGGTCGGGTTATATTTGGTGGCTCGGACGCGGTTGGAGTAACCACCGACGAGCCGACTACCCTTATCGCAAATAGCACATAATTTCATATAAGTACTGTCGCATGGTATCATATTTTAACCAGTTAGCAAGTATATGGCTCTAGATACTATTTTTCAAATAATCATTCTGATCTTTTCGGTGGTGATCCACGAGGTGGCTCATGGCGCGGTGGCTAATAGCTTGGGCGATCCAACAGCTCGTCTAGCTGGACGCTTAACCCTCAATCCGCTTAAACATTTAGATCCGATTGGCTCGGTGTTGGTGCCAGCGGCCCTGGCTTTGGCTGGCGGCCCCGTCTTTGGTTGGGCTAGACCCGTCCCGTTTAATCCCTATAATCTTAAAACTGGCCATCGGGGCCCGGCTTGGGTGGCTTTAGCTGGTCCAGCTTCCAACTTAATTATTGCCGTCTTTTTTGGTTTACTAATTCGTTTTGGAGGCACTCTGTTCAATCAAGCCGGGCTCCAATTAGCGGCGGCCATTGTACTTATTAATGTCGTTTTAGCTGTCTTTAATCTTATCCCGGTACCGCCCCTGGATGGCTCTAAGATTTTATTTGCCTTTTTACCCCGTAAATATGAGTGGCTGGAGCAGTTACTCGAGCGCTATCAATTGATGATGATTTTGCTTGTCATTTTAGTATTGTGGAGCTTGTCTACGCCCTTAGTTTTTCTCTTATTCTATCTCCTGACTGGGCTTAGTTTTTAAGAGTTTGCATTTTGCTTTGTGCTATAGTACAGTGTGAGACGTTTAGGATATGCCGACAATCAATCAATTAATTCGTAAAAACCGCCGTCAGGTAGTCAGACGCTCTAAAGTGGTGGCTTTGGCGCGTAGTTTTAATACCCTCAAAAATCGACCGGTGTATCACCCCTCACCCTTTAAGCGCGGTGTCTGTTTAATTGTTAAAACGACGACACCTAAAAAGCCTAACTCGGCTCTCCGCAAAATTGCTCGGGTTCGTCTCACTAATGGGATGGAAGTAACTGCCTATATCCCAGGTATTGGTCACAACTTGCAGGAGCACTCGGTGGTGGTGATCCGTGGTGGTCGGGTCAAAGATTTGCCGGGTGTGCGTTATCACATTGTCCGCGGTGTGCTTGATGCCTCCGGTGTAGAGACTCGTCGCAAGGGTCGCAGTTTGTATGGTAATAAAAAGCCTAAAGTGGCTAAAAAGTAATTATGCGCCGTCCCGTCAAAAAACGTCCGCCAGTTTCACCTGATTTAGTTTATCAATCAGTCGTGGTCCAAAAGTTTATCAATCGCGTCATGGAGCGTGGTAAAAAAAATACCGCTCGAGCGATTGTCTATGGGGCGCTAGATAAAATAAAAGTCTCAGGGCTTGAGCCGCTAGAGACGTTTGAAACGGCACTCCGTAATGTGGGTCCCACTGTCGAGGTGCGCTCGCGTCGCGTTGGAGGTGCTAACTATCAAGTACCTCACGAGGTCCGACCGGAGCGTCGCTTAGCCCTCTCGCTCCGTTGGTTGTTGGAGGCGGCTAAATCTAAAACTGGTCGGCCAATGGTAGATCGTTTAACCGACGAGTTACTCGCCGCCGCTAAAAATGAGGGGGAGGCTATTCGCAAACGGGAGAATGTCCATAAAATGGCCGAGGCTAACCGGGCCTTCGCGCACTTTGCTTGGTCTGGCCGTAACACTAGTAAAAAATAATCTAACCTCTAACCTCTAATTTCTAACTTCTAAACTATAATGTCTCGCGACTATCCGTTAGCTAAAGTTCGCAATATCGGTATTATTGCCCATATCGATGCTGGTAAAACTACCACTACTGAGCGTATTTTATATTACACCGGTGTCTCACATAAAATCGGTGAGGTCCACGAAGGTGAGGCTACTATGGACTGGATGGAGCAAGAGCAAGAACGCGGTATTACCATTACTAGTGCCGCTACTACCGCTTTTTGGGTACCTACTTACACTACTGGTGATGAGTCTAAAAAACATCGGTTTAATATTATTGATACGCCGGGGCACGTGGACTTTACCGCTGAGGTGGAGCGCTCGCTTAAGGTGCTGGATGGTGGGGTTGTGGTGTTTGATGGTGTGGCTGGAGTGGAGCCACAATCGGAGACGGTATGGCGCCAAGCCGACAAGTACAAAGTGCCGCGCATTTGCTTTGTTAACAAAATGGATCGAATGGGGGCCTCGTTCGATCATTGTTTTAAAACGATTTTAGAACGTTTAACTAAAAAAGCAGTCCGGGTCCAATTACCGTGGGGCGAGGACAGCGCCCACGAGGGCGTAATCGATTTATTACGAATGAAGGCCTATCACTTTGAGGGTGATATGGGTAATAAAATTATTGAGCTGGAAGTGCCGGCCGAATCTTTAGCTCGGGCTAAAGAGTTACGCGCCGAGTTGGTGGAAAAAATTGTCGAGCGTGATGAGGCGGCGATGAATGCTTATTTGGAAGGTAAAGAGCCTGGTATTGATGAGCTTAAAGTCATTTTGCGGAAAGCGGTGCTGGCCAATGAGTTGGTGCCGGTATTTTGTGGCACGGCGCTCCGTAACAAGGGGGTGCAATTAGTGTTGGACGGAGTGGTAGATTATTTACCGGCGCCCACCGATGTGCCACCAATTAAAGGTCATGATCCAGTTACTGATGAGGAGGTCGAACGGTCATCGTCTGACGAGATTCCTTTTGCCGCTCTCGCTTTTAAATTACAAACGGACCCATTTATTGGTCAACTCACTTACATCCGCGTATATTCTGGGACTTTGGAAGCTGGTTCTTATGTCTACAATGCCACTCGCGGCGAGAAGGAACGAGTTGGTCGTGTCGTACGCATGCACGCTAATCATCGTGAGGAGGTCAAAAAAGTTTATGCCGGTGAAATTGCCGCCATTGTGGGTTTAAAAAATACTCGTACCTCTGATACGTTGTGTGACGAGAATCATCCGATTATTTTAGAAAAAATTGACTTCCCTGAGCCGGTCGTTTCCTTGCGGATTGAGCCTAAAACTAAAGCTGATCAAGAGAAAATGGGTATGGCCCTCAAAAAACTCTCCGACGAAGATCCTACTTTCCGCGTCAAATCGGATCAAGAGACGATGGAGACGATTATTGCTGGTATGGGTGAACTCCACTTGGATATTATTGTTGATCGAATGAGGCGCGAGTTTGGCGTGGAGGCTAATGTGGGTAAACCACAAGTGGCTTATAAGGAAACGATCACTGCCGCCGCCGAAGCCGAAGGTAAATATATTAAACAATCTGGCGGTAAGGGTCAGTACGGTCATGTTCGAATCCGCATTAAACCGCTTGAGCCAGTGGTGGAGGGCGCTAAAATGGCTAAAAATGTGAGCCGCGAGGATCACTTTGAGTTTATTAACTCGGTTAAAGGTGGTGCCATCCCGCAAGAATTTATTGCGCCAGTCGAAAAGGGAATCCGAGAGACGCTTGATCGTGGTATCTTAGCCGATTTTGAGATGGTTGATGTGTCTTGTGAGCTTTATGATGGCTCGTATCACGATGTCGACTCTTCAGAATTGGCTTTTAAACTAGCTGGATCAATGGCTTTCCAAGACGCCGCCAAGCGAGCTAAACCAGTATTATTGGAACCAATTATGAAAGTAGAGGTGGTGGTGCCGGAGAAATTTATGGGCGATATTACTGGTCAGTTAAGTTCCAAGCGTGGTCAGATTGAGGCGATGGAAGACCGTTTTAACTTAAAAGTGGTGCGCGCTAAGGTGCCACTCTCGGAAATGTTTGGTTATGTCACCACACTCCGCTCAATGACCGAAGGCCGTGGTACTTTTACGATGGAATTTTCCGAGTACGCTATTATCCCAGTTAACGTCGCTCAAACCATTATCGAAGCGCGCAAGTAATCATTATCAAGGCCTTGCCTTGACATGAAGTAATACCCTTATTTTTCAACAACGAGGCTAAGCCTCGTTGGATTGATGAGATTGTTTTTTTGATGATTATGAGGTAAGATAGGTTTAATTATGATTCGAAATTTGGTGATTGGAGCGATTATTCTGATAATGATTAGTCTGTTGATTTGGTGGTTTACGCCGATCAGTATGGCACCAGTTCCAGTATCAACAACAGAGGGCACAGAGAATAAACTAGTACTGCCGACGCCGTCAGAAAGACCAGAAAGGGATAATACGACTAATAATGTGGGGGGAGGTATTGCCTGTACAATGGAGGCTAAATTGTGTCCCGATGGCACTTATGTCAGTCGTATCGCCCCAAATTGTGAATTTGCCATTTGTCCAGCTCCTTGATCAATGATTATCCCGAGGCTCCCCGAGGTTAAGCCTTGAGGTGATTTACCACAGAGACGGTCCTATGTGGTAAATACTTGACGAGAGTGTAGTTGTTGCGATATGATAGATCCACGCTTAATCTGCGTGCTTTTTGTTTATAAACATTAATAATTAGTAAAAATATACATATGGCTGAAGCATTTGATCGTTCCAAGCCGCACGTCAACATCGGGACCATTGGTCACGTGGACCACGGCAAAACAACTTTGACGGCATCGATTTTGCACGTTTTGGATCTTAATAAAGACAAGGGTTATGGGGCCCGGGTTGAGGCTGTTGATGGTATCGACAATGCCCCAGAGGAGAAAGCACGCGGTATTACTATCGCTCTCCACCACTCCGAGTATTGGACACCTAAGCGTCACTACGCCCACATTGATGCTCCAGGTCACGCCGACTATATTAAAAACATGATCACCGGTGCCGCTCAAATGGACGGTGCGATCTTGGTGGTCGCCGCCACGGACGGCTTGATGCCTCAAACTAGAGAACACGTTTTACTCGCTCGCCAAGTGGGTGTGCCAAAGCTTATTGTCTTCCTCAATAAAGTGGACATGGTGGATGATGCCGAATTGATTGACTTGGTGGAGGAGGAAGTGCGTGAGTTGTTAGAGAAAAATGGTTTTGATGGTAAAAACACACCAATTATTCGCGGTTCTGGCCTTAAGGCTTTAAGTGCCACCAGTGCCGACGATGAGTGGGCCCAAAAAGTATTTCAATTAATTAACACGGTGGATGAGTTTTTACCGGACCCGGTGCGTGAGGTAGACAAGCCATTCCTAATGCCTGTTGAGGATATTTTTACCATTGAAGGCCGTGGCACGGTGGTGACTGGTCGGATTGAGCGCGGCAAAGTAAAAGTGGGTGAGGAAATTGAAATCATTGGTCTCAAGGCTGCCGCTAAAACCACGGTCACCGGTATTGAGATGTTTAATAAGCAACTCGAGGAGGGTATTGCGGGCGACAATGCCGGTATCTTACTCCGGGGTCTTAAAAAAGAGGATGTTACTCGCGGTCAAGTGTTAGCTAAGACGAGTTCTGTAACTCCCCACGCTGATTTTGAGGCTGAGGTTTATATTCTCTCTAAAGAGGAGGGTGGTCGTCATACTCCCTTCTTTACTGGTTACAAACCTCAATTTTACGTCCGGACTACTGACGTCACTGGTGAAGTTACCTTGGATGAAAATGTCAAAATGGTAATGCCGGGCGATACGGTTACCTTTAAGGTTAAATTGGTTGCCCCGGTAGCTTTGGAGGAGAAGCAACGCTTTGCCATCCGTGAGGGTGGTAAGACAGTAGGCGCCGGTGTGGTTACTAAAATTATTGCTTAACTAAATTATCGCCATCTTAATCTCTATGGCCACTGCTACTGCCAAAACTAAAAAGGCCAAAGTGCTGGCTCCGAGTAAAGACAAGGAGGTGGCTAAGTTACGTATTCGGGTCTCGGCTTATGAGAATAAGATTTTAGATGCCAGTGTTAAACAAATTGTGGACACGGCTAATCGTTATGATGCTGTTATTGAAGGCCCAATTCCATTACCAACCGAAATCAAAAAGTACACGGTTAATCGGGGGGCGTTTATCGATAAAAACTCGCGCGAGCAATTTGAGATGCGAGTGCATAAGCGCTTGATTGATATCTTAAATCCATCGTCAAAAATTATTGAGAGTTTAACCAACTTAAGTCTGCCATCTGGCGTTAATATTGATGTGAAGATGCTCTAATTGGGTCAATTTACTGCACGTTTATGAAAATCCTGCTTGGTACTAAAAAATATATGACTCAAGTGTTTGATGAGTCCGGTAAGGTCAAACCCGTAACTATTGTGTCGGTGGCTCCTTTAATCGTGACCGCTAAACAAAGTTACAAACGCCAATCTAAAGCTGAAATGGTTCAAATCGGAACCGATAAAACTAGGCGCGAATTCCCGGCTATTGGTAATTTGGCGGAGCTCGCAGTGGGCACCACCTTAGCGGTGGACTTATTTGCTGATGGTGACGAGGTGGCAGTTAGCGGTATTACTAAAGGTAAGGGTTTTCAAGGAGTGGTTAAGCGTCACCGTTTTAGCGGTGGACCACGCTCTCATGGTCAAAAGCACTCTGAACGCGAAGCCGGCTCGATCGGGGCCACGGGTCCACAGCGTGTTTTTAAAGGAGTGCGGATGCCCGGCCGGATGGGTGGCGATCGAATAACCATCAAAAGACTCAAGATCATCAAAGTTGATAAAGATAATAATTTACTATACATTGGCGGAGCAATTCCTGGTCGCCAAGGTACTCTTCTTGAGATCAAAGGAATCTAAAAATTATGGAAGCACCAATTTACAATCAAAATGGTCAATCCGCTGGCACCATGGAGTTGCCTAAGGGCGTCTTTGGGATGAAGTGGAATGGTGATTTAGTCCATCAAGTGATTACTGGCTTGGCCGCTAATGCTCGCCAAACTTTAGCCGATACTAAAGGTCGAGGAGCAGTGAGGGGTGGTGGTAAAAAGCCTTGGCAACAAAAAGGGACTGGTCGAGCGCGTCATGGTTCGATTCGCTCGCCGATCTGGGTGGGTGGTGGTGTGACTCATGGCCCGGTTAAAGAAAAGAATTACACTCAAAAAATCAATAAAAAGATGAAGGCTAAGGCTTTGGCTGTTCTACTCTCGGCCAAGTTGGCTGACCGAGAGGTGTTGTTGTTAGATACGACTCCAGTTACTCCTAAGACTAAAGAGGCGATCACTTTTCTTAAGCAACTGTCTGGTGGAGCTAAATTACCACATTTACTTTATCTTAAGGGTCATCGGGCATTAATTGTGGTACCAAACGAAGCTAAAACCTTACGTCAGGGCTTCCGTAATATTTCTACAGTCCGCGTTGAGGCGGCCGATACTATCAGTCCGACTGATGTCGCTAAGTATCAATACGTGGTGATCACTGATCCTAAATTATCTGTGCCAGTACTGGAACGCCGGACTAAAGTCAGTAATAAATAATTTTTTATGTCACGCATTTCTAAGATCAATACTACTAATCGTGAGGTGATTATCCGTCCCCATGTGACGGAGAAGGCCAATCTGTTTGCTACCGCTAAGGCGCCGGCTTACATTTTTAATGTGAGTATCGTAGCTACTAAGACGGAGGTCGCGGCAGCGATTAAGCGTCAATACAAAGTGACGCCGGTTAAAATCGCGATGATTACCAAGCCGCGTAAAAAAATGCAGGCCCGGGGGCGCAAAGGTTTTACGCCGATTGGTAAAAAGGCGGTTGTTTATTTAAAAGTGGGAGATAGTATTACCATTGCTTAAATATTTTTATGAAAAAGTATCGCCCAGTCACCCCTAGTCGTCGTGGTATGTCCACGATCAATTACCGTGATCTTTTAACTAATGTTAAACCGGCTAAAAATTTAACCTCTGGTTTCAAGCGTAGTGTCGGTCGCAATAATGCTGGTCGTATTACCGTGCGTCATCAGGGTGGTGGACATAAGCGTTTGTATCGCGAAATTGATTTTGATCTTAATAAATACAATATCCCAGCCACAATCGAAACATTAGAGTATGATCCGAATCGCTCGGCTTTTATTGCGTTAGTTAGTTACGCCGATGGTGAAAAGCGCTACATCTTAATGCCCGACAGTCTAAAAATCGGAGACACTTTCCTCATCTCCGAGCAAGCGCCGATTGCGCCGGGTAATCGTTTACCACTCTCTAAAATCCCGATTGGTACTTTTATTTATAACTTGGAGATTAAACCCAAAGGTGGGGCCAAGTTGGTACGTTCGGCTGGTGTTTTTGCCGAAGTGTTGGCTAATGATGCTGGTTACACGGCGGTAAAGTTACCATCTACTGAAATTCGCCGAGTCAATCAAACCGCTTGGGCTTCGATTGGTGTAGTCGCTAATAGCGAGCATAAATTAGAGAACTCAGGTAAAGCTGGCCGTTCGCGCTGGCTCGGTATCCGGCCAACCGTACGCGGTAGCGCCATGAATCCAGTTGATCACCCTTATGGTGGTGGTGAAGGTCGCCAACCGCGTGGTACTCGTCGACCCAAGACGGCTTGGGGTAAAGTGACTGGTGGTCGCAAAACGCGCCGAACTAAAAAATACTCCAACAAGTTTATCGTCTCCCGTCGCAAAAAAGCCAAACGCAGCTAATCCGAGGCAATTTGCCGCGCGGGAGAGTACTCCCGCGCTTCTGTTTCTATAATTAAATAATCGGGCAAGTATACCAAAACTACGCATATGAGGAAAAGTGGTACACTTGTTGTAATGGGTAAAAATTATTCCCCCGAGGCCTCACCTCGGAAAGCTTAATGACAACAAAACCACGATCGTAATAATGTGGTATAGGAAGGTAAATTTAGACCAAAAAATTACTCCCCCGAGGCTAAGCCTCGGGGGAGTTGCGTTAACTAGGATTAGGATTTTCCATCTGCATCCCAACCTTCTTTTGTCGCTAAATATTGGAGTTCTTCATAAGTGTTAATTTGACATCCCGGCTTTATTTGTATAGGATAAAGCACACGAGTCGAACGATTCGTTTTTTATTTGTATGGCCCGATCTCTAGCTAAAGGTCCCTATGTGGATGCCAAGTTGATCAAAAAGATCACCGGAAAAAAGCCCCAAGATATGGGGATTGTTAAAACGTGGGCTCGTCGCAGTCAAATCGCTCCCGAAATGGTCGGTTTTACTTTTGGTGTTCATAACGGCAAAAATCATATTGAGGTGTTTGTCACCGAGGACATGGTCGGCCACCGTTTGGGTGAGTTTTCACCGACTCGCAAGTTCACTAAGCACGGCGGTAAAATGCAAAAGGAGATGGAGCAAAAGAAAAAGGAGGCTGAAATTGCCGCCGCTAAAGCCGCTTCAGCCCCAGCTGTTGGTGCTCCCGTTACGCCTAAAAAATAAGTTATGAAGGCGCGCTTATCTAATTATCGTCAAGCTCCCCGCAAAGTCCGGTTACTGGCCGACTTAGTGCGTGGTAAAACGGTACCCGAGGCTTTAACCACTTTAGCTTTTGCCGCTAAGCGAGCCTCTCGTCCAATGGCTAAGCTTATTGCTTCGGCGGCGGCTAATGCCAATATCAAAAGCTCATTAGCGCCCGAGCAATTACAGGTTAAGACCATCACTGTTAATAAGGGCCAAGTGCTTAAGCGTTCGATGCCACGGGCCCGAGGTTCTGCTTTTCCGATCCACAAACACTCGAGTCATATTGAGGTCGAGTTAACTCCTAAAGTAAATAAAGTCTAATTTTATGACCCACAGCGTCCATCCATACTCCCACCGACTTGGTATTATCCGCGACTGGCGCTCGCGCTGGTTTGGCAAGCGTGGTCAATACCAACAATTTTTAAAAATGGACATTTTGCTCCGGGAGTTTTTAACTAAGCGTTTGCGGGGAATGTATGTCGACTCGGTAGATATGGAGCGCAGTGTTAATACTTACCGCATTATTATCCGGACCTCGCGCCCGGGTATGATTATTGGTCGCAATGGTGAGGGTGCCGCTAAACTCAAAAACGATATTATTAAAATCGTTAAGCGGATTGGTTCGGAGTTACCTAAAGAACTTAAAGTAGATATTGAGGAGGTTAAAAATCCCGACGCGCGCGCCGCGATTGTGGCGGCGATGGTCGCCGAGGGCTTGGAGAAGCGCTTACCCTTCCGTCGCGTACTCAAACAAACAGTAGAGAAGGTGATGGGTCAACGCGAGGTTAAGGGTGTTAAAATCGCCTTGTCGGGTCGTTTAGGTGGGGCCGATATGAGTCGGGCTGAGAGTTTAAAACAAGGTCAAATTCCACTCCAAACTTTACGCGCCGATATCGATTTTGCTCGTGAGCAAGCCTATCTCTCTTATGGCGTCATCGGGATTAAAGTCTGGATCTACCGGGGCGAGATCTTTGCTGACAAATAATAATATGGCGCTCATTCCTAAAAAAGTTAAACATCGCAAATGGCAAACTGATCGGACTAATCCTAAGAAAGTCCGCTTAGAGACGCGTGGCACTATTATTGCTTTTGGTTCTCATGGTCTTAAAGCCGAAACAGTGGGTCGGATCAACAGTAATCAAATTGAAGCGGCGCGTAAAACGATTGCTCGCCAAATGCATAAGACTGGTAAATTGTGGATCCGAGTTTTTCCTGACCGTCCTTACACCGCTAAAGGATCCGAAACTCCGATGGGTAAGGGTAAGGGCGATCCGCAAGGTTATGAAGTGGAGATTAAGCCGGGACGCCTTATTTTTGAAGTGGACGGTCTGACGCCGGCCGTTGCTCGCGAGGCTTTGCGCAAAGCAGGTGCTAAATTACCAATCAAAAGTCGAGTAGTCAGTC
This sequence comes from Candidatus Vogelbacteria bacterium, assembly GCA_016188295.1. Classification (GTDB taxonomy): domain Bacteria; phylum Patescibacteriota; class Minisyncoccia; order Phycocordibacterales; family XYD1-FULL-46-19; genus JACPIA01. The sequence goes on from JACPIA010000001.1 coordinate 33,680, forward strand.
GAATTATTTAATAATATGTCTGATTTATTGAAGCAATTAGCGGAGAAGCGAGAAGCCTTAAAGGTGTTCCGTTTTGGCAGTACTGGTGCTAAGATCACTAATGTTAAAACTGGTCGAGGTTTACGCCGCGATATTGCTCGAATTTTAACTAACCTTAGACAGGGTAAAAAATAATTATGTCTATTACTCCTACAACTAAGACTGGCAAAGAACTACAAGGTATCGTGGTGTCCGACAAAATGGACAAAACGGTGGTTGTTCGAGTGGACCGTTTTTTTAAGGCGCCTAAGTATGGCAAGTATATTACCCGTAGTAAGCGACTTAAGGCTCATGATCCGGAAAATCGTTGTCAGGAGGGTGATAAAGTGACTATCCGTGAGACTAAACCTTGGTCCAAAGATAAGACTTTTGCTGTGGTTTACGACGCTAAATAATTTATGATTCAACCTCGCTCAATTGTAAAGATTGCCGATAACACTGGCGCCAAAATCGGCCGGATCTTTAAGATCCCGGGTGGTTCTAAAAAGCGCTATGCTCAAATTGGCGAAGTGGTTATTTTATCAGTCCAAGTGGCGGAGCCTCGCAAAGCGGTTAAAAAGAAGGAAGTACTCCAAGCAGTAGTGGTCCGTCAACGCAATCCCTTTCGGCGGACTGACGGCTCTTATCTCCGCTTTGATGAAAATGCAGTGGTGATTTTGGAGAAAGATAAGTTAGAACCAAAAGGTGGTCGTATTTTTGGGCCAATCCCTCGCGAGTTGGCTGAGCGCGGTTATCAAAAAATTGTTTCTTTAGCTCCCGAAGTGGTCTAATTTATAACTTCCAATTTCCAAAATCTATATGTCTTTAAATATTAAACAAGGTGATACGGTGGTAGTCCGCACTGGCTCAAGTAAAAGTAAACAGGGTAAAGTTTTACGTGTCGAGATAGCTAATGGGAGTATTTTGATTGAGGGGGTTAATTTGAAAAAACGCCGCCAGTGTCCGCGTAAAGCCGGTAGTAAAGGTCAAATAATTGAGAAGCCGGCGCCGCTTAATTACTCTAATGTACTTATTTGGTGTGCTAGTTGTAAACAGGGTGTGAGAATTAAGGCTAAAATGAGTGGTACGACTAAAACTCGTATTTGCGCTAAATGCGGTAAAACAATTTAATTATGGATACTATTCAACAAAAAATTAAAAAGGCGATCCCAGCGCTTAAAAAAGAGCTTAAGACCGACAATACTTTAGCGATTCCTCGTTTAGTTAAGGTAGTGATTAATGTTGGTACTGGTCGTATTCGCGATAAAAAGCGCAATGAGTTAATTATCGATCGCTTGGCTCGATTGAGTGGTCAACGGCCATCACTCCGTCAGGCTAAAAAATCAATCGCGACTTTTAAACTCCGTCAAGGCGAGGTGGTTGGAGTGGCCGTCACTTTGCGTGGTGCTCGTCGTGATGCCTTTTTAGATCGGTTTATCAATATTGCCATCCCGCGTATGCGTGATTTTAAAGGTTATGACGAAAAGAGCGTGGATGAAATGGGCAACTTAACGGTGGCCGTCAAAGAGCATAACGTCTTCCCCGAGACCAGTGAGGAGGATATCAAAGATATTTTTGGAATGTCAGTTACGATTGTCACTACCGCTAAAGATCGCGAACAAGCACTAACCTTCTTCCGCGCCATCGGCTTCCCGTTTAAGAAGTAGATAAATTGACATCATAGCCTTTAGCCTGCTAGGATAGAGCGTGGCTCGTTGAGCCTTTTTTGTATCAGCTATGGCTAAAACTTCTACTAAAGCTCGGGCGCTTAAGACGCCTAAATTTAAGTCCCGCGTTGTTAGACGCTGTTTTCGCTGTGGGCGCAAACGGGCTTTTATGCGCGATTTTAATTTATGCCGGATCTGCTTCCGTGAGTTTGCTAATGAGGGTAAAATTCCGGGTATTAAAAAATCATCTTGGTAATTTATATTTATGGACCCTATTGCTCAAATGCTTACCAGTCTAAAAAATGCCGCCATGGCCCGTAAAACGGAGGTGGTTATTCCCTTTTCTAAAGTTAAAATGGCGATGGCCGAGATCTTAGAGCGCGAGGGCTATTTAGTTTCCGCGGTTAAAAAAGGTAAAAAGATGCGTCATTTTATCTATTGTGAGTTGGCGTATCAAACCGATAATCCTAGACTCCAAGAGGTTAAACGTGTATCTAAATTATCTAAGCGGGTTTACGCCGGCTACCAGGAGTTGCATCCAGTGCGTCAAGGTCGCGGATTGACTATTGTATCTACTCCCCACGGTCTATTAACTGACAAGCAAGCCCGTATCGCTAAAGTCGGCGGTGAGGTGCTCTGTCAAATTTGGTAATTTTATGTCACGCCTAGGTAAACAACCAATTACAATTCCGGCTGGCGCTAAAGTCACTTACACTGATGGGGTTTTTAGTGCTACTGGCCCTAAGGGGGCAGTGAGTATGATTTTAAATCATCCAGCAGTGGCGCTCAGTTTAAGTCCCGAGGCGGTGACAGTAACACCAACGAATGATAATGTCGAGGGTCGCACCTTGTGGGGGACTTATGCTTCACATATTAAAAATATTTTAGAGGGGGTAACCACCGGGTTTGAAAAAAAGATGATCATCGAGGGTGTCGGTTTTAAATTTAATGTCGTCGGTACCACCGTCGTACTCGATATTGGCTTTTCCCATCAAGTTAAAGTGGCGATTCCAGCTGAAGTTAAAGTGGTGGTCGAAAAAAATATAATGACGGTTTCTGGTGCCAGCAAAGAGGCGGTTGGCCAATTTGCCGCTCGTATTCGGGGTTATAAGCCGGTCGAGCCATATAAGGGTAAGGGTATTCGTTATGAAGGCGAGTATGTTCTCCGTAAACAAGGTAAAAAGTCTACTGCTTAGATAAAAAATTTATATGCCTAAAGTTACTAATTTAATGTTACGTAATCGTCGTCGGGCTCGGGTTCGGTCTAAAGTGATGGGCACCAGCGAACGTCCGCGCTTAGCTGTTTTTCGTTCCAACAAATATGTCTACGCCCAACTAATTGATGATATTAAGGGTGTGACTTTAGTGTCGGCTGGTGGACACGCTGTTGGTGGAGTTAGTCTTAAAACTAAAAAGACTAAAGTAAAAGTTGATTCGCCATTTACTAAAGTCTTGTCTGCTCAAGTAGTGGGTGAAACCATTGGTGCTTTGGCTCGTGACCGAAAAATTACTAAAGTAGTGTTTGATCGTGGTGGTTATCGGTACACTGGTCGAGTTAAGGCAGTAGCCGATGGGGCTCGTCAGGCGGGTTTAATTTTTTAATCTTTATGGATATTCCCAATCAAACAACTAATAAAGCTTCTGGTCGCGGTAGTCGTCCAGCTGGTCGCCGTGGTGGTAATCGCGGTCAGATGGAAAAACCGCGCTCTGAATTTGATCACAAAGTGATTTCTGTTCGTCGGGTGGCGCGGGTGGTCGCGGGTGGACGACGCTTCTCTTTCTCAGTGGTGGTGGTGATTGGTAATCGTAAAGGTAAAGTGGGTGTTGGTTTAGGTAAAGCTGGCGATACTACCTTAGCGATTGATAAAGCGATGAATGCCGCTAAAAAAGCGTTACTGACTTTACCTTTAACTGATGTCAATTCGATCCCGCACCAGACGGAGGCGAAGTTTGGCAGTTCGACAGTGGAAATCCGCCCTGCCCCGGGTAAAGGTTTGGTGGCTGGCAGTGCGGTGCGTACCGTGCTTGATCTGGCTGGTATCCGCGACATCACCGCCAAGGTCCATTCGCGTAGCAAGAACAAATTAAATATTGCCCGGGCGACGATTATTGCTCTGCGGGCGCTAAAGGTTTAAATAATTTTATGCAATTACATACTATCAAACGAAATAGTTCCCATAAAAAAGCCAAGTACATTGGTCGGGGTGGTAAACGTGGTAAGACCTCTGGTAAAGGCCATAAGGGCCAAAGTGCTCGGGCGGGACGCAAAATGCGACCAGAATGGCGCGATTTAATTAAAAAGTTACCAAAACGTCGTGGTTATGGTAAAAATCGTTTTGTTCCATTGGTAATTAAACCAGAAGTGGTTAACTTGTCAGCAATCGAGGATACTTTTATGTCGGGAGATATCGTCACACCAACCACTCTGGTGGCTAAAAAATTAATTAAACCTAAACAAGCTGTCAAAATTTTAGGTAGCGGCAGTTTGACCAAAAAATTAGCAGTGAGCGGTTGCACACTTAGTGCTACGGCCCGTAAGGCAATACTGGCGGCTGGCGGTTCTGTCCGTTAAACTAAATTATGAATACTTTTTTTACTAAAGTCCGGCTACTCTTTGAGGATACCTCACTCCGCTGGCGGATTTTTACCACCTTAGGGATTTTAGCTTTGTTTCGCCTGGGCGCGGCGGTGCCGATACCGAATGTTGACGTATTGGCGTTAGAGCGTTTTTTCTCCGATAATCAATTTTTTGGTTTGCTTAATATCTTTTCGGGTGGCGGTTTGTCTAATCTCTCGATTATGATGTTGGGTGTTGGCCCGTTTATTACCGGCTCGATTATCATGCAATTATTGACTCTCATCTTTCCTCAATTTAAAGAGATGTATCAGGAGGAAGGGGAGGCTGGGCGGCGCAAAATGGCTCAATACTCACGCTTATTGGCGGTACCCTTGGCCGCGGTGCAGGGCTTCAGCTTATTGGTGTTACTCTCCCGTCAAGGTATTTTATTGCCCCAAAGTTTGTTTGAGCAATTAGTGGGTATTGTGGTGGTAGTCACAGGCTCTATTGTGCTGATGTGGCTCGGTGAGCTTATTAGTGAGTATGGAGTAGGTAATGGCGTGTCACTGTTAATTTTTGCCGGTATCGTCTCGAGACTACCCAGTGATATTTTTCAACTGTACACCAACTTTGAGGTATCACAGGTGCCACTGTATTTAGCTTTTGTGGTGGTGGCAGTGGTGATTGTGGCCGCGGTAGTGGTGATTACCGAGGCTGAGCGGCCGATCCCGATTACTTATGCTAAACAAGTGCGAGGTAATCGGGTGTACGGCGGTATTTCTACCTACTTACCGATCCGATTAAATAATGCCGGAGTAATGCCGATTATTTTTGCTCTCTCAATCCTTCTCTTTCCGCAAATGATCGCTAATTTTATGGCTCAATCATCAGTGGCTATTTTACAAATGATCTCTGGTTTTATCTTGCCACTGTTTAGTAATTCTTGGCTCTATGGTGCGGTCTATACTATTTTAGTTTTTGTCTTTACTTATTTTTACTCGGCGGTGACCTTTGACCCGCAGATGATTTCCACTAACTTACAAAAATCAGGTGCCTTTATTCCGGGGGTCCGGCCCGGTCAACCGACCACTGCCCATCTAGGCACTATTGTCAGTCGTTTGACTTTAGTGGGCGCCTTCTTTCTCGCGGTAGTAGCACTCTTGCCTCTGGTGATGCAAGGAGTGACTGGTATGGCGGCACTGGCAATTGGCGGTACTTCGCTCCTTATTGTTGTTTCTGTTATTTTAGAGTTGGTTAAGCAGTTAAGCGCTCAGCTCTCGATGCGGGAATACTAATTTTCGGCTATACTGGACGTATGTTATTACCACGTACGCTTATTTTGATTGGTCGCTCTGGGGCGGGTAAGGGGACCCAAGCTGTTAAGTTGATCGAGTGGCTTAAGGAGCAATACCCTGATCAGCATACTTTTTACGTTAAAACAGGCGAGCAATTCCGTCAGTTGATAGCTGGTAATACCTATACTGGCCAGTTGACTAAAAAATTATTGGAAGAGAGTAAATTATTACCCTCTTTCTTGCCGGTCTGGGTCTGGTCGCATTTATTGATTGAGAATTTAAAAGGTGGCGAGCATTTAATTTTTGATGGTACGCCGCGGATGGTGGCTGAGGCCGTGGTTTTGGACTCGGTGATGGATTTTTACAATCGTGGTAAGGCGACGGTGATTAATTTAGAAATCAGTCGCGAGACGGCATTAAAGCGCCTAACCGCGCGCGGTCGTTTTGATGATAATAGTCAGGACTCGATCAATCGGCGTTTGGATTGGTTTGAGACCGAGGTGGTGCCGGTGATCGAGTATTTTAGGCGGTCGCCACTTTACGGGGTTTTGGATATTGATGGTGAACAAATGATTGAGGATATCCACACTGATATTGTGTCTCATTTATGATTAAACTAAAATCTAAACAAGATATTGAATTATTAAAAATCGCAGGCAAACATCTGGGCAGTATTCTAAGTGAGCTTGTTAAATTAGTGGGGCTAGGTGTCAGGACAACTGATTTAGATCACCAAGCGCGCGAATTATTAAAAAATTGTGGTGATGAGTCCTCGTTTTTAAATTATACGCCCAGTGGCTCTAAACTAGCTTATCCAGCGGCGTTATGTGTCTCGATTAACGAGGAGATCGTCCATGGTATTCCCAACAAACGGCTAATTAAAGCTGGCGATGTGGTAACGATTGATCTTGGTTTAAAACATCAAAATAAATATTTTGTCGACGCCGCTCGGACCATTTTGGTACCACCGGTTGATCCGGCTGTTAAAAAATTAAGTGAGGCCGCTCGGCTTGGCCTCGCGGCCGGTCTCCAAGCGGCTAAAATCGGTAATACAATTGGTGACATTGGCGCGGCAGTACAAGTTTATGCTGAGCGGGGGGGATTCGGGATTATTCGGGATTTAAGTGGTCACGGAGTGGGCTTCGCCGTGCACGAGGAGCCCTATGTCCCTAATTATGGCCAAAAAGGTAAGGGGGAAAAATTAAAGGTCGGTATGGTGTTGGCGATTGAGCCGATGTTCACTTTGGGGGGCGAAAAGACTAAACTTTTAAGTGACGGTTTTACTTTTAGTACTAAAGATCAGAGTTTAGCGGTACACTGGGAGGATACAGTGGCGATTACGGAGGACGGGCCAATAATTTTAACTCAAAAGTAATATGAAAGAACGCACTTTATTTTTAATTAAACCGGATGGAGTTAGTCGTGGTTTGGTCGGTGAAATTATTGCTCGTCTAGAAAAAACAGGTCTTAAATTAGTCGGTTTAAAGTTTGTTCAAGTGCCAGAAGAGTTGGCGCGAGCGCATTATGGTACCGCCGATGATGGTTGGTATCGCAAGATCGGCGAAAAAATGAAAAAGTTTTACGAGCAAAATGGTTTCGATTTAGGGGAACAAATTAGTCAACTGAGTCCCGAAGCAATTGGCCAATTAGTTCATAAATTAAATGTTGATTATCTGGTGGCTGGACCAGTGGTGGCAACCGTGTGGCAGGGAGTCGGAGCGGTCGCTACAGTGCGCAAACTGGTGGGTACGACCTATCCGTTTGATTCGCCGATGGGGACGATCCGTGGCGACTTTTCTCACGATACGCCAGTGGTGGCTAATAACGAGAATCGCTCGGTCTACAATCTGGTCCACGCTTCCGGTAACCCCGACGAAGCCAAAACCGAAATCGAATTGTGGTTTAAAGAAGGGGAGTTACTTGCTTAATAATTCCGAAGACTCTCCTCGGAAAGATTAGCTAGTCTACAAAGTCTGACGAGATTTATGTCATGACATGCTAAGTGGTTAGGTAATGAGAAAGATAATTATTTCACTCATATGGGCGACATAATACGTGTCAAACTGGACCTTGACAATGAGGTGGGGATAAATAATATGGTATTTTACCCCCCCGTGATATCTTGTGATTAGTCGGATTGACTTTTATTATTGGCTTTTAGTTATTCATTATCATTCTTATGAAGAAATATTTGGCTACTTTAGGTTTAGTGATGGTGGTTGGTGTTATCCCGCTCGCCAGACCAACGCCAGTTATGGCTCAAACAGTTGATGTGACAGCCCTTTACGCTTTGATTCAAAGCTTGCAAAACCAACTCCAAGCTTTATTAAATCAACTTAATCAGCCATCAGTCCCTAGAGGTCCATCAGTAGTGATCAATAATGTTTCTGGTCCTAATTCATTGTCGGTTGATGAAACGGGAACCTGGCGTGTTAATGTCGATGCGCCGGCCGGCACTAATTTGAATTACTCGGTGGATTGGGGTGATCAAAAGGTTATCGTCGCTGGGGCGGTCAAGAGCGAGAATAAGATTCAAACTTCTGCTACGTTCACTCACGCTTATACTAGTCCCGGAACTTACACCGCTAAATTTATCGTTGATAATGGTATTGTCTGTATTCAAGCACCTTGCTCTACTCATTCTTCAGCTCAAGCTAGTGTAACGGTAGTAGTGGGTAATACTAGTATCCCAGTTCCTCTTACTGTGAGAACACCAAACGGTGGTGAGCGATGGGTGTTAAAATCAAACCATGTCATTAGCTGGTCCCCTAATCCACATTCTGATACTGTTGAAGCTTATCTAGAGAAAATGATTGATGGGCAATTTTATACTGTTGGTAAGGTCGTGCCTTCAGCGAAGGGATCTATTCGTTGGGAAGGAGATGTTGATCGATACGGCGATTTATCAGCCCCTGGTAACGGCTATTACATAAGATTAGTCGATACTAAAACCGGACAACAAGATCGAAGCGACAGATCTTTTACGCTTTTACCACAGGATTATATTAAGGTGGATTTGAAAGTTAACGGATCCGATGGTCCGATTGAGATACCAGCTGGTGGCACTACAGTTAAATTATCTTGGACATCATCAAATGTCGACAGTTGTAGTTATGAGGTTGCCGATCAGGGAGGGAGAGGTGGTTTTGAACCTAACCGTAGCGATTTTGAAATCTTTATCAAAGATCCGATGAATCGTGATGGTATGGCTGTATATATGGATTGTAAAGGAGAGTTGGGACACAGAGGTGATGCTGTATCAATAAAATCTATGACGACCAGACAGACAAGGATCAACTCCTTTACCGCTTCGCCAAATCCGCGCGTGGTTAAAAGTGCTGATAACAGTTCATCTCTAAATGTCAACACGATCCTAAGTTGGTCGGCCAGCGGTGCTGGCAGTTGTAAGTTAGTTGGTGGCCGCTTTACCGGCGAAAAAGATCAAACTACCACTGGATCGGTTACTATTACACCGTTATATCCGACCACTTACACTTTGACCTGTTATGCCGGTGCGAACCGGAGTGGACAAGCAACTAGCGCTACCTACACTGTCCGGACCACTTCTGATGTTAACAATGACGGCCAAGTCAATGCGATTGACCTGCAAATCGTCTCTAACTGCATCAGCAACACTAACTGTACGGCTGCTCAAAGAGTGGGTGCCGACATCAATAAAGACGCTTCAGTCAATGCTAGCGACTTGGAGATTATCCAATTATTGATAATGCCGCCGCAGCTCGGCGCTGATTCGACCAACAATCAAAATCAAACAGCGACCGTATTGACCAGTTTGCGATCACTGTTGACCTCAATTAGCGACTGGTTGGGTGCTCGTTAGTTGATGTACTGGATTGTCAGGGTGTATAATTAAAGTAGGTTATTTGAAGGCGATATCTAGATCATAATAAATTTTTAGGGAGCCACTAAATAATAATTACTTTGGTACTTGTTTGCGGGCACCCACCTAGCTTTAGCTAGGTAGCAGTCTTCAAATAACCGACAGTTACCCCGCCCTTCGACTAGCTCAGGGCGGGGTTTGTGTATCTGGATCTTCGGGTATAATAAGTTAGTGAAATCAAATTTCCAGTTAGCTTGGTTGGGGGTAATTGGTCTAGCGTTAGTGGTAATGGTTAATACTCTGGCTTATCGATTTGCCTGGTATTGGCAATTTAGTTGGTTGGATTTGGTCATGCACACCATTGGTGGATTAACCATCGTCTTGCTGTCAATCAGCCTCACTTCGCTAATTAGCGAGTCAGTTAAAACAGTTTTTCTCGCTGCGCTTCTCACTACTCTCATTGCTGGAGTGCTGTGGGAATTACTCCAATATGGCAGTTACGCCATTGGTTGGCATACCTTTAACGCTTTACAGTTGGGTTGGTCTGACACCTTATCTGATTTAGCGAGCGATGTAGTTGGTGGTGTATTGGCTTGGCTGTTGTGGCTTGATATTAAAGATCGTAAAAATTATGGAACAACAACTTAAATTGACTTTTTATGGTGGCACTGGTACGGTTACCGGCGCTAATTTTTTGGTCGAGGTTGCAGGGGAAACGCCGGTCCGTTTTTTAATTGACTGTGGTTTATTTCAAGGTAATAAATCTGATGATGCTCGTAATTTTGAATCTTTTCCTTATGATCCGGCTACTATTGATGCTTTGATTATTACTCACGCTCATCTTGATCACATTGGGCGAGTGCCACGCTTGGTTAAAGAAGGCTTTCAAGGTCCGATTTACTCGACCGGAGCCACTAAAGAGATTGCAGCTCTCTCGCTTGATGACACTGTCTCTTTGCTTTCGCGCCATCATAACGACGCTAACAACCAAGATGAGGCCGAACCACTTTATACTTTGGAAGATGTGGCGCAAGCTCTTAGTCAGTGGCAAATAGTAGATTATCATCAACCATTTACCTTAGGACCACTCGATATTGTTTTTCGCGATGCCGGGCACATTTTAGGTTCGGCGCTGGTGGAGTGTACTCGTGGCAATAAAAAATTAGTCTTTACTGGCGATTTGGGTAATTCGCCCTCACCACTACTTAAAGATACTGAGGCGATTAAAGATGCGACCTACTTGGTGATGGAGAGTGTTTATGGCGATCGCGATCATGAGGACCGTTCCCGTCGCGCCGAGCAATTTGAGGATGTGATTGAAGACACTTTGCGCCGCGATGGCACTTTATTAATTCCAGTCTTTTCCATTGAGCGGGCCCAGGAGATTATGTTTGAGATTGAACAAATGATGGAAGCGTCGCGAATCCCCTTAGTGCCGGTATTTATCGATTCGCCGTTGGCGATCCGGGTGACTGATGTTTATAAAAAATATCGGCATTATCTGAATAATCAAGTTAAAGAAGGTGGTCCGGCTCGAGATGGTATTTTCCGTTTTCCGCAATTACATCTGACCTTGTCGACCGAAGAATCTAAAGCGATTTTGCGAGCCAATCCGCGTAAAATTATTTTGGCCGGCTCCGGGATGTCGACCGGCGGACGGATTTTGCATCATGAAAAAAATTATCTATCCGATTCGCGCAACACTTTATTATTGGTGGGTTATCAAGGAGTGGGTACTTTTGGGCGTATTCTTCAAGATGGCGCTAAAATAGTGCGGATTTTAGGTGAAGAAGTAACTGTGTCTGCCAGAATCGCCAGTATTTTTGGTTACTCCGGCCACAAAGATGGTTCCGGCTTGCTTAATTTTGTCCGGGGTACTGGTGATACCGTCAAAAAAGTATTTGTGGTGATGGGCGAGCCTAAATCAGCTTTATTTTTAGTTCAGCGCATTAGAGATTATTTAGGAATTGAGGCGATTGCGCCAGCAGTCGGTGAATCAGTGGAGCTCGAGCTTTAAGTTTGGTACAATAAACTTAGTATGGAGGATCAGTTATTAGAAAAACACAATCATCGTCGCTTAAAATTAGCGGTGTCAGGTGCTGCCGAGACCGGACATTGCGGTGAGGGAGCAATGGACTTGGCTAAAGAACTGGGTCGCGAGATTATTCGTCAAGACGGAATCTTAATCTCCGGCGCTACGACCGGTTTTCCGCTATGGACTTGTATTGGCGCCAAAGAGGCTGGTGGGATCTCGATTGGTTTGTCGCCAGCTTATTCCGAGCATGAACATGTGGATTATTATAAATTACCACTGGAGTATTTGGATTTGATTATTTATACCGGTTTTGGCTACTCTGGACGCGACTTATTAATGACGCGAACTTCGGATGCGATTTTTTTAGGCTGTGGGCGGGTAGGTACTATCCACGAGTTTACGATTGCTTTTGAAGATCAAAAGCCGATTGGTGTACTGGAGGGCCCATGGAAGACGCATGAGGTCATCAAGGATATAATGGATAAGGGATATCGCCACAGTGATTTAGTTTTGTTTGATAAAGATCCTAAAAAATTAGTTGAGCGCGTGATCGAGTTAGTCAAAAAAACCAAAATTAAATAAAATCAAAAACTCCCTCGGCGACGAGGGAGCGGGGATTACACAGAGACTAGTCTAAGTGCTCTAGTAGTTCGGCTATGGTGCCGTAATCGTGTCATTAAATCAATGGGAGTACTAGTATTATCTAATTCACAACATAAATTAATTAGACTCTCAAATGAGATATCACGATGATTATTAAGATAAAGATCAGCCTCACTTCCAATATCAAGCTGGCGCGACCAGTTAATTATGACGCAACGGCCAGCGGTCAGAGCTCTTATCGTTCTAACTAAGTTGATTTGTCTATCGGGATGATCGTCTGGTAGCCATGTTTTTGATTCAAAAAAAATGATTGGCACTGACTCACAGTGAACCAGATCCAGCCCTTTCTGAATATCATCGGTGGCGACGATGGGTATTAGAATTTCGGTTGGAACTTGGGCAATAAATTCACGAACGGCCCAGCACAAACTTCCGGGTAGAAAGAATAATATCTGACCGATTTTTTTATCGCTGGTAGGCACAACTAACCCTCCTTTAGTTAATCCAAGAACAATTTCTAGTTTGGATTGTAGCACAAATAAACCTAAAAATCACATGACTCGGTGGTTGTCTAGGTGAGATATATGGAAGAAGTTAGAACCTGGTAGTTTTGTATGAGAAAAAAGAAGCCCCACGGTGTGAAGCACAGGGCTTCTTCCGTAGGGCTTTTGCCGTAGACGCTGAGCGTCAGTCCTCCTTCATCTTGGCGAGGTAGACATGTGTCTCGTGGCCGTTGATCCTGAACTCGGTCTGGATGCGGAACACGACCCAGCCGGCCCCGATCAGCTCCTTGAGCTTTGGTGCCCAGTAGTCGTTGATATAGCAGCTGGCGTACTCGGCCACCTGGTCGTGGTCGATGTTGCGGTCCATCAGAATCGCGGGTTGCAATCCTGGCTCCGCCGTCCCGGCAGACCACAAAGCCTCATGAATTCTTTCTTGCGTGGGTGTCATCTTTCAGTCCTCCAGTCGGTTGGGTGTTACTGAACGTACTTACCTTTAAAGATGCTAGCATATTCTCACGCAGATGTCAAGTACATGTAGGTATCATGACCTTGGCAACGCCAAGGGGTAAAATAGGAAAATGTCATACACAACCAATCCAAACATGGGAAAAGTGAGGAAAGTGAGGAGAGACGCGGTCAATTTAGTGAAGTATCGTCATTGGTCGATGTGTAAGGTGGCGCTTCGTCTTGGAGTGGAGTCCAGCACCATTTCGAGATGGTGCAAGCGCCCTTTTGCTACAGGATGGCATGAATTGCCGACTCAATCATTCGGCCAAAGACTAGCCTAAGCGCTTTGAAAAAAGAAAACCGCCCAATCAATTGCCGAGCGGCTTCTTGGTGGGCGGGTTACTGCTGAAGGTTCGAGTTGGATCAGACCAACTCGGCCCTTTCCATCTCGTTGCGAGCACAACTGTTGGCTGGAAAGATGCCCCATTCCTCGGGCATCTCGTCACCGACGTTCAGTCCAGGACAGTCCGGCTTCTCGACGAAGATGTAGGTGCCGTTGACCTCCCGCACGAGCCCACCGCCCTGCGTTCCCCAAACGGGGTACTTGTACATACGCTCCATCGGATACCTCCTTCTTTGTGGTTAGTTGGGCTTTGTTCACGACCAGTCGGTCTTGGGGTCTTCGCCCATGACCTCGATGACGGCCTGTCGGAAGCACTCGCGACGCAGCTTCTGTTCGTCCTCGATGATTGGCTTCAGAAGCCATCTCTCGAAGCGGTTGAGCGGCTTGAGCTTACGCTCCTTGGCGACACTCTTGTCGAGCATCGAGACATGACCGGATAAACCGATCGCGGTGTATTCTGCCCGCTCGAAGAGCGGACCGAGCCGACCCGTGATCCTGAACAGGAACAGAAACGGATAACGGATTGCTATCGTCGTCATGGTTTCGCAACCTCCTCGTTTGTTGAAATGTGCTGTAATCAAGCCACGATGGCTCGATTATTTTTCTATTACAAGTATAGCATATACGATCTAGTTAGTCAAGCACAAATAAGTGAATTCTCACTCTAAACGCAACAAAGTTTGCAGGCTAATTGCAACACCCTTTCGGGGCCTCACACTGGAAGGATGTCACATACACACATAGGTTCGGGCGACCGATCCTGCATTTCGCGGATGCTGAAGGCTG
>JACPIA010000008.1 GCA_016188295.1 Candidatus Vogelbacteria bacterium
ACCAAGAAGTACCATTTCTGCCTGACCTTTGGCGGGTATGTCGCTGTTTGATTTTTGTTTGCCATACGGGTGCGATTAAAGATGATTAACCTTTGTCACCCCAATCTAGCAGGAATGTCACCTCATATGGTTAACTGTACATAAACTTGACTTTTAGATAGTTTATACGGTAAATTGATACACGGAGTGAGAGAAAGGAGGTGAAACCAAATGGGTAAAGGTAACGTCAAAACCGGCGGTAACGGCGGCAACACTGGAGGTAGTGGACCTAAAAAATCCACTACCTTTTTGTTTAAGATAAGGAGATTTTTCATGATAATATGGTAAATATGCCAAACAAAACTAAAAGTAAAAAACAAACTAAGCATGCTTATTCTGTCTCTGAAATTAAAGAAATTTTGGAGAAGCTTTTACCTGTCTGGGATCATTACAATTTAAACGAGGGTTACGGATTATTGTTTTTTGATAAAAATAAAGATATAGACCTTTCTCGAGGTTTTACCGTAGGAAGTGTTAATACAAACTCTCCTCAAAAAATCACTAGCAAAACATTTACTCGTTTTGCGTCGATATCTAAAATGTTTACTTCAATTCTAATTATGCAACTGGTAACAGATAAAAAGATAAAGTTTACAGACAGGGCGGTAAAATATATTCCCGAACTTCCTCCAAAAGCCAAATTTACTATTTGGGATTTACTACTTCATCAAGCACCGATTCAACGTGATGGCGGCACCTCATCTTGGTCAGAAGGATTTTGGAATGAAAGTATTTTACAAGACCTCACCAAAGACACAATGATTGATATTGGTGAAGCAAAGATGAAGTACTCAAATTTTGGCTATTCGCTCCTAGGGTTAATAATCGAGAGAGTGACTGGTAAGTCATACAAAAAGGTAGTCAAAGAGAGGATATATGACAAACTTGGGATGAGGGAAACTTGGGCTGACGCTACTCTTGAATTTTTTAAGTATGTAACTCAAAAATACAATTGTCAGAGAGATGATGTTTATCAGCATATTGCAGGGGGAACAAGAACTTACCACTATGGTAAAATTAGAAGGCAAGTTATTGATCCAAAACTAACCTGGTGCGAGATGAAATCTTTTGCCCCGGCCGCTGGTATAGTCTCCACCCTTGCAGATATGAACATATTTGTTAGGGCCTTAATTAAAGGCCCTAAAATATTTAACATTAGCGAAGTTGTTTGGAAAAAATGTATTAAACCAATAATTAAAGTCGAAGGGGATGTCCTTGGAGCTGGATTTGAGATGGTTGAGCGGGATGGGTATAAACTCATTGGTTTCTCTGGCGGGCATAATGGCATCACTTCTTTTTTATTGGTTGACCCTAAACAACAAGTTGGTGTTGTTATCTTTAACCAGCAACTTGATATTAGAGCCTATACCTATTTTGATATCGTTTTTAGTATCTTAAAATTGCTCCAAATAGATGGCCGCCTGAAAGGTAAAAAGACAAAAATTCCCAATAGTAAACTTAAAAGATTTGAGGGTTTATATGAAGATGAGTGGTCTATAGTTAATATTGTCAATATTCGTGGCCGATTAGTGTCATTTACCGCTGATAAAACCCCCAATTGGAGTAACCCAACTATTTTACAATCTATCTCCGGTAATATTTTTAGACAAGACGATACCGGAGCATACGGGAACAGAGGAGAAAAGGTCAAATTTGAAATAAAAGATGGTTGTATGTGTATGATTACTGGCGGGGAGATAATGAGGAGGGTTAAGATTACAAGCTAGTAAACTAAAATTTCTCCTTGACTTTTGAGGGGATTATATGCTATAATAAAAAGTAGAAGTAGGGGAAGGACCTTAACTTAAAAAACCTTAAACTAGCCTTTGGGCAGAGGAGATGAGATTGTGTTTGACTGGAGAGTGATATTCGGTTTTACAGCCGGAGTAATTGCCTTTCTGGCTTGTGGACTGTACATCCTCTCCATTTTGAGAGGTAAGACAGCTCCGAGCAAGGCGACCTGGTGGATCTGGTCATTAGTCCAGATCATGCTGTCAATTACTTTTTGGCAGTCAGCCCGTGATAGTAACGCGATTTGGGTCTCCGTTGGTTATACCGCAGGTGCTATTGCAACCGCTTTCCTGACCATCAAGTATGGAGAGAGCGGTTGGGACAAGACAGACAAATACTGTCTACTGCTGTCTTTTGTTGCTATTGGAGTCTGGATCTCAACCAATGCTACCTTTGCTCTATTAGGCATCCTGTTAGCTGATATTTTAGGGGCAATCCCGACGGTTAAAAAAAGCTATCTGGAACCCTGGAAAGAAGATCTTCCAGCTTGGGGACTAGGATTTAGTAGTAACGTCATCAATATTTTTGTATTGGGATCACTTTGGAGACTTGATAGCCTCTACCCGATCTACTTATTGTTGATGACGGGTATGGTAGTAATCGTGCTTTTCATAAGACGCAAATTTGTTGCTCCGCCGAAGGGTTGATATTTCACCCCTCGGTGGTTTTTTGTTTTTAAACCTTAGTTTTTAAGGTAGAAGTTCTATATTAATTAATATTTAGACATTTCGATGCTTTTTTGTTTTAATTAATCCACATATATGAAAAAGGGGGTTTTATACCTAATACCAGGTCTGGGGGAATCGACTAGACTAAAATCTTACCAATCTGTTATTAAACAGGCTAAACAGTTTGGCTTAATTGTCGTACCAGTAAATATAAAGTGGCAAGACAACAAAACTATGGATAATTTTGTTTCTCAAGTTGATGCAAAAATTCCTGATCATATTACTAATGATTATATCTTAGGTTTTTCTTTCGGTGCTTATATTTCTGCCATTCTATCTGACAAAAAACAAGCCAAGGGATACATTTTTTGTTCCCTATCACCATATTTTAAGGACGATCTTAAATTTATACCAGTTCAAAGTAAGAAATATTTTGGACTAAAAATGATGAATAGTTTTAAAAAATATTCCTTTCCTAAAAAAATTACTGGTAAGGTGTGGTTTTTAATTGGGTCACAAGAATGGCCTTTAGCTATTAATCGGACAAAAGAATATGCCAAAAGTTTATCAGGGAATAGTACTATAAAAATAGTTAGTGATGCAGGACATGACTTATCCAACACAAAATATCTTCAAAAAATTGGGGGGATACTAAAAAAGCTCTAAGGATTAACCTAGAGCTTTGAAACTATGATTTGAGCCATTTCTTTGCTATCTTTTTTATCTCCGAAACCAAACCAATCCCCACACGGATTTAAATCTACCAAAGTAAACTTACTATTTTGATCTAGTAAAAAATCCGCCGAACAGTAACTTAAACCAGTCTTGATGAGCAAAGTTTTGAGTCCCTTGACTACTTTTTGTGGTAAAGTATCTCTTTGCCAATTTAATTCAGAGGTACTCATCTGCACCTCGCGTAAACCTTTCCCACCTAATTCTTCAGTTTCTATACTATAAACCCACTCACGATTATCTACTAGTATAACTCTGAATTGCTTAATAGACTCTATTTCCGACTGCCACTGCCAAGGTAGAGACATCAAGTCTATGTCATCCAAACTTTTGCCAGTCAATAAAGTGAGAGCTGTTTCTTGGCCCGCGTCTACATTTAATGAAACGGAGAAAGGATGACCTAGGACTTTTCTATATGGCGTATCACTTTTTGCCCTGTCTCGAAATGAATTCACCGTCTTTGAAGGTATTTGTAAGCCACAACTAGAAGCCAACTGATAAATAATAGGTTTTGTCTCTCCAAGCAAAATATTTTCATAAGTACCGGGAAAACACTTTACTTGCCTGAAACAAAAGATGATGTCTCTCAAAAATACTTCTATCTTTTGCCTAAGCAAACCTGGATATTGGCATCCTTTAGGCAGTTTAACCAAGCAGTCTGTCCTCCATAATCTAGAAAGGAAAATCGTGGAAGGCTTTAGTTCCAAACCGTTGTAGCGTAGATGTATACCGTTACAGTCAGACGATAACTCAAATTGAGTAATCTCGTCATAATCCAGTGGGTTGAGAAGTAAGTAACTTTTCCCACTTTCAACAAGGACATCTTCCAAAAACACAACCTATGCTTCCTTGTCATATAAAGAACTAGCGAATACAAGTATCATGATATTCCTACTCCTGTTTTTAGTAATGGACGGCAGGAAATATCCTGCCGTCCATTGATTTTTACCCGCAATGATGGACTGTAGGCCTAAGAGGCTCACCACCATTCGCGACTTCCGCGAGTTGGTTGAGTGTAAGTTCATGAACTGGTCTCTGTTGAGATGTCATCAGATACCACCTCCTTTCTGTGACAATACTATCATATTTAGTTATTATAGCATAGGACCACTTGCAAAATATGTTACTTTAGTGTATATTACGGAGCAGAATTGCATCTCGCAATATCGCAGTACCTGACTGAATCAGGCAACATTAAAGTAAGGAAACAAGGTTATGAGTGAACCGCATCGTTTTGAGGTCAAGGATGAGGACTTCCAAAAGTCTTCATGGTCAAAGAATAACCCGAAGACTTGCGTACTTGTCGCCAAAAAGCCAGAAGGCATTGCTCTCCGCGACAGCAAGGACCCGAGCAAAAGCACCCTTTTCTTCACCGCCGAGGAGTGGACGGCCTTCACCAAAGGCGTCAAGGACGGCGAGTTCTAGACCAAACAGTCGTCGACCTTGCACAAAGGGCGAGCAGGATACACTCTTGCTTGCCCTAACTTATTGTAATTTTTATGAAAAAAACTTTATACATTATTCCAGGTTGGGGAGAATATTCTCGCTATAAGATATACCAGTCGCTTGCAGTGTTAGCTAAGAAAAAAGGCTATAGCGTGGTTTTTTATGATGTTGATTGGAATAAAAGTTTATCCTCCCAAATATTTCCTGTTAAAAAAAGTGATGTTATTTTTGGCTTCTCATTGGGTGCAATTTTTGGCCATCTTATTGCCCAAAAATATGAGTGTAATAAATTAATACTCGCTTCAATGACTCCGCTATATTCTTTTAAAGACAAAAAAATAAAAAAACAACTTGTAGATTTACTAGGCAAAGTATTTATAGAGGATGTTGCTAAAAAACTAACTTCTAAACATTGGGCCAAAAAGCAGGTGATTATTTATGGTGACCAAGAGGATGAACCAGGAGATATTATAATTCCTCGCACTGGTCATCGTCTAAACGCAAGATATAACAAAACAATTATCGAATTGCTCTAGTTTTTGTATGGAATCATTCGGGCGAAAGACCAGTGAATGTTAAAGCGACGCCTTGCCTAAGGATCTTAAGTAGATAGAATATACGCTTTATTTATAGATAATAGATGAAGTACTGACTTGATGTCATTTAATGTTACATTTCTTATTTTTTTAGCGTAATCGTCTAATGTATTAAGTTGACCATTTATTAATAAATCAAACCCATAACTAAAAGATATATTTTTTTGAGATGAATAGAAATTATACATAGCTTGGTTGATTATTTTGATCTTTAATTTTTCTAACCTGGATTCATCTATATTACTCAACCAACTATTAAAATAGTTTTTAACAAGTTCGCTGGCCTCTCTTGGATATTTAGTAGTAAGTCCGAAGTAATAAATTCCTGTATCGGTCAGTTTAATATTTCTTGAAATATAACTATAACTTAAGTTATTTTTTAAGCGCAATTCTTCAAATAATTTAGCTTGATACCCATCTCCTAAATAACTACTAATTATATCTAAAGCGAATGATAGTCTATGATTACTTGGTATGGTTACAAATGAAAATCTTAGATCGGTGGGCAAGTCATTTGATTCAGATTTTACATTATGTAGTTTTAAATTGTTTACTGGAACAGCTTGTGGGACAGAGGTTATAGAAGTCTTTGTTAGGGGTCTCACTATTTTTTCTAGTTTATTCATGATAAACCTTTCTATTTCATCATTCTTAATATTTCCAACACAAATTACGGTAATTAATTCAGGTCTTACTACCTGATTATAAAATAATTTTATTTGATCAATTTCAATCTCTTTTAAGGGGTAAGGATTCGGGTATGGAGGTGTAATTAACGCGCTGTTAGAAAAGATTTGTTGAATTAAATTTCTTTCCAACCATTTTATATGGTTATTAATTTGCGAATTATATTCTGCCTCTAAAACCCTCTGTTCTTTATTTATAGCTTCTTGGGTTATATTTGGATTTAATATTTTATCAAATAATAAATCCAGCAATCTTTCCCAATTTTCAATCAAAGTCTCTCCATTTAGGGTAAGATATTCCATACTAGTTTGAGCATTAAATTTTCCTCCTATACTTTCTAATACATCAGCCATATCCTTTTCCTGTGGATATTTTTTTGATCCAGCCATCAATAAATGCTCTAGTAAGTGGGTGTATTCTTTTTCTTCTTCCTTTTCATGACGCCAACCAGATTTAATAAAAACATTGACATTTAGAATTTTAGAATCAGGTATGTTCTGGATAACTATCCGTGATCCATTTTTAGTAAGTTTAATTTGAGGTGTCATTTCATTTTTTATGATAAAAAATGAGGGAGAATTGAGGTCTTAATCTCTATCTCCCTCATCCTCTTCCGAGACCGTTAACCTTTAATCTGGCCAGGAATTTTCAGAATAATCGTCCTCAACTGTCTCGGGGGTAACATCATCATTTGGTCCCATATCTATCTTCTTGATCTCTAAGATATACCCTATGTATATCTTAGAGATAGATTACTTTATTTAAGTAAAAATGTCAATATTTTCGTACGTAACCCCTCACACCCTCAAATACTCCCCAAAGAAGTTTGATTGATACTTTTGCTTGAGCGACATGATGACGGGTATGGTAGTAATCGTGCTTTTCATAAGACGCAAATTTGTTGCTCCACCGAAGGGTTGATATTTCACCCTTCGGTGGTTTTTGTTTTATAGACTATTTATTTTTTATTGTAAAAACTGTAAACTAATTGATTGTAATCTTCCACTATGTCCGATTCAGAAATACTAGTATCACCAGTAAGATAGCTTTCTATAGCTAAAGTCAATAAATACATATCTGTAATTTTAGGAATATCTATATTGTATTTAGTTTTTACCACACCAAAACACTCTCTAGCTTTATTTAAATCTTTTTCTTTAATAAAATTAAAGACTGGTTTTAGAGCAGAAATAATCTCTTCTTGACTCATATTTAAATATTATATCATATAATAATAAAGAGGGAAATGACTTGATAATCATTTCCCTCTTTGGAGATAGAGAACAGTTGTTTCTACTTACCACTGTCGCCAGATTCCCTTGATTTTGAACCACGCCATCCCTCGATATGCTCCTTTGTCGAAGGAGACGTCTTGGAAAAGGTGTGCTCATGATTACTTCCACCATCGTAGCGGTCCTGACGATAATTACCATCAGAATCTTGGCGGGAGTTAAACCCGGAGTTTCCATCCGAAAACCGACTCATCCATACCACCTCCTTTCTAGGAGAAATATTACATGACCTAGTGGAAAAAGTCAACTTAAACAATCTTCAATATAGCTGCCAAGTTTCTTCAACCACTCAAGTTGGGGACCGATATCCTCCTGAAAAAAGGCCAGCCGAATTAAATCAGATCTCGATCCATTATGTAATCGATGTCCTCTAAACCTTCCCTCCTCTTTAAAGCCCGCTTTTAGCATTATCTTCAAAGAGTTCTCGTTGTATGCGTATACTTCTGTATATATCTTATACAAGTCATAGGTGAGGAAAAGATAAGCACCAAACAGCAGAAATGCTTCAACTCCGTATCCATGACTAACATACCGATCGTTAATGTAAGTAGTCACTGATAGGTAGCCATGAGTTGAATTGTAATTGTAGGAAAAAATTGTTCCCACTGGTAATTTGTCTTTTGTTCTACAAATTATGTACTGCTCATGCCTGTCTCTTTTGTTGTCCCCGACCAGCTCTTGAGAAAATTCCTCTAAAGACAAAGTGTCCTGCCTATTCGAGCACAGACCTCTAAATGAGTTACTATTTCGCCATTGCCATAGAAGATTTATATTTTCTTCAGTGGCAGGGGAGAGGAAAACACGTTTGGTGTGCGGATAAAGCATCACAAAACCTCCTAAGGTGTTTTGGTTAGTTTAATTTTAAATATCACTCTAAACCATAACTAGCAATATTTATAGTTTATGTCAACCCCAAACTTATTTCTAAAAATCAAAAACTATGTTATAATCTCAAAATATGGAAAATGAAAAAAAAATTGAACTGTTCAATCAAAAAAACGTAACCTCAAGAAGATCAGAAAAAGGTTACGGTTTTTCTTATTTTGCAAAAAAAGATTTCAAACCTGGAGATGTTGTGATGATGGGAATTGGTAAGACAATAGACCATCAAACTTACCATATTTCAGTACAAATTGATGTAAAAAAACATTACATTCCTAAAAAATGGACAGGTAAGTATTGGAACCATTCTTGCGACCCTAATACTTACGTAAAAACTAGGTCTGATGGTTTTCCAAATTTAATTGCTAATAAAAAAATAAATAAAGGCGATGAAATTACTTATTCCTATTGGATGAGTGAGTTATTTTGGATTAAGCAAGCAGATGAAAGCCATGTAAAATGTCGTTGTGGATCAAAAAAATGCAAACACAAAATCCTATCATTCTCGCAATTATCAGAGATCGACAAAAAAAATGTTAGAAATAGTCACAAATGCTCAAGATATCTATTAAAAAGAGGAGTTGATAACTTGACTAGACACCTCAAAATATAGGTCTATAATTAGTTTAATAAGGTCATGAGATCAATCAAATTGAATCCGCAATCCATGATAATACTACTAGTGTTGTTATTTATGGTTGTTTGGTGGCTTTTTATAAATTTTTCTGGGTCGGTAGACACTAACAGTAATTTTTTGTATGGAGCAGCCCTCGGTATTTTACCAATTATAGGCTCCTTCTTTGGATTTCTTAATTCTAACAAGTGGGGTGGGACAAAAAGTTCTATGGGAAAGACCCTTGTTTTTCTATCCGCTGGTCTTTTAACTTGGGGTGTTGGTACTGTGGTGTTCGCTTACTACAATATTTTTCTACAAGTCGCTGTTCCTTACCCATCACTAGCTGACTTATTTTACATAATAAGTTGGCCACTATGGTCTATAGGTATGATATACTTATCGCGTGCAACAGGTGTTAAATTTCAACTCAGTAATTTAATTGGAAGACTGGCTCTTTTTGTAATACCAATAATCATCGCAGGAATATCTTATTATTTACTGATAATAGTAGCCCGTGGTGGTCCCCTTGATTTGTCTGGAGGTCTACTTAAAACTTTTTTTGATTTAGCATATCCTATTGGAGATATAGTGATACTTACTATAGCTTTACTAATTTACGGTCTATCATTCAATTATTTAGGTGGATTCTTTAAATGGGCTATAGTTGTAATACTATTTGGTTTTGTATTGAATTATTTAGGTGACTTCTCTTTTGTCTATACAGTAACCAAAGAAACTTACTTCGTTGCAAATTGGGTAGACTTAGTCTATACATCCGCATTCTTTTGCTTGAGTATAGGGGTTAGCCTTATAGATCCAAATCGTTTCTCATTGGGAACAAATAACCAAAATCATGTCTAAACTTGATACTATTGCCAATAAGATTATTAAGGAACAAGAGTTAATCATTGGGCCGTTGGCTTGGGAGGAAGCAGGGAAGGTGAGTGGGGTAAACATTACCAATGGGGTGGTGGAGATTAAAAATGGCGATGAGCGGGAGGTGGTCAATAAACTAGTCGGGCAGTACGAGCACTTATTTGGTCGGGCATCGCGGGAGGTGTGTCGGGAGGCGGTGACGAGTCTCCTCGCTGATCTCTCTCCGGCCGAGATACCATCTAGTCTCCGCTAACTATGCCACCGACCAAAGCAGGGAGTGATCCCGGACAACATCTCCAGGAGGTCAATGAGGAACTCTACAAACGTAACCTTGATTTGGCGGTACGCAATAAGACACTTTCGCTTTTGCGGGAGTTATACCAGATTAGTATCCTTACTTTAGAACCTAAGGATTTGGCCGCAAAAATCGCTAGCACTGTGCAATTAGCCCTTGATTTAGAAATCATGGGCATTTTTATTTTTGATGAGGACAAGACTCATTTAGTACCACTTAGTGTCCACGAGTCAGAGAAGGTGATCATGGCCGAAAAAAGTTTAGGGTACTCGCTTAAATCACTAATTATCCCCGTGGGTCCCGGTGATTCCTTACTCTCCCAAGTACTGGCCGAGCGGGGTATGCGTCAAGTGTTAAATTTAAAAGAGATTTGGGACGGCGCCATTGAGTCTAAAATGGCCGAAGGTATTGAGACCCGGGCCAACATTCACTCCTCGCTCGTTTACCCGCTTGGTGCCAGCGAGCGTTTAATGGGTGTGCTTATTGTAAGCCTCAACCGGACTTTTGAGGAGTTGAGCCAGTTTGAAAAGGAGTCGATTGATAACTTTGTTAATATTATTGCGGTCGCGCTCGACAAAGCTATTTTGTATCAACAAATCCAAATCGCTAATACCAAACTTAAGGAGCTCGATCGCCAAAAAACGGAGTTTGTCTCCATTGCCGCCCATCAACTCCGCTCGCCGCTGACGGCCATTAAAGGTTACTCCTCGATGGTACTGGAGGGTTCGTTTGGCGAAATCAACGACAAAGCGCGCGAGGCGATTGACCGCGTCTTCCAGTCCAGTCAACGGCTGGTTAATGTGATTGAGGACTTTTTAAATGTGACCCGGATTGAACTGGGCACGATGAAGTATGAGTTGACTGATTTTAATATCGCGGATGTGGCCAGACGAGTACTAGAAGAGCTTAAACCTAATATTGAAAAACAAGGCTTGAGCGCCATTTTTAAAGCAGACAATGGCGACCACATCGTCCATGGCGATGTGGGTAAGGTGAGCCAGGTGATCGGTAATGTGATCGACAACGCCATTAAGTACACCTCCCAAGGCTCAATCGAGCTTACTTTAACAAGTACGCCAGAGTTAGTGACTTTGGCGATTAAAGACACCGGCGACGGTATTGCTAAAGAGAGCTTGCCTAAACTATTTCAAAAGTTTATTCGCGCCGATGATGCCGGTAAATTAAATATTAAGGGTACCGGCTTAGGCCTCTACGTAGCCCGGCAAATTATTGAGGGTCACCACGGCCGCATTTGGGCCGAGTCAGAGGGCAAAGGTCACGGCTCCACCTTCCTTATTGAGCTAAAAAAGAAGTGGTAAAGAATGTGTTATTATCACGTAAACTAATAAAATGACCATCCGAGAATTTAGGGAAAGCGATCGAAAGGTAGCGGAAGAAATTTTTGCTTTGTATTGGACTGACCCGGAATTTCTTAAAGAGCTTTCAGATGAGCTAGGGGAGAATGCTAGATTTTTTGTCGCAGAGGATAGTAACGAGATTGTAGGTATTGTTGGTTTTAAAAAATTACCTGATTATCTAAAACCGTTTGCCCTAACTAATAACCCGGTGGAGTTTTATGTCATTGCCGCAAAATACAAAAGGAGGGGTATTGGCGAAAAGCTAAAATTAAAACTAATCGAGGAGGTACAAAAAGCTGGTTTTACGGAAATATTGTTATTTAGCCCCAATACTCACAATGAGTCGTGGAACTTTCATGACAAACTTGGCTTTGAGCGAGTTGGTGAGGTTACTCCACCAGAAGATAATATCAGCCAAGTCTGGCGGAAGGTTTTATAGATAATTAAGTAATGTCAAGTAAACAACAAATAAACGAGATCGTCCGAACAGCAATGTTAAATTATAACTACAAAAAAGCTATTCAGGACATCGAAAAAATACTTAAAAAACATCCTATATTAAGAGATGAACAAAGGTTGTGTGACTTAGGAATGTTATACGATCATCAGGCGATGGTTGAAAAAAATGTATTAAAAAGAAAAGAATACGAAAAAACAGCATTTAAATTATATCGTGAAATTTTAACTATTAATCCTGGGTCAATGTATGACTCATATGCCCTTTGGGGTATTGGCCGTATATGGTTGCACAGAAAAAATAAAAAAGCATTAAAGTATGCTAAGGAGGCGGCTGTATTAACAAAAAAGATGACTGGAAAAGCAGGGGGAATGTTATTGAATGTAGGATTAGTGTACGACGAACTTGGAAATTACAAACAAGCTGAACGTTGGTATCTAAAAACTATTAAGGAAGATCCTGGCCAACTTGGGCTATATATCAATCTCACTACCCTATATTTTAAATATCGACGTCTAGATAGGCTTAAAAAAATATTACCGACCCTGAAAAAGTTGTATGAGAAAGAACCTGATCAATTCAAGCAAACAAAATGGGGCGAATTTATCAATGGTAAAATTAAAGAAATGTACTTAAAGATTAAAATAAAAAGCAAGTAAAAAATGCCTCACGAACCATCACTAAAATTTTTAAAGAAGATCAGAATGATCGGAAGAATCCGGCTATTGGTAATGATTTTAAAATACTTGAACAAGTTTCTAAGAGGGATAAAGTAAGACTGAAAGAGGTTGAGGTATTACTTAAAAGCAAACTGATTAAGACAGGGGCTGATTTTTGTAAAGCGGCGATGATTTACCACCATAGCCCTAGTCACAAAAACAAAGGGGCTTCAAAGGATCACTAAACAGCACTAAAGCTGGCTGAGCAAAGTGTGGCTAAAAATTACACTAAAGCACGTTGGCTCTTTGCAGCCATTACTGACCGTATTTTAGTTGATCAAAATAAACCCCAAAAATTTGGCACTCAATATACCAAAAAGGACGCTAATAGTCCTTGGGTTTTGCGTCCAATTAACCCCAAAACCACTGATGCCGAACGCAAAAAATACAATGTCCCAACCCTAAAGCAGATGAAGGGACGGCTCAAAAAGCTTAACGCTAAATAGTGGCCTAAAATAATCTTTTCCGTTACAATAGGAAGATTATGGCTCTAAGGAAGATAATGTTGTCGGGGGTTAAGCCGACAGGGCGGCCGCATCTTGGTAATTATTTTGGCGCGATGCGGCAATTTGTTAAGTTGGCCGAGGAACACGAGGCTTTTGTGATGATCGCTGATTTACACGCTTTGACCACTCTCCACAATGCCGCCGAGTTAAAGCAAAATACTTTAGACTTGGCCCTTGATTACTTAGCCATTGGTTTAGATCCGGCTAAGGTGACAATTTTTAAACAGTCAGAGGTACCGGCTCACGCCGAGCTCGCTTGGATTTTTAACACCCTTGTAACCGTGCCTTACCTCCAGCGGGCCCACGCTTACAAAGATGCTGAAGCTAAAGGCAAAGAGCTTGATGCCGGCACCTTTACTTATCCAGTGCTGATGGCGGCGGATATTTTGCTCTACAGCACCGACATCGTGCCAGTGGGACGTGATCAAAAACAGCACGTGGAGTATGCGCGTGATATTGCCGAGAAATTTAATCACACTTATGGCGAGACCTTTAAATTGCCTAATCCACTGATTTTAAGCGACGTCGAGACGGTGCCGGGTATTGATGGCCAAAAGATGAGTAAAAGTTATAACAACATTATCCCACTCTTTGCTAGCGATGAGGAGATCACTAAAGCGGTCATGGCAATAGTGACCGACTCGAGCGGCGAGCGACCGGAGAATGTGTACCAAATCCACAAACTTTTTAAATCAGCGGGTGAGTTAGCTAGCTTGTATGAGGACAAAAAGGGTAAATATAAAGAACTTAAGGAGGCGTTAATTGATGATATTAAAACTTTTACTAAGCCGTTACGCGAGCGGCGAGAGGAGTTAGCTAAAAATCCGGAAGAGATTATTAAAATATTACAGGCGGGCAGTGCCAAAGCGCGCGAATCTGCTACAATTAAATTAACCGAAGTAAAACAAAAAGTTGGTTTGGATCTTTAGTCCTAATACTAATATTGGCTTGCATCAGGTGGTTTTTATTTGTCTATAAATTTCCTTTTTTCCTATACCACTTACACACGATCGTGGTAATATGGTATAGGAGATTTATTAGACTAGTTTAAATCTAAGTTTGAGTTCAGCCTCATTAGTCACATTAATCACCTCTGCTATCCGAACATAGGGACGTAAATCAAAAACTTCGATAATAAAATCTACTTCTTTACGACAAGGATAAGGATAGATAAAAACTGATTTTTGCCATTCGTAAAAACCGAGTTCTTTTAATTTGTCTCGTAAAGCATCTCGCCCGGAACGTTTTTTCTCGGGAATATCAAAGGAGACTAAAAACCAATGCCCGTTCCAACGGGAGGGAGTAGGGATAATTAATTTATCTAAAGAATAAACCAGGATTTGTTTTTTAGCATCTTCAGATAAGACTATCTTAATCACATCATTTTCTTCTCTGTAATCCACTAAATGATGATGGTGAAACTCCTTAACTAGACGATATAAATACTCTCGCTTAATTTTTGTTAACTCTTTGGGGATTTGTTTTAAAATATAGCCACTACGTTTGGGTGATTGACTAAGATTTAAAGCGGCTCCTGCGGCCAAGAGGAGTAGTATCTGCTTTTTGGTTTGACTCCTTATTTTTATTTTAATCATTTATTTTTATACTATACCATAGCTCTACGATCGTGAGTAAGTGGTATAGGAAGGTTAAGTAATTAAAGTAAC
The DNA here is from genome assembly GCA_016188295.1 of Candidatus Vogelbacteria bacterium. GTDB lineage: Bacteria > Patescibacteriota > Minisyncoccia > Phycocordibacterales > XYD1-FULL-46-19 > JACPIA01. Next base: position 14,628 of record JACPIA010000008.1, read on the forward strand.
AGGGTAGTTTATTTGGTTTACTATAGATCCATGTTATAAATAAAAGACTATGGAGCGGACATATATTAAAGATTTAAAGAATAAAGTGGGAGAGGATGTCCTAATTAAGGGCTGGGTGGATATCCGGCGGGACCAGGGTAAAATGATTTTTTTTGATTTCCGTGATATGAGCGGCAAGGTACAGGGGGTGGTTTTACCTCCGCCAGCTGGCGGGCAGGACACACTAGATACAGCTAAAGAGATCCGCTCCGAGTGGGTCTTGGCCGTGACCGGTAAAGTTAACGCCCGCCCAGAGAAGAATGTAAAAGTTGATGTTTTAAATGGCGACATCGAGCTCGAGATTCTCAAAATAGAAGTTTTAAACAAAGCCGAGACCCCACCGTTTGAACTTAACGATAATACTTTTGGAATTAATGAGGAGGTCCGACTTAAATACCGTTATTTAGATTTGCGTTCGACTCGAATGCAACATAATATCCGCTTCCGCTATAAATTAATTAAACATGTCCGCGATGAGCTTAATGAACGTGGTTTTATTGAAGTGGAGACCCCGATTTTAACCAAATCAACCCCAGAAGGAGCACGCGACTACGTGGTGCCATCACGTTTGTACCCCGGCAATTTTTACGCTTTACCACAAGCGCCACAACAATACAAACAACTCTTAATGGTAGCGGGAGTAGAAAAATACTTCCAAATTGCGCGCTGTTTCCGTGATGAGGACACTCGTGGTGATCGGCAGCCGGAGTTTACTCAACTGGATATGGAGCTTTCGTTTGTGGAGCGGGAGGATGTAATGCGCGTTAACGAGGAGCTCTTAATCTCGGTGGTCAAAACTTTAGCGCCAGAAAAAAAGATCCAACAAATCCCATTTCCACGTTTTACTTATAAAGAAGCGATGGAGAAATACAGCACCGATCGGCCTGATTTGCGCGAGGACAAAACTGATCCTAATTTACTCGCTTTTTGTTGGGTCATTGACTTCCCATTTTTTGAAAAAGCCGACTATTCGACAGGCTCAGGATGGACTTTTACTCACAACCCGTTCTCGCGCGCGCTACCAGAGCATGAGAAGTGGTTAAAAAATAAAGAAAATATCGATGAAATAATTACCACTCAATATGACGTGATTCTAAATGGTTTTGAGATTGGTGGTGGTAGTATCCGTAACCACAATCCCGAGCTACTTAAAGCGGTGTTAGAGATTATCGGCTTTACCCCCGAACAAATGGAAGCTAATTTTGGCCACCTACTTAAGGCATTTACTTTTGGCACTCCGCCCCACGGCGGCATTGCTTGGGGCTTGGATCGTTTTGTCGCTTTACTCTTAAATGAGCCCAACATTCGTGAAGTAATTCCCTTTGCCAAGACCGGCGAAGGTAGAGATTTGATGATGGATTCACCAGCTCCGATCTCCGAAACTCAATCTAAAGAATTACATATTAAATCCACTGATGGAAAATAGTTTTAAAGTCAAAGCGGGGGAGTTTGAGGGGCCGTTGGAGCTCCTGCTTGATTTGGTGGAAAAGCGCAGACTACATATTAGCCAAGTGTCACTCGCTCAAGTAGCCGATGATTACGTCGCGCACTTAAAATCAAATAGTAAAATCCCGATGGGCGAAATGGCTAATTTTATTTTAGTCGCTTCGACTTTGATGTTTATTAAATCATTGTCGTTATTACCAAACTTGTCACTAACCGAGGAGGAAAAAGGCGATATCGCCGACTTAGAGCGCCGACTTAGACTTTACGAGCAAATACGCCACTTGTCGGTGGGCATTAAAGAGCGTTTTGGCGCGAGCCCCAATTTTACCCAAGTAGTATCTCCGGCACGGGAAATTATTTTTGCTCCCAGTAATCAAATCTCTTTAGCTAATTTATTGACTACCGCTAAATCGCTAATTGCCACTTTACCTAAAGTAGAGCATTTGCCGCAAGTGGTGGTTAAAAAAATGATTAGTTTGGAGGAGGCGATTATAGACTTGAGTCAGCGAGTAAGTCAAGCCTTAAAATTAAAATTTAGTGATTATATCGGTGGGAACAAAGTGGAGCGCGTCAATGTGATTGTCAGCTTCCTTGGGATGCTGGAACTAGTCAAACAAGGTGTCGTGGACGTCAAACAAGAGCTCAACTTTGCCGAGATTGAGTTGGAAACGCGCTCAACCAAAGTACCGCGCTACGATCTTTAAAACATCTTTGGTATACTGGCAATATGTCGTTATCAGCCTTAATTGAGGCTCTATTATTTTGGCGCGCTGAGCCTTGGTCACTCAAGGACTTAGCCAAAGCCACCGACGCCAATCTTGAGGCCGTAAATGAGGCTTTAGAGGTTCTCCATGTCTCCTTGGCAGGCCGAGGATTAGTGTTGGTCCGTAAGGAGGGCGAGGTACAGTTAGCCACTGCTCCTGATGCTAGTGAGAAGATTAGTCAATTAGCTAAAGAAGAGTTAACTCAAGAATTAAGCAAGGCCAGTTTAGAAACACTAACCATTATTTTGTATCGCGGCCCAATCTCGCGCTCGGACATTGATTATATCCGTGGAGTTAACTCCAGCTTCACCCTTCGTCATCTAATGATCCGCAGTTTAATTGAGCGTATCGCTAATCCAAATGATGCTCGCACTTTTTTATATCAAACTACTTTTGATACTTTAAATCATTTAGGAGTAACTAAATTAGCGGAACTACCCGAGTACGAGGCGACTAAAAATAATTTAGAGCCGCCAGCTTCATCCTCATGACTTTACCCGCTTTCCCCATTACTAAACTCCGTTTAGCGCTAATCGGAGGCGTAATCCTCGCTTTACTCGGGCTTGGTTTATTGTACTTGACTGGTTATCAAGCCGAGCACCGCGTGCCGGATGGGCCAACCATCGTCGTCGCTAATCCATTTGACGCGGTTTATTTAGAGGCTAAAGCTGCAGTTGTTTACGACGTCGAGACTGGTCAAGTAGTTTACTCCTTAAATGCCGGCCAACCTTTCCCTCTCGCCTCGATTACTAAAGTGATGACCGCTTTAGTGGCAAGTAATATGTTAGCACCAGAGTCTAAAATAACATTAGGTAGAGAGCAATGGTCATTTAAAAATTTACTCGATTTTACTTTAATCACTTCATCCAACGAAAGTGCTCAGGCTTTGGCTAACGCCAGCGAGCAAGAGAGTGGTGAGCAATTTGTTTCAGCGATGAATTTAATGACCACTAAATTAGGTTTAAGCAGTATGAGCTTTGCTAATCCGACTGGCCTTGATGTCGCCCCTGGTCAAGCTGGTGCTTATGGCTCGGCTAGTGATGTCGCTAAATTATTTACTCATATCGTAAGCACTAAACCAGAGTTGTTGGCGAGTACGCGTCTGTCGAGTACTAATGTGGCATCAGTAGGCGCCTCCCACTTAGCAATCAACACCAACAAAGTAGCTGGGATACTGCCCGGTCTAATTGCCTCTAAAACTGGCTTCACTGACTTGGCGGACGGTAACTTAGCCGTGATAGTAGATCGTGGGCTTCGCCAGCCAATTGTGATTGTAGTTTTGTCCTCGAGCCAAGACGGCCGCTTTAATGATGTTCTTAAATTAAATAAGGCAACATTGGCTTATTTTGCCGAACCAGCCCATTAACCGTATAATATCCTTATGTTTTTAAGTGTTTTTAAAGTCTTAGCACCCACCGCCTTGGCCTTTTTTATTGGTATGACTTTAACGCCATTTTTGACCCATTATCTTTACACTTATAAATTATGGAAGAAGAAATCAGGCAAAGTTGATCTCGAAGGTCGCGACACGCCTATTTTTAATGAACTCCATAAGAATAAAGAAGTCGGTACGCCACGGATGGGCGGAGTTATTATTTGGGTCAGCACCCTAATTACCGTCATTTTATTTTGGTTGTTTGATATTTTATGGCCGAGTAATTTAAGCACTAAATTGAATTTTTTAAGTCGAGAGCAGACTTGGCTACCCATTTTTACTTTGTTGGTTGGCTCGGTAGTTGGCCTGATTGATGACTTATATCAAGTCCTCGGTAGAGACTTGGGCAATAGGGGATTAGCTTTTCGTAAACGCTTACTGGTTGTTGTTTTACTAGGCTTGGTCGGTGGTTGGTGGTTTTATGTCAAATTAGGTGTCACCAGTATTTTTGTGCCGGGAGTAGGAGCAATTTTTATCGGTTGGTGGCTTGTGCCACTTTTTATTATGGTAATGATTGCCTTGTTTTCGAGTGGCGTTATTGATGGTTTGGATGGTTTAGCCGGCGGGATTATGACTATTATTTTTGTGGCCTATGCTGGTATCTCTTTTTTTAATAATCAAATCGACTTGGCGGCACTATGTGGAGTAGTTGCCGGCGGTACCTTGGCCTTTTTATGGTTTAATATTCCACCAGCCCGCTTTTACATGTCCGAGACGGGTATTTTAGGCTTAACTACTACCTTAACAGTGGTTGCTTTTTTAACTGACTCAGTGATCTTTTTGCCGATTATCGCTTTACCATTGGTTGCCACTTCCTTATCAGTAATCATCCAACTAGCCTCTAAAAAATTGCGTGGCGGTAAAAAAGTATTTTTGGTAGCTCCATTACATCATCACTTTGAAGCGATTGGCTGGCCGGCTACTAAAGTGGTGATGCGCTATTGGATCATTGGCGTGATAGCCGCCATTTTAGGCATGATTTTAGTGTTATTACGCGTTTAAATATGAAGTTACGTAAACCTGATCGTTTTTTGTGGATTTTACTGCTGATTTTGATTACTACTGGTTTTTTTATTTTTGCTTCCGCTTCGCTTGGTTTGGTTGGCCGCTCAGGTCAGGCTAGTTTTTATTATATCGCCCTCAAACAAGCTTTAATTTTATTAACTGGAGTGGTGGGAATGATTGCCTTGTCTAATGTCCCGTACAAATGGTGGCGCCAATACGCTATTTACATTGCTTTAGGGGCTTTGATGGTTACTTGTTTAGTTTTTATTGATCAATTAAATTTTACCGCTGGTGGCGCTCGCCGATGGATTAATTTAGGCCCATTGACCTTTCAACCGGCTGAGTTTTTAAAAATCGCGATTATCATCTACTTGGCTGCCTGGATGGCCACCGCCAAAGAGGCTATCCAAACGTGGACAGGCGGTTTTTTACCCTTTTTAGGTATTTTAGTCATACCAGCCACAATATTATATTTACAGCCGAACAATAGCAGTATTGCCATTATTGCGATAGCCGCCTTTGCGATGTACTGGGTAGCCGGCGCTCCATGGAAGCAAATCATCGCCTTTGGTTTGCTTGGGGTTTTAGGCTTGGGATTAATTATTAGTGCTCGGCCCTATGTTAAAGAGCGGGTCTTAACTTTTTTAGATACTAATCGCGATACTCAAGGTTCGTCATGGCAAATCAATCAATCGTTAATCGCTGTTGGCTCTGGCCACTTGACCGGTCGCGGTTTTGGCCAAAGCGTCCAAAAATTTAATTATTTGCCCGAGCCGATGGGTGATTCCATTTACGCTGTCGCCGCCGAGGAGTTTGGTTTCGTCGGAGCAGTTACTTTAGTGATTATCTTTTTACTCTTAGCCTTATGGGGTTTAAAAATCGCTTCTCGAATTAATGATTCCTTTGGTAGACTGTTGGCGGTCGGTATTGTTATACTGATAACCAGTCAATCGTTTATTAATATTAGCGCGATGTTAGGTCTAGTTCCATTGACCGGTGTACCACTACTGTTTGTTAGTCAAGGTGGTACCGCCTTGCTAGTTGCTTTATTGGAAGCCGGACTATTGCTTAATCTATCGCGTTATCAATAATTGTTCATGAAAATTGTTTTAACCGGAGGTGGCACAGGCGGTCATTTTTATCCGCTAATTGCCGTCTCTCAAGCCCTTTATCGTTTAGCCGATCAACAAAAACTAGTTGATGTGGCAATTTGGTATTTAGCACCCGAGCCCTACAACCCTCGCGCTTTATTTGAGGAACATATTACTTTCATTCCGATTAGTGCTGGTAAAATGCGCCGCTATTTTTCGATCCATAATTTTATTGATGTTTTTAAAACTCTGTTTGGGATGATTCAAGCCTTGTGGCAGTTATTTTTTATTTTTCCTGATGTCGTTTTAAGTAAAGGCGGTTATGCTAGTGTCCCCACCGTCTGGGCAGCGCGCATTTTAGGGATACCAATTGTCATCCACGAGTCCGACTCTAAACCCGGCCGGGCTAATTTGTGGGCGGGTAGATTTGCCACTAAAATTGCGGTGTCTTACGCCGAGGCGGCAAGCTATTTCCCCGCTGGCAAAGTAGCAATAACTGGTAATCCCATCCGAGCCGAGATCATCAATCCAATTACCAATGGCGCTCACGAGTATTTAAAATTAGAGCCAAACTTACCGATTATTTTAGTGATCGGTGGTTCGCAAGGGGCCACTCGGATCAATGATGCTTTTTTAGATTTGGCACCGGAATTAATTAAATCTTATCAAATTATTCACCAAGTCGGTAAAACTAATTTAAGCGAGGTGAATAAACGGATTTCTTATTTGCTAGCTGACTCACCTGACCGTGAGCGTTATCGAGTATTTGATTACTTAAATGAGACCGCCTTACGCATGACCGCGGGCGTAACTGATTTAGTGGTCTCCCGTTCGGGCTCAGCTGTCTTTGAGTTTGCAGTCTGGGGAGTACCAGCTATTTTAGTGCCGATTCCGGAGAGTATTAGCCACGATCAACGCAGTAATGCATTTATGTACGCCCGGACTGGTGCGGCGGCGGTGATTGAGGAAAATAATTTAACTAAATCAGTCTTAAGTTCGGAAATTAATCGGATTATTAGTAATCGGGAATTACGCGCTAAAATGAGCGAGGCAGCCAAAGCCTTTGCTAAACCCGAGGCCGCGGCTACTATTGCCCAAGCTTTAATTGATTTAGCCGCCACTCATGAGTAATACCTCTAAAATTATTACCCGTTTTGCCCCCAGCCCCACTGGCTTATTACATTTAGGTAATTACCGCACCGCTTTATTTAATTATCTGTATGCTAAAAAAATGGGTGGCCAATTTTTACTTCGCGTAGAGGACACCGATCGCGAGCGCTCCAAACCAGAGTTTGAGCAAAACATCTTAGACAGTTTAGCCTGGTTGGGATTGGAGTATGACCGGATTTCCAAACAATCCGAAAATGTAGACAAACATACTGATTATTTACAAAAATTAATTGCCAGTGGCCGCGCCTATCATTCTAAAGAAGAGGTTAAGGAAGCGGGCCAACGAGCGGAAGTAATTAGGTTTAAAAATCCTAATCGGGCAGTCACTTTTATTGATTTAATCCGCGGTGAGGTTAGTTTTGATACCACCGACTTGGGCGACTTTGTGATTGCTAAAAGTGAGACCGAACCTCTCTTTCACCTCGCGGTCGTGGTTGATGACTTTGAGTCAAGTATCACCCATATTATCCGCGGTGAGGACCATATCTCTAATACTCCGCGCCATATTTTGCTCCAGGAGGCGATTGGAGCACCGACACCTATTTATGCTCATTTGCCGTTAGTGCTCGCTCCGGATCGTAGTAAATTATCTAAACGTCACGGCGCTCTGCCAATTACAGACTACCGTGATGCTGGCTTTTTGCCAGAGGCGATTATCAACTTTATGGCCCTACTCGGTTGGTCACCCCAACACGGGGAGGGGACTAATGAGGAGATTTTTAACCTAACCGAATTAATTGAGCGCTTTGATTTGAGTGCAGTAGGAAAGAGTGGTGCCATTTTTAACATTGAGAAATTAGCCTGGCTTAATAAAACCTATTTAGCTAAATTAACACTAGAAGAAAAATTAACTTATGTCACCAAAGTACTACCTAGTTTAGACCAAACTGTTTTAACTAAAATTACGCCGCTTATTTTAGATCGCGCTAGTAATTTTGAAGATATTAAAAAAATGAAGGAAGCAGGGGAGTTAGCCTACTTTTTTGAGTCCCCTAAGCCGAACAAAGATTTATTAAAAAATACAGCTCACCTAGTTAAAGTAAGTGAATTATTAGGGGCGCTACCCCAAGCGGACTGGACCATTGAGAGTATTAAAAATAGTGTTTGGGATTTTGCCACTGAAGTAGGCCGAGCCGAGGTCTTGTGGCCAATGCGGGTGGCCCTCTCCGGCCAGGCTAAATCAGCCGATCCCTTTACTATTGCCGCCATTATCGGCCAAGAAGAAACCCTCGCGCGTTTAACTTATGCGCAAAACTTGTAGTCTTATCATAATTGTTCTCTTGTTTATTGGGGTAGGGAGTTGGACCGAAGCCGCTACCGAAGCGGAGCTGACGACAACTATTAGCACCAAACAAGCCGAGATCACCAAATTAGAAGCTGATATTAAAGCCTTTCAATCTAGTATTGCTGAGACCCAAAAAAAGGCCGGTAGTCTCCAAGATGAGATTAAAGAAATTGATTTGACGCGCCAAAAATTGACTAAAGATATTACTCTCACTCAAAAAAAGATTGATGCCTCCCGTCTCACTCTTCAAAAACTACGACTAGATATAGCAGACAAGTCAAGTGATCTAGCTCGAATTAAAGAGGCAACCAAAGTCAGCTTGCGCCAAGTCCAAGAGCTAGACACTTTAACCCCTCTAGTTTTTTTACTTAGCGGCCAGAGCTGGTCGGAAGTTTGGATCGATATTGCTCATTTGGGTAAATTATCTAACCAACTAATTACTTATAGCCAAACTATTATCGCTTATAAAAACGACTTAGAGTATAAGGAAAATGCTACCAAAGTGGAGGCTAGTCATTTGACGACCTTAGGCTCGCAATTGACTGATCAAAAAAGTCTGGCGGATACCACTAAAAAAGCCAAGGACACTCTACTAACCAACACTAAAAATCAACAAAGTACTTATCAATTACTTTTAGCCGACCGATTACTAAAAAAACAAAAAGTGGAGAGTGAAATCGCTCAAGCCGAGGCCGCCTTGCGCACCATTATTGATCCATCAAAATTACCCTCGACTGGCAAGGGAATTTTAGCTTGGCCGGTCACGCCAGTAATTATTACTCAATATTTTGGTAATACTGCTTTTGCCTCCCAAAATTCCCAAGTCTATAACGGCAAAGGCCATAATGGTATTGATTTGGGTGTACCAGTAGGTACAGCGGTCGGCGCCGCGGCTGAAGGGGTGGTCACTGGTACTGGCAACACTGATCTCACTTGTGCTGGTGCCTCCTACGGCCGTTGGGTGCTGATCAAGCACTTTAATGGCCTCTCAACCCTCTATGCCCACTTGTCGTTAATTAAGGTCGCCGAAGGGGAGTCCGTCAGCCGAGGTGGGCTCTTGGGCTATAGTGGTAATACCGGCTATTCCACCGGGCCTCACCTCCACTTCTCTTTATTTGCCAGCCAGGGAGTCTCGGTCGGTTCGCTCCAAAGTAAGGTGTCTGGCTGTGGGGTTTATCGTTTACCATTAGCCTCCTATAATAGTTATCTTAATCCACTGTCTTATTTGTAGGCGGTCAAAAGACGAGTTATAATTAAATTAGTATTTATGAACCAACGCGGTTTTATTAAATGGATTATTGTTGTCGTAGTTGGTATTTTTATTTTAACTTTATTGCGTGTCGACATTCGGGGCATTGTGAACTCGGACATTGGTCAATCTAATTTTAATTACTTATGGGAATTAATTAACGGAGCTTGGGATTGGCTGGTTTGGTTTTGGGGAGCCTACCTCCGCGAACCCTTTTGGTTGATCGTAAACGCCCTCCAACTACCCCGTTTATGGGAAGTATTTAAAGATAGTATTGCCCGTGGTATTCCCACCATAAGCGCTACTGGCAATTAGGCTAATATGACTCAACTAGGCCGTATTTAGTCAAATCAAATTGACTTTTAAACCCCGTTATGCTAGGCTCAACTTAGTATCAAGTATTTTGTCTAAATGGTTGACTTGATACTCTCAAATTAACTTTAATTCTTCGGTAAAGACTAAGGTGCTATGCCTTAGTCTTTATTGGTTCTAAATTTATTCTTACATTTACCCAATTAGGTTTAGCTGGCCTCATTGCCTTTACCGGAATGACTGGCCCGATACTTAATAGTATTGGTTCAGATGCTGCGACCTCAACGATTACTCAAGTGATTAAACAGATTGCTGTTGATCAAAAAGTTGATTCTGCACCCCTGCTCGCGATTGCTCGCTGTGAGAGTCAGTACCGGCAATATGATCAGAACGGCGACGTCTTACGTGGTAAGCATAATGCTCGAGACGTGGGTATATTCCAAATTAATGAGCGGTTCCATTTGGAGCAAAGCCAAAAACTTGGCTTTGACATTTATACCGCTGAAGGAAATATCCGTTATGCCATCTGGTTGAGTGAAAAAGAGGGTATCGGTCATTGGAGTGCCTCTAAACCCTGCTGGGGGAAAGTGGTTAGCCAAATCGCCATACGATAATTAATTCAAAAACACCCCGGAATAAACCGGGGTGTTTTTGTTTGTCCTAGGGGAGGACTTACGTCGCAAAAGGTATATTGTGCGACGTGCCCTCTCCGCCGGCTGGCAGATTGATTAACCTAATTAAACAATTAATTTTAATTATTTAATTTTAAAAAATTATTGGGGTTGGCAATTGGCGGCTAAGTTGTATCCCGCTGTTTCGGCCTCGGCCGGACTATTAAACCACACTTGATTGGTTTCCTTAATTTGCTTGGCCCCGGGACAGTGTGGATAATGATATTTACTCCCCTGTTTGGAGGCAACAACTACTTGCTTAGTTGGAGCTGGATTATTATTTATTACTTTAGGTTGAGTGATTTCTACGGGAGTAACTATAACTGGCGTGCTAGTAACCCCAACCGATTCAGGAAAAACGATTTTGACTGGATTACGACCCTTATCGAGACCGGCAAAATAGCCTAAACCAAAGGCCCCTAGAGTCACCACTAAAAGTAACGCACCATGAAAAAGCTCATGCTCATGGGCCTTGATTTTTAAAACCAAGTCTGTTATCCTCATATATGGTAATTTTAACACGATATGGCAACAAAAAAGGCCGGCGGTACCGCCAAGAATTTAAGAGACTCCCAACCAAAGTACCTCGGTACTAAACTTTATGATGGTGAATGGGCTAAAACTGGCTCAGTGATTGTCCGTCAGCGTGGTACAGTGATCCGAGCTGGTAAAAATGTCCGGACTGGTAAAGATCATACTCTCTTCTCGGTGGTTAATGGTATTGTTAAATTTGGCTCTAAACGCAAAACCGGCTTTAATAATCGCACTCATCACTTCAAAACTGTCTCGGTAATCCCTCAAACAAAATAAAAGACCCCTAGTTATTCTGCTTTTTCAATCCTAATTGTAAAATCACCACGCACTCTTCCTTGTTCTATTTTAATTTGATACTCACCAAGCGATTTGATCGGTTTTTTAATCATGATCAGACTGGGAGTAATGTTAGTATGATGAATTTGATTGATCTCTTTCGCTAAATCTTTGGCTTTTAGACCGGCAAACAAGTGGCCCTCGTTATTGGCTTTAGCTTTAATCACTGTGGTTTCTTGGGTCAGAGTCTTAATCAGTGATTGAAGCAATTTTTCCTCCATTTCTTGGTGGAGTGAATTTTCAGCCTGTAATCTGGCAATTCTGGCTCTACCCGCCGCATCGGCTAAGGTGGCTTTACCTCGGGCAATTAAAAAATTGCGACCAAAACCGTCGGCAACATTTTTAAGCTCATACTTTCGACCCACTTTGGGTACATCTTGGAGTAAAATCACTTGCATAATTAATCCTTCATATTTAAGAGGATTTCAACTGCTTTGTCGAGTTGAGGATCGCGACCAGCTTTAATATCATCGTCTGTCAGACTAACCTTAACGCTAGGCACCAAACCGCCAGCTGAGAGCGAAACCCCATTAGGAGTAAGCCAACGGGCAATAGTAATTTTAAGCGAGGTATCGCTCGTAATCGATATCACCTCTTGGACTGAACCTTTACCAAAAGTCTTTTCCCCTACCAATATTCCCTGGCCATATTCGGAGAGCGCCCCAGCTAAAATCTCGGCGGCCGAGGCACTGCCTCGATTGACCAAAATTACCATCTTTAATTTATCATTAAAAATATTATAACCCTTGCTTCGATATACTTGACCCTCGCCATGCCCGCGGCGATCTTCGACGACCACCACTTTACCTTGAGGCAAAAACCAGCTGGCCATATCCACAGCCGCTTCTAAATATCCTCCGGGATTATTACGTAAATCAATCACCAACTTATCAGTTTTGGCGTTTACAAACTCACGCACTGCTTGCCTAAAAGCATTAGTGGACGGCGCGGAAAAATTATACAGTGTAATCACAAACACCTTATTAGGTAATAACTTAGTGTTGATTATTGGGACATTAATTACCTCTCTTACCACTTCGATCTCAAAAGGCGCACTATCACCACGAATTAATGTTAGACGAACCGCCGTCCCTACCTCGCCACGAATACGTTTAACCCCCTCATCAGTTGGCAAATCCGCGGTTAAAGTATCATTTATTTTAATAATCTTGTCACCAGCCCTAATCCCCGCTCGGGTAGCCGGTGTGTTAGGCAAAGGCGCGATTACGGTCAAAACATTATCTTTAATCCCAATTTCCATTCCGACGCCACCAAAGGTACCTCTAATATCATCCTCAAATAGAGATTTTTCCTCCGGTGGTAAAAAAACAGTGTAGGGATCACCAAAAGCCGCTGTCAAACCCTCTATTGCACCCCACACTTTTTCTTGATCGGTTGAAGTGGCGGCGGTGGTACTCGCTTGAACAAAACGCTCGTTTAAAATGGACCAGGTTTTCCAAAACGGACTAAAGTCGACACCATTAAGAGTGAGCGACGTCTCGGTTAATTGGACTTGCTTGGTCTTACCGGACTTGACCCCTAAATTAAAAGTGAGACTTAAGACCACTAAACCGACCACGACCCAAATAATCTTTGTTTTAAAAAAATAGGAGCAATCAGGTGGTGGCATCGCAAAGCTATTATCGCAAAGTATCCACTTGTGGTCAATGTACTATTAAGCCTATAATAGAGAGACTAATGATCAAACAACTTAAATATCACAATGTGACATGGATCGATATTCAGGCGCCCTCTAAAGATGAGCTCGAATCCATCGGCAAACAATATGATTTGCACAGCTTGGTCACCCAAGAATTGACCGAGCCCTCCATTCGATCTAAAGTTGATTTATATGAGAATTACATTTATGTGATTCTCCACTTCTCCCCCACTCAAGAGATTGATTTTGTTATCGGTCAAGACTTTTTGATGACAGTGCATTATGAGCCAATTGAGTCCTTGCTTGAGTTCAGCCAAATTTTTGAAACCAAAGCAACTGTGGAAAAGGCTCGTGGCCAATTCCATGCCGGACATCTTTTTTACTACATTACTCGTGGTCTATATACCTCATTGGAAAATGGTTTAAATGAGATTAATCGTGATTTGCGATCGGTAGAAAAGCGTATCTTCCACGGTGAGGAAAAAGCGATGGTTACCACTTTGGCTAATATTAATCGAGACTTACTTGACTTTCGCTGGGCTCTCAAAGCCCACAAAGAGATTCTAACTTCGTTGGAGATAGCTGGAGTTGATTTTTTTAATCAAAAATTTGGTTACTATTTACGCTCACTGACTGGCGAATATGAAAAAATTTGGGAGGGTCTAAACACTAATCGCGAGGTCTTTGATGAATTAAAAAGCACCAATGAATCCCTGCTCTCCATTAAGACCAATGAAACAATGAAGATGTTAACGGTGATTGCGTTTATCTTTTTGCCAGTCAGTTTGATTGGCAATATTTTTGGCTTAAGCTCCAGCCAACTTCCCTTTCTTGATCGACCAGACGGCTTTTTTATTGTCACTGGGATAATGGCTGTGGTAGCCTTGACTATGGCGGTAATCGCCAAGGCAAACCGATGGCTCTAAAACTCTATAATACTCTCTCGCAGACAGTCGAAACTTTTACCCCACTTAATCCGGACATAGTTTTAATGTATAGTTGCGGACCAACCGTCTATGGTCCGGCTCATGTCGGTAATTTACGCTCTTTTGTGATGGCCGATTTATTGCGTCGCAGTTTAGAGTATAGTGATTTTAAAGTGAAACAAGTAATGAATATTACTGATGTTGACGACAAAACGATTAAGGCAAGTCGTGAGGCTAGCGAAAATTTACAAAACTTTACGCAAAAATTTGAGCAATTATTTATTACCGACAGTCAAGCGTTAAATATTGAGGAGCCAGCCCTACGGCCACGAGCCACTGACAGTATTGCCGAGATGATTACCTTGATTAATGAATTGCTAGAGAAAAAAGTAGCTTATACTAGTGATAATGGCGTCTATTTTAAAATCAGTGAGTTTAGCGATTATGGTTCTCTCGCTCATTTGCCCCCCGGTGCGGAAAGTAAATCGCGGACTAGTAGTGATAATTATGATAAAAATGACCCACGTGACTTTGCCTTATGGAAGTTTAGTACTCCAGAAGATGGTCACGTAGCGTGGGAGGCACCCTTTGGCGCCGGGCGGCCCGGTTGGCACATTGAGTGCTCAGCCATGGCCCTTAAACACTTGGGTCAGTCTATTGACCTCCACACCGGCGGCATTGACCTCATCTTCCCCCATCACACCAACGAGCGAGCTCAAGCAGAGTGCATTAGTGGTCAACCGTTTGTTAGATATTGGTTCCATAATAACTTTGTTAACGTTGAGGGTAAAAAAATGTCCAAATCGTTTGGCAATTTTTTGACTTTAGAATCTCTGCGAGAAAAAGAAATTAGTCCCCTCGCCTTCCGTTACTGGCTCCTCACCGCTCATTATCGCACCGAGGTCAATTTAACTTGGGAGGCCTTACAAGGTGCGGCCACCGCGTACTCGCGGTTACAAAATAAATTAGCTAATTTAGATAAAGATGGCGGTCAAGTTAATCCAGAGTATCAGCAAAAATTTACTGATTTAATCAACAATGATCTAAACATCCCCAGCGCTTTGGCTTTAGTCTGGACTCTCTTGGCTGACAAGACTACCCCCGACGCTGATAAACGAGCCACTATCTTAGATTTTGATCGAGTACTAGGATTACGTTTGAGCCAATTATGATCAATAAAAAAACGCGACCCATTACTAGATCGCGCTATTCTAAATCACGGTTCCACTAATTCTGATTGGGGGAGATGTCGTAGTAATAGAAAAGCTTTTCCCGCTTTGTTACCTGGATTCTTAGCTAACACTTCTTCGATAGTAACAGTAGGGTGATTAGTTCGCCAGTCCGGATCACCAAAAGCAAAAGTCATCACTGAGTCGAGTAATCTTTCCATAACTAAGATTTCGACTTTACCTTTCCTCAAGTAGTAGTCAACCATGTTCGGTTGTTCTTGGTCTGCCCAGAGCGCCAATGACAATAAATCTGCCCTTTTGACCGGAAGATATTTCCGATAAAACCAATCCCGTGGAGGAAAAGGATCCAAATAGCCGGCTATTTCAACCTGTAATCCTGGCCAAGCCATATGACACAAATCAATAATTAACCCCAAAAACATTTTGTAATACCGTTCATCAAGAGATCTGGCTGTCGACAATCTTTTATCAAAAAGATCAATCAAACGATCACAAACTATCCCTCTCAAAGGATCCTTTTGATACTCTACAAACTCACCAAACCACCGCTGATTATCGAGTAACACTAAAAGTCTTGTCCAGGCCCGATCACTTATCTGTCTGACCCACTCTTGTTCAGCCGGATACGGAAAACCTCCCCCAGCTAATTCAATGAAAAACAGAAGACGTTCAACCTCCTCCTCTGGATGATCAAACCCTAGATCGTCATGAAAGCCATAATCAATTATGGCCAACAAATCAAAGATTTTTTCTGTTTGTGACCAACGCTCCATCAATCCGGACCAAGATACCATCCCTCTGATAGCACCTGGTCTGGTTTTTGATTTGACTAGCTCTTCTACTCGTTTAATCACTCGTTCTGCTTGTTCTTCTGGTGTTTCTGGTACTTTTGAATCTTCGCCCATGATTTAGCTCCTCTCGATTGTCAATCTACCTAGGCTTTAGGACTCCAACTATAACCCTAACGCTTATTCTCAGCCTATGCAAGATTCCTCTCCAACGAGGCTTAGCCTCGTTGTTGTAAAATAAGGCTTATTCCCCTATTCACAGCTTATACCCATAAAAGTAATTAGGATCAATCAAGGTGTCGTGTACAATCAGACTATGGCCACTAAGTTGCAAACAATGACCAGTCCTGCCTTGAAAGTCCCCCCACATGACATTAGTGCCGAACAAGCGGTTTTGGGCTCCATTTTAATTAAACCCGACGTCCTCCACGACATTGCCGCTTTTTTACTGGAGGACGATTTTTACTTTGGCAAGCATCGCACTATTTACAGCGCTATGCGAAACTTAATGGACAAACATGAGCCGATTGACGTGATCTCGGTCACCTCGGCGATGCGTGAAGCTAAAACCCTAGATGTCGCTGGTGGGGCCAGTTATTTAGCGGAATTGATCAACGTTGTCCCCACCGCCACCAATGCCGAGCATTATGCCGATATAGTTAAAAAAAAGGCGACCCTACGCCGTCTTATTGATTCAGCCAGTAATATTTTAGATTTAGGCTATGACGGCCAAGGTGATTTGGATGATATTTTTGAGCAAGCCGAGCGTCTGGTTTTTAATCTCTCCAGCACCGCTAAGCGGACGATTATTAATATTAAAGATACGTTGCAGGAGGCTTGGGAACGTTTTGAACACTTACAGCAATCTGACGATGAGCTTCGGGGTATCTCCTCTGGTTTCAAACAGTTAGATAATTTATTAGCCGGTTTCCAAAAATCAGAC
Organism: Candidatus Vogelbacteria bacterium; assembly: GCA_016188295.1. Taxonomy (GTDB): domain Bacteria; phylum Patescibacteriota; class Minisyncoccia; order Phycocordibacterales; family XYD1-FULL-46-19; genus JACPIA01. Next base: position 31,472 of record JACPIA010000008.1, read on the forward strand.
TTGATCATTTTAGCGGCGCGACCGTCGATGGGCAAAACCACTTTCGCTTTAGATATTGCTCGTCATGTGGCTTGTCGTCTAAAAGTGCCGACTCTAATTTTTTCGCTCGAAATGAGCTCTCAACAATTAGTCGATCGCGTGTTAGCCGCCGAGAGTCGGGTCAACTCTTGGCGCTTGCGTACCGGTAAAATCACCGCCGATGATGATTTTGCCCGTATTCGCGATGCCCTCGACTCTCTCTCTCAAGCACCGATTTTTATTGATGATGAATCATCTAACACCATTACCAAGATGCGCTCGGTTGCCCGTCGGGTCAAAAGTGAGCATGGTTTAGGTTTAATTGTGGTGGATTACCTACAATTGATGATTCCTAAAAAAGAGACCGACTCAATGGTCCAACAAGTAACCGAGATTTCACGGGCTCTTAAAGGCTTGGCCCGAGAGCTGGATGTGCCGGTGATTGCTCTCTCCCAGCTCTCCCGGGCCGTGGAGCAACGAGGTGGCAAGCCGCGTCTGTCTGATCTCCGTGATTCCGGCTCCATTGAGCAGGATGCCGACGTGGTGATGTTTATCCATCGAGAGGACAAATATAATGACAACTCCGATCGCAAAAATATTGCCGAGATTTTAGTAGAGAAACATCGTAATGGCCCAGTTGGTAAGATCGAACTTTACTTTGACGAAAATCAGGTTAGTTTTTTCCCGATTGAAAAATCAGATTTTGGCGGTTTTTAATTATGTCTCTTGATCCGATTAACGAATTAGCAGAACTGTTTAGACGCTTACCGGGCATTGGTCCGCGACAAGCTAAACGTTTTGTTTATTATTTGTTAAATGCTGATCCGGCAACAGTAACCAAACTAACCGATCTACTTGGCCGTCTACGTTCACAAGTAAAACAGTGCCCGGACTGCCAAATTTATTTTGCCAGTGATAATAAAAATGAGCGCTGTATTACTTGCCGCGACACCACTCGCGATCACTCACTCTTGATGATTATGGAAAAGGATGTCGATTTGGAGCCGATGCGCCGGGCCGGCGTCTACAGTGGTTATTACTTTTTTTTGGGCGGTTTGGTACCGATTTTAGATAAGGAGCCAGCCCGGCGAGTGCGCCTGGCGGCCCTCCTGCGCTTAATCGAGTCTAAAAATAAAGAGTTGAAAGAAATTATTATTGCCTTAGCCACCAATGGCGAGGGTGAGAATACGGTGGACTATTTACGCCAAAGTTTAAAATCCTTGGTAGAAAAATATGATCTTAAATTAAGTTTGCTCGGCCGTGGCCTCTCGACCAACAGCGAGTTGGAGTATACCGATCCCGAGACAATCAGTTACGCCTTCAAAAATCGAGGTTAAAAAGAAAGGCCCCTTATTCATGGGGCCAATTTGACAACAAACAAATTACGATAACCGCGCTGACTAATAACTTGCTCGGACCAAACATGGGAGTAGCTGGGTATGTCCCGACGACAGGCGGTACACTGGCTACCACCCTGAATGACCCGGCACGTACCTCCTCGAAGATGCCTGCGGGCTAACTGACTAATCAATAGCGGTAAGTTGATTGAAGGTTGGCCTTGTCGCGGTCCCCGTTGCACAGCACCATTAGAGGCCACCGGGCAAATCTGTCGTACTTTAGCCAAATGCTCATGGTCTGAATTATAACCAAAACAACAACTGCCAATACCAAAACCGAACTCGAATTGCAATTCGACTAGTGATGATACTGGTGCTTTTGCCACGGCCTGCTCAAGAATGTTTGGACTGATTAGTAGGCATTTAAGACCCAGGTGCAGTAAACACAACCACTGCTTTGATCTATGATACAACACGCCGACCGGACAATCAGCGTTGGCTATAGCTATAGCCACGTTCGAATCAGTAGTGATCAGACCATCAGCCAATTCAGCCGTCTTCCAAACTTTAAGATCCGGCCATAGTTCCATTAGACCGTTATCGGCATCGACTGACATGATAGCAGAGCTGTGGCTAATGTTAGGTAAAATCACTCTCCGAGCACCCAGGTGCTCTCTGACTTGATCGATCCGCCTTATATTCCCTTCTACAGGCGGTTTGGTTTGATGATTGCCATCCGATCGACCACAAAAAAACCCAACGACCCGATCACCAAACAATGAGACTTCGTGCATTTAAAAGACCTCCTTTGATTAATTATCCTCAGTTGTCCTACTTCTACCTCGATCCTAGCAGATCGACTTAGTTAATGCTAGTGATTTTGACCTCGGTAAACGGTTGGCGATGCCCCTTAACTTTTTTATAAGTAATTTTATTTTTATAACGTAAAATAGTCACTTTTTTAGCCCGGCCATCACTCACCCGCTCGGCCGTCACTTTAGCCCCAGTAACCGTTGGCGCCCCTACCTTAACTATTTCATCATCTACCACTAACAGCACCTCATCAAAGGTTACGATTTTAGAGTCACCAGTATTAGTCGGTAGCTTCTCAATCTTTAAAGTTTGACCGGGAGTGACAACATATTGCTTGCCTCCAGTCTTAATTACCGCAAAAGTCATACGTGGCCCAGTATAGCCAAAAAGCCGCTCCGGTGCAAGTTATTCATCAAAAGTGGGTTTATCTAACACTAGAGGTTCTACTCCGACTGACTCGCCACTAATCTTAAGCACGTCCTTATCTACCTTCTTAAATTCCTTATAAGCTAAATTATAATGATTGACTGTGGTACCTAAAGCAGTCCCCAACTTGCCCAGATATTGGTTATAGGCCCCTAAGTGCTTGCCTAAATCCTCAACCCTCTTTCTGATCTCAACCGCTTGCTCCTCAATTTGGAGCGCTTTAAGGCCCTGGAGGACCGTTTGAAGATAAGCGAGAAAAGAGGTTGGCGAGACGATAATAACGTGCTTCTCTTTAAAGGCATACTCAATCAAGTCGCGGGTGTTGACTTTAACAGCGCCCACTTGGGCGACCAATAAATCGTAATAAATGGCTTCGTGAGGAATAAACATAAACGCGAAATCCATTGTACCCTCATTAGGTTTTACATATTTAGCGGTCTCATCAATGCGATTTTTAAGATCTGATTTAAAAGTCTTTTCCAACTTATCCCGTTCAACCAGATCACGCTCTTCCACCAGGCGATTATAATTCTCCAATGAAAATTTGGAGTCAATTGGGATAATTTTATCTTTAACAAAGACAACCGCGTCCACGATCGTACCATCTTTAAACGAATACTGCATCTCATAGCCACCGGTTGGTAGCACGTTTTTGAGTAGATTCTCCAGATAATACTCACCCAAGATACCCCGTTGTTTGGGATTTTTGAGCACATCTTGGAGCGATTGCAACTGATCCGCAAAAGAAATGACTTGTTTATTAGTTTCGTCCAGCTTAACTAAACGCTCGGTGACTTCGCGGATAATTTTAGCAGATTCGCTAAATTGCGAACGCACCGACTCTTGCATCTGTTTATTAGACTCACCCAACCTTTCATCAAGGGTCCGAGCTATATCTTGAAGCTGATTTTGAAGGAGAATTAACGATTCCGTCCCATTACCCGAGGTCTCACCTCGGGATTTAAATGCCAACCAAATCACCAGAGCGATTACCCCCACTCCAACAATTACTCCCACCAATATCACTGTACTATCGATCATGATTGTATTTTAGCATAAACCAATTAACCCCCCGCTAAGCGGGGGGTTTCAGTAGATAGCTGGTTTTATCGAGCCCGATCCCAATTGATAAATTTGGGATCAATGAAAAATTCAGGAAAAGCGGGTTCAGCTACAGTCGGATGAGCCAAAGTGACCACTGAACGTTCCGGTAGACGACCAAAATAAGAAAACTCGCCACTAAACGGCGCGTAACGCAACTGGAAATGCAGATGCGGTCTAGTTTGACTATTACCTTCCCAAATCGTGCCGAGGAGCTGTCCGCGATACACTCGACTACCAACCACTAATCCGTCTAACGGGATGACATGCATGTAGGTAGTGGTGACAGTCGCATTGACGCCGGGTGTGGGAACCTCTCGAAATCGATTATTAAACGAATTGGGATGTTCGACTACAACCCAACCGCCATTAGCTTTATTAAGGGTCGCCATTTTTACATAACCATTAGCACAGGCAAACACTTTGCTCGCGGCCGTCGCTCGGAAATCGACTCCGGTATGTAATAATCTGGTCTGTCCGTCTAAACCATAACGATCTTCCCAATGATCACCAAAATTATAGCCACTGACCTGCGCATTGGCATAGCCTCCAGACAATGGAAATTGAAATTCAAAATAAATCAATCGCAATCGTGGATGATAATCACTCATCCATGGATTGCGATAATCAAGACTGGCAAAGCCATTAAAAGTGTGGTCACGATCGATTGGTCTAAATTCTAAACCATAATCCGCCCAGACACCTTGTTTCCAATAACGATAAACTAAACTGAAATTGATAGATACCCAACGCCAGTCCGTTTCGGTCAAAGTCGGTATTTCCACTTCACGACGGAAAAAAGCGCGTGGCTGATTAGACCAAGTGACACTGGTGTCGCGCCAGTCATCTTGGATTACATACATTCCCATCGGGGTGATGGAAAATTCCGGCATGATGTATGGCGCCAACCACAATTCCGCTAAAGCAATTTGTTTGGGTGTTTGACCGGCAGTATTAAGATCAATCAAGAAACGATACTCGCCACCATCGATCACACCGCAGACTAAACTCTGATTACGATTGAAACTTTCTTCCGAATCAATACTATAAACAAAAGTGTCTACCGCCGTTGGCAACGTCTGGATCGAATCAGTGGCCCAACTAACCGCCGGGCAAAACAACACTAGCCAAATACCGATCTTCATTATCCACCTCCATTTCCTTGTTGTTTGGTTTTAATTTCCGTTTAAATCAAAGAACTAATTCCACAATAATTATATGACAAAATTTCCTAATAAAAAAGCAGTTGCCTTAGACGAAATTATTAGATATACTGATATTTAGAAAAAGGTTCATTATAGACAATAGAACCAGGATACCCAAAAAGGAGAAACGCCCATGATACTAGACGAGGCGGAAATTGATTTACTCGAAAGAGTAGAGAGGACTAGGCGGATACCAGATGCTGATCGGCGAATTGCGTATCGATTGGCTTCACTTGGTTTCCTAAAGCTGGGCTATTCGAAAGATGGCGAATTCCATGAAACGGGTCAGCCATCCGAGATTGGTCGTGAACTACTGAGGATTGAGCGTATCGAGAAAAACCCAATCCGTCGTTTTCTTAAGTGGTGGTTTGGAGGATTCTTGGGCTGAATCTAAAGGTAAAGGAGCCGTTACCATGTTGTACCTTAGCGACACACTTGTGTGTCGCTTTTTCACTAAGGGAAGACACTTAACCATCTAGACTTATCCCCCATCAAAAAAGGAGAGACGCAGTCTCTCCTCATAAAGGTGGCATAAATTATTTGTTGTCGTCGACTAAGTAGGAAGCTTTCTTCGTCTTGGTTGTCTGAATGACAACTTCATCCTTACTACCCTATTGTAGGCATTTAGACAAATCTCAGCCCACACTTTTGCCACAGGTGGATCTACCTCACAAACGTCAATCAGACGCTTCGTTTCTTGTTCCAAAAATAATGCCCTTGCACGCTTACCGGTGATTGGTTTTGCATATGCTTTTTGTCTTTTAGCCCGCCGAGACATTACACATATCCTCCTTCATTTGATTCTAGTTTCTGGTTGAAGTATACCATAGACACGGCAAAAAGGTGCAGTATGGACAAGCAAATAAAGATTTGTGGGTTGAATAGTTATATGTTACTCTGGCTGAGGAATATGGTCTGGTAAACGTAGCCAAATTTGGGAGGTTTTGTGCCATGTACGACCCAACACCGCCAGTATATGCCTGGATACTAGCGACTCTCTTTTCAGTAGGATGCCTTGCTTTTTTTGTTCATGCGGTAGGTACCATCGTTCGAAGCAAGAGATATTATGGTTTGGAATGTACCCAAAACGATTGGGGTGAGAGAGTCAATATGCTTAAGGAAGATGTCGGGCGCCTCACATCGAACATGATTGCATTCACAGACTCAGGTGACGATCGCCTTTGGGAACCAGTCGAAGAAGACTTGAGGCGCCGTGCTTCGCAAGGAGTGAGAATCACCTTTGTTGTAAGTGAGCACGAATTCAGTTTGGCCACGAACAAAGTCCTGCGTAAATTGGCACAAGAACCAAACATAACATTGTTTCAGGTGTCAATTCGGCCGCCTGTCGACCTGCGATTGATTGATGGAAAACATCTTCACATCGCGTATCACGGGTCTGGACAGAATAACAACCGGCCGTGCTGGAGAACTGGCCCCGGTGGAGCACTTCCAGAGCAGATTCGCGATAGTAAAGCATTCATTGGGGAGTATTTAGACCAATTACAACTGATTTGACTCAGAATCCACCGATGGAGGTATACACAATGTCCAAGAAACTTTATGTAATGCTGGTGGTGCAAGTGCTCTTGCTTTGGATCGCCATTCTGTTGTTATTACTACCAATACTTGCCCCTATCATGCTTAGTATTGGTTTTGGTATGTTATGGCTAAACATAGCCATCTTGTTTTACCCAATAGTTTTTCCAAGTAGCACCACAGAATCGAGAACTTAAACATGGGTAACGCTTAGTAATGGGGTCAAGTGACCCCATTTATTTATGGTGATAAATCACTAATCGTTGCCCTCATATCAAAAAAGGAGAGACGCAGTCTCTCCTTACAAAGGTGGCACAAATTACTTGTTGTCGTCAACTAGGCGGGAAGGTTCCTTCGTCTTGGTTGATCAAATGGCAATTCCATCTTGACCGACCGGTTGTAAGCATGTAGGTGATTTCTAGCCCACAGCTTAGCAGTCTCGGGATCAACACTATACTCACGAATCAGACGTTCTTCCTCTTGCTTCAAGAATGCCCTTGCCCGTGCACCCCTATACACCTCTTCTTTAGCTTGCCTGGACATTGTACATATCCTCCTTCATTCTCTGAACGACTCTAAGTCAAAAAAAGTACGAACAGCACCGCGAGGTACACCTCCGGCATCCCTCGGTGCTGGTTTCTAGCTGAAGTATACCATGGGCACGGCAAACACGCTATCCACAGTGGCCTCCCGCAAGGCTTGGTGTATGGGGAAGAATGCTACGCAGTACTGCGTGAGTTGTCAAGAGAATTCTTTGCGATGCAGGTTTTGGGCGACTTACCCTCTATCGTCCTCCACCTGCATCCGCTACCGGCACCGGCGTGCGGGAGGATGCGGTCGAACTGGCGCTCAAGGAAAAGCTCCGGGGGCTCAAGTTCAGGCCGCAGGAACTGGCGTATTTGCGACGGCAGTTGACCGTGCTGCAAGCTACCTGGGACTCAGACCGGGACA
>JACPIA010000006.1 GCA_016188295.1 Candidatus Vogelbacteria bacterium
AGCTTGCCGGCAATGAATCGCCTCGACCTTTTCTTCTTCAAATACCTTTCGATTCGCTGACGCTCATACGAACAGAAATGCGAGAACTTTTTCATATATTTTCATCATACAGATGATCGGATTCAAAGGTAAATCTCCAGAGGTGTGAGTTATGACAAACAATGTTGAATTTTTTTAGTCACCGCCCGTGCAGAAACGGTCGTAGAATTAGTTTACACTGGGTATTGGTTAGTGAATTTTAAATTTAAACACAACCACAGAGGACGGTCCTCTGTGGTAAATCGTGTGGTATAATAAAACAACAAATCACATATAAAATAACCATCTTCAAAGATACAATAAAAACGCCTAGGAGGTGATAATGTATCTTTTGCCATCACGCTCGCGTTGAGGCGCTTTTTTTGTTAAGATAATCTTACTTATGGAATCTAAAGAGGTCAGAGATAAATTTTTGGCGTTTTTTAAAGCCAGGGAACACACGGCAGTGCCGAGTGCTTCGTTAGTGCCCGAAAACGATCCGTCGGTGCTGTTTACTACCGCCGGGATGCAACAGTTTAAGCCTTATTATGTTGGCGCTAAAAAGGCTGACCAAGATTTTGACTCTCTTAACGCCGTCTCGGTCCAAAAATGCGTCCGGACCTCGGATATTGATGAGATTGGCGATGATACCCACTTGACGTTTTTTGAAATGTTGGGCAACTTCTCTTTTGGCGGTTATTGGAAGGAGGAAGCGATTAAATACGCTTATGAGTTTATAACCAGAGAACTTGGCCTTATTATCGATTATGTCTCGGTGTTTAGAGACGAGGCGAGTGGTATACCAGCTGATACTGAATCAGCTGACATTTGGCACAGACTCGACCCAACTCTAAAAATTAAAGAGCATAATAAAGACGATAATTTTTGGGGCCCGACGGGTGAGGAGGGTCCGTGTGGTCCAACCACCGAGATTTATATTAATGGCGTCGAGGTGTGGAATATCGTTTTTAATGAGTATTACAAGTCAAGAGATGGCAATTACGAGCCGTTAAAAACCAAGGGTATTGATACCGGCATGGGGCTAGAGCGACTGCTTGTCCAAATCCAAAATAAAAATAATGTTTTCGAGACGGATTTATTTGAGCCGGTGATAGAGCAAATTAAGTCTTTATCTAAAAACTATGATTCCAAATCTGCTCGTATTGTGGCGGATCATCTCCGGACTGCTATTTTTATGATTGCCGATAGTGTGACGCCAAGCAATACGGATCGAGGCTATATTTTACGTCGTTTACTCCGCCGGGCGGTGCGCTTTGCCGATAAATTGGCCCTGTCGGTTGGTAGTCTAACTGATTTAGTTGAAGTGGTGGAAAATATTTATGATCAAATATATCCAGAACTCAAAACTGAAAACTCAAAACTAAAAACTGAAATTCAAAATGAGGAAAGTAAATTCAGGGAGACTTTAGCCAAAGGCTTAAAAGAGTTTGAGAAGGGGATTGACCCATTTATTCTATTTACTACCTACGGTTTCCCGTTTGAATTAACTCGCGAATTAGCCGCCGAGCAGGGAAAAAACGTTGACGAGGCTGATTTTAAAACTAAATTAGGCGATCATCAATCTCGTTCACGTTCTAATGCCGAACAGAAGTTCACTGGTGGTTTAGCGGATCACTCTGAGGTGGTGATTAAATATCACACAGCCACTCACTTGCTTAATCAAGCGCTCCATGAAGTGTTGGGTGAGGGTGTCGAGCAGCGGGGTAGTAATATTACCGCCGAACGATTGCGTTTCGATTTTAGTCACGGCGCTAAATTGACTGATGAGGAAAAGCAAAAAATAGAACAAATAGTAAATGAGAAAATTGAAGCCAATTTGCCGGTCAATTTTGTGATCTTATCTAAAGTGGAAGCGGAAAAGACTGGCGCACGGCATTTGTTTGATGAGAAGTATGGTGACGAGGTTAAAGTTTATTATATCGGCGAATCGCTTAACACCGCCTACTCTAAAGAGTTTTGCGGTGGACCGCATGTGGAGCACACCGGTGTGCTCGGTACTTTTAAAATTATTAAAGAGGAGGCGGTAGCCGCTGGCATCCGTCGCATAAAAGCTGTGTTACAATAAAGGCTAATGAGTCTTATTTTAATCTTAGATTTAGGTAGTACCAGTATTGGCGCTACTCTGGGTCCACTTGATACTAAAGCGTCCCCAGGTACTTGTTTAACACCACTAGCCACTACGCGCTTACCACTCAGTCCTAATGCTAAAGCGAGCCCCGAGCAATTTAAGCACGAGGTTAGTCAAATCCTTGAAGAGGTGATGCAAACAGTGTTAGGCAGCATTAAGCCAGTGGAAGTGTTTTGTTTTTTATCCTCAATTTATTATGTAGGTGTGCCGCGGACAATTAAATTACAAGAAGATAAACCTTTTGCCTTTACCCCTAAATTAATTAAAAAATTAGTTGATGAAGAGGTGACGGTCGTCAAAGAGGAGTTCACTGGCCGAGGTTGGACACCATGGTTGATGGAGGTATTAGAGCGCGAGGTGGTCCATCTAACCGCTAACGCTTACCCACTAACCGAAGCGCGAGGCGAAATAGTAAATTCCGCGACGATTAACACTTTTATCGCCGGAGCCGATCAAGATCTACTCGAGATCATTCGTCAAGTAATTTGTAGGCGCCTTAACACTATCCCACTTAATATCCGTTCCTTTGCCTCCGCTAGTTTTGTGGTGATGCGTGATTTATTGCCACAGACACCCTCATTTGTGATGGTAGATATATCGGGAGCCACGACCGATGTGCTGGTTGTTAGTCAGGGGGCGCTGGCGGGTATTGGTTCTTTCCCTTACGGCTATCAAAACATCATTAAACAATTAGCAGACACTGCTCAATCAATACCGGTCGATATTGAAACTAAATTAATGTTATTGACTAAAGACAATGTGCCACCAACCCTGCGATCACTTATTACTAATACCGAACTCGCTTTAAATAATTGGCGTCTGGAACTTGAAAAGACCAGCCACGATATTTTAGGTAATCTTTTTTTACCAGACGAAATAGTGTTGATCGGTGAGAATGATCTAACTCGTCTCTTTGCTCGAACTTTAAAACGGTTACCGTTAACGGCGTTAACTTTAAGTTCGCGCGCGCCGGTAGTCTATGAGGTGGGTGATCGATTGATCAGTCAATTATGCCAAGGAGTACCGGTACCTGGGGACAGCTTTTTATTGCTTGAGACGCTCTTTTGTCATAAAATGAAATCACTAACTTAATTACTATGGACGATATTGTTAAACCTAAAAAAAGTCTGCGCGAGATCTTACCTAAAAGGCCAAGCTCCCAGATTACCCGCGTGCGCCCAGTACCACTGGAGGATACGCCACTAACCAGCAGTTCGACGCCACCAGTCCAGACTTTTAATCAAACGCGACTATCACGTGATGTTCCTAAGCGGGGTATCATTTGGGGAGCAGGGATAATTGTGGTGGTATTGGTGATTATTTTACTCTCGGGCGCTTTGGCTCGAGCGACCATCACCATTACTCCGCGCCAAGCCGCCGTGCCCGTCACGGGTAGTTTTGAGGCTAGTCAAACACCGGGGGCCGCCCCGATTGAATTTGGTTTAATGCGCACTACTGATCGTGAGCAAAAAATCGTAACCGCTACCGGGGTAGAGCAACGTTCCGACAAAGCCAAAGGTTTAATCACTATTTACAATAATTACGACGACAAAGTCCAAAAATTAATTACCAATACTCGATTTGAAACAACTGATGGTAAAGTTTATCGGATTACCAGTGCGGTTAATGTGCCAGGTCAAACCACTAAAGATGGCGTTAAAACACCAGGCCAAATTACGGTGCCAGTATTAGCCGACAAACCAGGTGCCGAGTACAATATCGGGCCGAGCGAGTTTACTATCCCGGGCTTTAAGGGGGATCCGCGTTATACCGCTTTTAGTGGCCGCTCTGGCGGACCGATGACTGGTGGTTTTGTGGGTGAGATGCGCACAGTCTCACCAACCGACAAAGCTAAGGCTCGAGCCGAGCTCCAAGAGGCTATCCGCCAGCGGATTGTAGAAAAGGCAAACGGGGAATTACCGGACACTGCGCTCCTCTTTGCCGATAGTGTCCAAATGAGCTTTAACGAGGGGGTACCGATAACGGCCACCTCGTCGAGTAATAATGTTATTTTAGTTGAAGAGGCTAATTTAACCGCGATTGTCTTTGATAATAAAAAGTTAGCGCGCGGTTTAGCGGTCAAATTGTTGCCGGGTTATAACCGCGAGGAGATTAGACTGGTTAATCCGGAGGAGCTTAAATTTTCTTTAATTAATAAAATTACTACTTCTACCGTGCCTGATAAAATTACCTTTAATTTAGAAGGGACGGCTAAATTAGTCTGGGACTTTGACCAAGCCAGTTTGATTGAAAAGTTGCGTGGCGTTGTCCCAGCCGAGTACCCTAACATTTTTGCCCTTTACCCGGGGATTGAAAAAGCAGGGGTTTCTTTCTTTCCTCCGTGGTCTGGGGATATCCCCGACAACAATGCTCGAGTCAAAGTGATCCTAGATCTGAAATAATGGCTATGATACTTGACGCTTTAAGGGGAAGTCTGCTAACATTATCCAGGTACACAAAATGATAGCTAAAGAAGAAGAAAAGCCTTCTTCCCCAGAAGGTTCTGTCGTTTCTGGTGTTGTGGTAGAAGCTCTGCCTAACACGCATTTCCGCGTGGATACTGGCAATCTCGAGGCGCCACTTTTAGCCTATTTATCGGGCAAAATGCGCTTACACCGGATTCGGGTACTGGTCGGTGATAAAGTAGATGTCCTTCTTGATGTCTATGGTGGCAAGGGGCGAATCATTAAGCGTTACTAAATTTTTATGAAAGTTCGCTCCACAATCAAACCGCGATGTGCTAAGTGTAAACTCGTCAAACGGCGAGGTCATTTGTATATTATCTGTTTAGCTAAACCGCGTCATAAACAAAAACAAGCCTAAAATCTAATTTTTTCTAATATCTAAATTTATGCGTATCGCTGGTATTACTTTGCCCACTAATAAACGCCTAGAGATTGCCCTCACGGCGATTTATGGTATTGGTCGGCCATTGGCTCATCAAATTTTAGATGAGGCCAAAGTGGCTTATGGTAAAAAAATTGCCGATGTTACCGCTGATGAGGAGAATCGCATTCGTAAAAGTATTGAAGCTTTTAAAATTGAGGCTGATTTAAAACGCGAGATTTCCACTAATATTAAACGTCTCAAAGATATTAAAGCGTATCGCGGTATCCGTCATATGCGCGGGTTACCGGTTCGGGGCCAACGCACTAAGACTAACTCACGTACTCGACGAGGTAATGTCCGCAAGACTATGGCTTCTGGTCGCAAAAAGGTAGATAAAAAATAATTTATGGGTAAAAAACGCGTTATTAAAAAAGGTCAGACCGAAAGTGATACCCTTAACAAGGGCTCGCTCTCGAGTAAAGTGTCTAAGCGCCGTTTGGAGGTGGGCACTATTCACATCCAAGCGACCTACAACAATTTACTAATATCTTTGATCGACGAAAAAGGTGGCATGGTCCTCTCGTCATCTAGTGGGGCAATGGGCTTTAAGGGTTCTAAAAAAGGTACGCCCTTTGCTGCTGGTAAAGTAGCCGAAAACTTAGTAGACAAGGCCCAAAACTTGGGCCTTAAAGAAGTACAAGTGGTGATAAAGGGTGTGGGGGCTGGCCGGGAATCGGCGGTGCGCGCCTTGATCTCTAAAGGTCTTTCGGTACGTTCGATTACCGATGTTACACCGGTGCCATTTAATGGTCCTAAACCGCCTCGACCACGTCGAGTTTAATAAATAATTTTTAGAGATACGATTGAGTTATGAAAACAGGTCCAAAATATAAAATTTGTCGGCGCGTCGGTGATCGGGTCTTTGGTAAATGCCAAACGACCAAGTTTACCATCTCCGGTACTGAAAAACCGCGTTCCAAAAAGGGTGGTCGTATGGCTACTGAGTATGGTGGCCAATTATTGGAAAAGCAAAAGGCCCGTTTTACTTATGGCGTGACTGAAAAACAATTTACTCGTTATGTCCGGGCCGCTCAAGCCGCTCATGGTGGAGTACCAGCCGAGCGCTTGTATGCCGCTCTTGAGAGTCGTCTAGATAATGTTGTTTACCGCCTCGGCTTAGCGCCCACTCGTCAAGCGGCGCGCCAGCTAGTCTCCCACGGCCACATTATTGTTAACGAAGAACGTAATAAAATTCCATCTTACACTGTTCGGGTGAGCGATCGAGTGGCTGTCCGCTTAGCGAGTCGCGACAAGGGAGTATTTACGGCGGTACCGGAGCGGGTCAAAGATTGGTCAGTACCGGAGTGGTTGGTCCTTGATACCGAAACATATGCTGGTGTGATTAAGGCGTTACCACATCAGTCGAGTACAGCCGGAACAATCAATTTTAGTTCCATCTTAGAGTTTTACAGTCGAGTTTAAGATTTATTTATTATAATTTATTAATAATTTTTATTTATGTCTGACTTAAACATTATTTTGCCATCGAAACCAATTGCAATCTCCGAGAACGAAACAGAGGGTATTTACGAGATTGAAGGTTTGTACCCGGGTTACGGTCACACTTTAGGCAACTCTCTGCGCCGGATCATTTTGTCGTCACTTCCCGGTTTTGCCATTACTGCCGTTAAGATTAGCGGAGTTAATCATGAGTTTTCGACTATTCCGGGTATTAAAGAAGATGTTATTGCGATTATTCTCAATCTAAAACGAGTTCGTTTTAAAGTAGTAGGTGATGAGCCGTTAGTGGTCAATTTAAAAGTTAAAGGCGCCAAAACAGTCATGGCTGGTGATATTGAGACTCCTGGTCAAGCCGAAGTGGCCAATAAAGATTATGTAATTGCGACCATTACCGACAAAAATGCTTCATTGGAGATGGAAATTACTTTGGAAAAAGGTCTAGGTTATATCGCTAAAGAGGCGCTCCAGAAAGATAAAGTGGAGATCGGTACGATTGCTCTTGATGCTATTTTTACGCCGATTCGTCGCGTCAGTTATGAGGTGGAGCCGATGCGGGTGGGTAATCGGACCAACTTTAATAAGTTGCGTGTCACGATCGAGACTGATGGTGTAGTATCGCCTCGGGAAGCCTTAACCCGTTCAATTGAGATTATGATTAGTCAACTTCAGGCCATTGTTGGTTTTAAAGAACTTGATCTGCCAAGTGATAACGATAATGACAGTGAATCTGGCAATGATAGCGCCGGCGATACTGATGTGGCTAAAGTGCGCATTGAAGACTTGGATTTGTCGGTGCGGACGATGAAGGCGCTGACCGGTGCCAGTATCCGAACGGTTGGGGGCTTGATGCGCAAGAAAGAAGATGATTTACTCGAGCTAGACGGCTTAGGCCAAAAAGGCTTGGAAGAAATCAAAGAAGCTTTGGCGCTCCGTGGGATTGTGCTTAAAAAATAATTATTTATGCGTCACCATAGTAAAACCAAAAAGTTTGGTCGCGAGCGCAACGAGCGGACTGCTTTGATGCGTTCGTTAGCAGTGGCGCTTATTTTAGAGGAAAAAATTAAAACCACCGTGGCTAAAGCCAAAGCGATTCGTCCAATAGTGGAGAAGATGGTCACTATAGCTAAAGGAGGAAGTTTAAGCGCTCAAAGATTATTGGTTTCTCGTCTTGGTGGTAATGAGACGGCGGCCAAAAAATTAATGACCGTGTTGGCTAAACGCCATGTTGATCGACTGGGTGGTTACACTCGGATTGTTAAATTACCACCGCGCCAGGGTGATGCTAGTCCAATGGCTTATATCGAATTTGTATAAAATTATGACCACTCATACTATTGATGCTAATGGTAAAAGTTTAGGCCGTCTCGCCACCGAGGTTGCACTTTTATTGCGTGGCAAGCGCTCACCAAGTTTTACTCGTCATATTGCCACTGGTGATACCGTTAAGATTACTAATGCCGCTCAAATCAAACTCTCAGGCACCAAAACAGCGACTAAGAAATATTCCCACTACACTGGTCACCCGGGTGGCTTGCGTCAGGAATCGCCCGCTCAAGTAATTACTAAAAAAGGTCATGCAGAACTTATTCGTCGTGCCGTCCGAGGGATGTTGCCGGCTAATCGTTTGCGCCGTGATTGGTTAAAGCATTTGATTATTACTGAATAAAAATATGACTAAAATGATTGATAAAAAATACATTGAGGGAGTGGGCCGACGCAAAACGGCGGTGGCGCGCGTGCGGATTACCCCTAGTACTAAAGGTGAGGTGACAGTTAATGACCAGTCACTTAAAACTTATTTTGTGACTCCAGTGTTGCAAGATATGGCTGTTGCCTCGGCGACCTTAACCGAAATGAATGGGGCTTTGACCATTACCGTTAAAGTAAATGGCGGAGGCATTACCTCCCAAGCCGCCGCTGTCCGGATGGGCTTAGCTCGCGCTTTAGCGAAATGGAAACCAGAATTACGAACTCCGCTCAAAACCGCTAAATATCTCTCCCGTGACGCTCGAATGAAAGAGCGTCGTAAATTCGGTCTCAAAAAAGCCCGCAAATCTCCTCAGTGGAGTAAGCGCTAATTAGTCATTGTCAAGGCGTTGCCTTGACAATGACGAAGGTTGACAATCGATAAATGGTGAGTATACTACGGTTATGGAATTACTATCAGCTGGTCAAATACAGTCTCAATGGAGGACACTACTGATTGCAATTGTTTCGTTAATTATTGGTTTTGGTCTGGGTTGGACAGCGAGTGATCAATACGCCACTCCTGATGCCTTGGTCAGCCAAATTAAAAAGAATTTAGCGACCACTACTACCTCCACCACTCTCTCGGGTATTAGTTTTACGGTTGATGATCAACCACCAGGCAATCAAGTATTGATTAGAGATGTCCGTGTTGTTAATCCGGTATGGCTGGCAGTTTATGAGGATCGAGAGGGCGAACCGGGTAATGTTTTAGGCGCCGTATTGGTCCGTTCTGGTAATTATCTCGCTTTAGCAATACCATTACTCCGCAATACTATTGATGACTTACCATATTATGTCCAAGCCCACATCGATAATGGTGACAATATGTTTGATCGCCGCGTTGACCTTTTAGTCAAAGATTTATCATTGACTGCCGGCACTTTTACCACTCAAACGACCGGCTCGCGGAGTGATAATTAATTTAAAATGTTATGAATCAAGATGATTTAAATCAATCAGAGGATATTGTGGTGGACGAGGAGGCCGAGCACTCACCAGTTGATCAACTTAAAAAACTACGAGACCGACTTAAAATCTGTGAGAGCGAGCGGGGTCAATATTTAGACGGTTGGCAACGAGCTAAAGCTGATTTAGTCAACGAGAAACGTTTGTTTGATAACGACCGCAAGGCGTTACTCGATCACTCGTTAGAATTTATTTTAGGTCGGTTTTTTATTTTAGCCGATCATTTTGAATCAGCGATCAGTAATAGAAAAGTATGGGAAAGTGCGCCGCCTAATTGGCGCCAAGGGATCGAAGGGATCTATAAAGAGTTGGACAGTATTTTTAAAGAGTATGGAGTGGAACTAATCACACCAGCGGTAGGAGAAAATTTTGACCCCGCGCGTGATCATTCAATTGGTACGGTAAAAAGTGAGAATGAGGATCAAGATGGTAAAATTGCTCAAGTGATTCAAAAAGGATATAAACGGGGTGATAAAATGTTACGACCAACTCAAGTTAAAGTCTTTAATAATTAATTAAATTAAAAATATTATGGCAAAAATTTTAGGAATTGATTTAGGCACCACTAATTCGGCGATGGCATATGTGGTTGGCGGAGAGCCCAAAATAATTGAGAACAGTGAAGGTGTCCGCACTACACCCTCAATTGTGGCCATGTCTAAAACCAGTGAGCGTTTGGTTGGTTTGCTCGCCAAGCGTCAAGCGATTACCAATCCACTCAACACCATTTACGGTATTAAGCGCTTAATGGGTCACAAGTTTGATGACCCACATGTCCAAAAAGATAAAGGTTTGGTCCCATTTGCCATTGAGCGCTCGGATGATGGTGGCGTTAAGGTTAAAATAGGCGACAAATCATATCGTCCCGAGGAGGTCTCGGCCATGATCTTGGCTAAGTTAAAAGCCGATGCCGAGGCTAAGTTGGGGGAAAAGATTGAGGAGGCGGTGATTACCGTGCCAGCCTACTTTGATGACTCTCAACGCCAAGCCACTAAACACGCGGGGGAGATTGCCGGCTTTAAAGTGCGTCGGATCATCAACGAGCCGACCGCCGCCGCGCTCGCCTACGGTTTAAATAAAAAGAAGGACGAAAAGATTGTCGTCTACGACTTTGGTGGTGGGACTTTTGACGTCTCGGTGCTCGACATTGCTGGTGGTGAGGACGAGCAAAGTGTGGAGGTTAAGTCCACCGACGGTGATTCGCATATGGGCGGTGAGGATATTGATCAAAAAATTATTGCTTGGATTGGCGCCGAGTTTAAAAAAGAGTCGGGGATTGATGTGACCAAAGACGAGCTTGCTTTACAACGCCTCAAAGAGGCCGCGGAGAAGGCTAAACACGAGCTCTCGACTACTATTGACACCGAGATTAATATTCCATTTATTACCTCCGACGCCTCGGGACCACGACACTTACTACTTAAATTAAGTCGCGCTAAATTAGAGGAGTTGGCTGGCGAATATGTTGACCGCTCAATTGAGATTACTAAGCGGGCACTAGAGGCCTCTGGTTATAAAACCAGTGAGATTGATGAGATTATTTTAGTCGGTGGCCAGACCCGGATGCCGGCGATCCAAGAGGCGGTTAAAAAATTATTTGGCAAAGCGCCTAATCTCTCGATTAATCCCGACGAAGTGGTAGCCTTAGGCGCGGCGGTGCAAGCGGGAATCTTCCAAGGCGACGTTAAAGATGTGTTGTTGCTTGATGTTACTCCACTTTCGCTCGGGATTGAGACTTTGGGTGGAGTAGCTACTAAAGTGATTGAGAAAAATACCACCATCCCGACCTCGCGCTCACAAGTCTTCTCCACCGCGGCGGACAATCAAACGTCCGTCGAGATCCACATTGTCCAAGGTGAGCGGGAGTTGGCCGCCGACAACAAGAGTTTAGGCCGCTTTATTTTGGATGGGATCCCGCCATCACCGCGCGGTATGCCGCAAGTGGAAGTCACTTTTGACTTGGATGCTAATGGTATTTTAAACGTTAAAGCTAAAGATAAAACCAGTGGTAAGGAGCAGTCGGTGCGGATTGAGGCTCAAACCTCGCTCTCTAAAGAGGATATTAAGCGGATGAAAAAGGATGCCGAGCTCCACGCTGATGAAGATAAGAAAAAGAAAGAAATGATAGAAGTTAAAAATACGGCCGATCAAATGATTTACACCGCCGAGAAAGCGATTAAGGATGCAGGTGATAAAGTGAGTGAGGAGATTAAAACAGAAGTCAATAACAAGATAGAAGAAGTTAAAAAAGTTAAAGAAAATAGTGATAAAGAGGTGATTACAAAAGCGATGAGCGAGCTCTCCCAAGCAATGTCTAAGATCGGTGAGGCGATGGCTAAGCAAACTCCCACTGAAGAACCTAATCCGCCAGCTGGCGGAGAAGCTGGTGAGGGTGAAGTTCGAGATGCCGAGACTAAAGAATAAGACAAAGTAACCCTTATTTATCAACAACGAGGCTTAGCCTCGTTGTGCTTTAAAAAAAACCATCACAATTTCTTGTGATGGTAGTGACTAAAAAGATTATTAGGTTGACCCTTGGCGTTTTTCCTCGGTCTCCCTCTGTTCCTTTAGGATCTTCATTACTCTCTTAAACTGTCTGTCTTCTCGCCATAGACTTATTTTATTAAGACAAAAGATTGTTAATGTACCAAAACCAATGACCGCCAACAAAGATTCTATAATCTCAAACATCTTCCTCTCCCTTTCTGTTACCGCACACAAGAATAGTCCACAGCTGATTTTAAGGTCCTACTTACATTCAGACCCTCTACTTATTGTCCTATCATCTATAATCAGATTAGTCAAGATAGTCTCTATCTTCTACGATCGTAGAAAATAGAGACTTGGGTGACAAAATATTGATAAATGCTATGATAAATAACGATTATGAAAGACTATTATCAAATTTTGGGGGTAAATAAGGGGGCGTCTAAGGAGGAGATTAAAAAGGCTTTTCGTAAATTGGCGCATCAATATCATCCCGACAAGCCGGGCGGTAATGACGCTAAATTTAAGGAGGTTAATGAGGCGTACCAAATTTTGTCCGATGACTCCAAGCGCGCTCAATACGATCAGTTTGGCAATACTGGTAATTTTGCCGGTGGTGGTGCTGGGCAAGGTTTTGGTGGATTCGATTTTTCTGGTTTTACTAATGGACAAGGTGGTATGGAATTTGATTTGGGAGAGATGTTTGGTGATCTCTTTGGTGGTGGGCGCGGAGGTTCCGCCAGTCGGCAAAAACGTGGCCGTGATATCTCGGTCGATATCGAAGTTACTTTTAAAGAATCTATTTTTGGCACCGAACGCGCGATTTTAATCAATAAAATTAATTTGTGTGACAACTGTAAGGGCGAGGGCGCCGAGCCGAGCACTAAATTAAAAAAGTGTACTACTTGCAATGGTCAAGGTCGGGTACGGGAGACGCGCAATGCTTTTATTGGCTCGTTTACTACGGTGGTGGAGTGCTCTGTGTGTCACGGCAAAGGTGAGGTGCCCGAAAAGGCTTGTGCTAAATGTGGTGGCAAAGGCACTCTCAAGCAGAGTGAAGAAATAAAAATAGTGGTGCCAGCCGGGATTAACCACGGCGAGATGATTCGGATGACTGGTCGCGGTGAAGCGGTAGCGCGAGGAGTGGCCGGGGATCTTTATATCAAAGTCCATGTCGAGTCTCATAGAACACTACACCGCGAAGGGAGTGACTTGTTGATGGATTTAACCATTAAACTAAGCGAGGCGCTGTTAGGCGCCGAGCGCAAGATTGAGACCCTAGATGGCCAGTTGACGTTGATCATCCCCGAGGGGGTCAAATATGGCGAGAGATTGCGGATTAAAGGTAAGGGCGTGCCTAAGGGCAGTAAGCGCGGTGATTTACTGGTGCGCGTCACTTTTACTACTCCCACCAAGCTCTCTAGATCAGCCCGTAAATTGATCGAAGAGTTGAAACGAGAAGGAATTTGACAAAATATATTAGTTATATTAATATACAACCTTAGAAGGAGGATACGCTAATGATCAAGAAACGAAAAAGACATCCTACCCCTATTTTGGGAACTGTCTTACAAAAAATAGCGCCTAAAATAGGAGCAGTGGTCACGATGGAGCCTCATTGGCAAATCGTGGGTCAGATCGCCTTTAAAAACGGTAAAAATTCGTATTTTAGGTATTCCACTTTGGATCTTAACCCGATGGGAGCCTCCGAGTTGGCTCAAGACAAGGACTTTGCCAACTATTTTATCAAAAAAGAGGGTTACCCGGTCGTTGAGGGTGAAGCTTTTTACTCTAACGACTGGGCCCGAGCCATCCGCTCTAAACGGACTATCGACGCCGCTTATCGCTATGCGCAAAAGTTGGGCTGGCCGGTAATCGTTAAACCAAATAGTGGGAGTCAAGGGGTGGGTGTCACTTTGGTCCACACCAAGCTCGAGTTTTACCAAACCCTACGTCGCATCTTTAAGCGGGACCGGGTGGCACTAGTCCAACGACCAGTTATGGGCCGAGACTATCGGGTGGTCGTCTTGGACCAGGAGATTATCTCGGCTTACGAGCGGATACCGCTTAGTGTCGTGGGTAATGATCGCTCGAGTATTGCCGGCTTGCTCAAACGCAAAGAACGGGAGTTTAAGGCCAGCAGTCGCGACACTCGCCTTAGACTGGATGATCCGCGGATCAGTCTTAAGCTTAAACGTTTGGGACTTAGCTTTACCTCGGTGCCGGCGGCGGGTGAGCGAGTCTACTTATTAGACAATGCCAACCTTTCTACCGGTGGTAATTCGGTGGACGTGACTAGTCGCATCCACCCGGCGTTTAAGCGTTTGGCCATTAAGCTCACCAAAGACCTGGGTCTACGCTTGTGTGGAGTGGACCTGATGGTGGAGGGAAGTATCACTGACAAGCCTAATAAATATTGGGTGCTCGAGATCAACTCAGCCCCCGGTTTGGATCATTATGCCCAAACTGGAAAGGCTCAACAGCAAATCGTTGAGGATTTGTATCTCAAGGTACTCAAAAGTTTGGAGCGAGGTAGATAGGATCGAGTTCACTCTCGCAGCGCCTGGCAAGGTTAAACTTCGCTCGGCGCTTTTTTATTTCTTTGGTTTAGGTTTTGGTTTGGTAGTAAAAACTTTGGCAAAAATATCATTCTCGGGTGATAAGCTTAAACTGGTGTTTTTTATATTTGTAGTGTGGTCGGTAAACTCGACTGGTGCGTCACTAATTATCGCTAGAGGAGTTTGCTCATTGCCTTCACCCATCACCAAGCCAGCGCTGGCCGCCAAGGCATCGGCTACATTACTCTCGGTTAAGCGAGTAACTCGACCAAATAAGTCAGTTTTACCAATATAGCTTTTGAGAGGCTTAAACCCACTGTAGCTTAAGGCACGGCTCATAGTGCCCGCGCGCAAGGGCAAGCTTTTGGTATCGGTAATAACCACCCCCAGCTCACTAAGAGAGAATTTGGCCATCAGGTGTTGCTGTATTTCCCGGGCAACCTCAAATGGCTCATGGGGGAGCAAAATAAGCTGATTGTCAGCATTAGACTCATCCACCCCGGCATTAAGACACCAACCATCGGCAGTGAGGGTAAGCGTGGCCCAGGGGGTGTCGATGGTCTGCTCGGCCTCCTGCTCAATTAGCATCTGCTTGTCGGCTAAGGAGCCTACTCGACCTTGCGCCAAGGCCACGATTTTAGAAGTAATAATCACAATATCTCCAGACTTTAATCGGGTAATTTCACAGTCAATAAACTCAAGTAAGTTGTCTAAAGGTTTAAAAAGTTGAGTTTTGACACCAATAATGTGCATACATGGTTATTTTACTATAGTATTAATTGATTATGGAGACTCTCCACAAAGTCATCTTTTGTCTCTCCTTCCCTTACTGGGTAATCCAAGAGGAAAAAGAGCGGCGGGAGAAGGAGAGGGAAAAGGAAAAAGAGAGGAAATAATTTGCATTAATAAAGATGTGGTAAGATACTCTTTAGTTAGTATCTGGAAAGGAGGTGATGAGGGATGGAACAAGAAACTTTTGCGGCTGTGTGTGCTGTCAACACAGAGACAAAGCTAGATGCCAACGATTCCATGGCTACTGGCTGGTGTACCGGCAGAAGTGGCGCTGGAGACCCAGACGACTAGTTTCTGGACCGATCTCCTTGGGGGTGGTCCTTGTGACCACCCTTTATTTTATAAATAAATATTATGGCTAAGTTAAAAGATATCTCAAAACAAATTAATAAAATGGTGGCATTAGACCTAGAGATGCGCAAAAAAGCGGACAAAGGTAAAGTCTTTGATCTAAAGTTAGACAAAGAAAATACCATCAAACTCAAGTCCATTATCCAAGAGATAGGCTGGCCTACTATAAGTTTGGTTGGTAAAAAAGCTAGTTGGGGAGCGTGGCTATTAGTCCAGCACGCTGACCATGATGTTAAATTTCAAAAAAAATGTCTCTCGTTAATGAAACGAGTCTATTTGAATAATAAAAAAAATATTTTACCAGCAAATATTGCCTTTTTGGAAGATAGGATATTAATAAGTGAGCGCAAAAAACAAAAATTTGGTAGTCAATTTAAGGTCGATAAAAGAGGTAACCTCTCTTTAGCTCCGCTGAATAATCCAAAAAACGTAGACAAATTAAGAAAAGAATGGGGTCTACCGCCACTCCAAGATTATCTAGATTCCGCTAAACAATATAAACCAAAAAGAGCTTAAATGAGTTAAACTGTTCAGTTACCCTTCAAGGGTGACACTGTGGACAGCCACTGTTCCCACTTTTCTTGAGGTGTCATTCCGTTCAGATATTTACCGAGGTGAATGCGTTCGTAATTGTAAAACTGCAAGTACTCTCCGAGTGTTTTCCATGG
>JACPIA010000007.1 GCA_016188295.1 Candidatus Vogelbacteria bacterium
CCATGGAAAACACTCGGAGAGTACTTGCAGTTTTACAATTACGAACGCATTCACCTCGGTAAATATCTGAACGGAATGACACCTCAAGAAAAGTGGGAACAGTGGCTGTCCACAGTGTCACCCTTGAAGGGTAACTGAACAACCTCACCGGCCTAAAGGCTGGAGCTTTGGAGCCCATTGTCAAGGCGAGGCCTTGACAATGGTTACTCAAACACCGGGTAGGTGCCGAGGGTGTAGGGGTAGAGGGGCTCACGATCCCAAGTAGTGCGGACAGCTTCGACTAATTGCCAAGCGGTGGCCACTTCCGCGCTAGTGGAAAAACGGGTTTGATCCCCTAAAAAGGCATCAAATAATAATTTTTCATAAGCATCCACCAGGCGGATGGAGCCTAATTTAGTTTTATAATCAAAACTCAACACTTCGGTGTCAAAACCCTCTTCCAACCCTGGATGTTTAATGCGAAAGGTTAGTGTTATCCCTTCTTCGGGTTGAATCCGAAAAGTCAATTTATTCCCTGTCGTAAACACAGCCTCAATCTCGGCGCGAGACTCGGGCAAGGCTTTACCGGACTCTAAAATTAATTTAACGCCCCGCCAGCGCGCTCCAATTAACAAAGTTTCTAAATGAAAAAAAGTTTCGGTATTAGAGTGTTTAGTCACCCCCTCCTCTTTAGTATAACCCTGATATTGGGCCCGAATTAATTTTTGGGCTTTAGTTTTTTTATCGGCCAAGCCAATCACTTTAAATGCTTTAGCTCGGGAGGCGCGGATCTCATCAGCAGTCATTTTTTTAGGCTCTTCCATTAACACCGCCGCCGCCATTTGCAAAACGTGATTTTGACCAACGTCGCGCAAGGCGCCCAAGTGATCATAAAATGGTCCGCGGGTGCCAATACCGCCGCGCTCCCACAACCGGACAGTAATTTGAGCTAAATGTTTGTGACTCCATAGCGGCTCAAATAAACGATTAACAAAGCGAAAAGCTAAAACATTTTGTAAAGCCTCTTTAGCTAAGTAATGATCGATGCGATAAACCTGATGTTCTTTAAACGTTTTAGCTAAAATTTGTTCGAGACGATTGGCCATGACCGGATCACTACCAAATGGCTTTTCAATCAGTAGGCGGGTCCAGCCCTCGTCACCACTACAAGACAAACGTAGCGGCGAGCTACCGAGTTGAGTCAGTACCGGCTCATACAAGGTCGGCGGCACCGCTAAATAAAGTAATTTATTAGCGCATAGTCCCCACTCGCTCTCCACCCGTCGCACTGTCTCGAGTATTCGACTATATAAAGTAGTGTCGTCAAATTGACCGGAGACATACTCACTTTTACCAATTAACCACTCGAGCTCGGACCAGGCCTCGCGATTAACCGGCTTAATGGATTGGCGCAAAAAAGTAGCAAAGTCGGTTTGAGAAAAGGAACGACGTGAGACACCTATTAAGTGAAATTTTTTAGGCATCAAGCCGGCCGCCGACAAATTGAGCAAGGCCGGCAATAACTTGCGGCCGGCTAAATCACCGGTCACTCCAAAAACAACAAAGATAGTTGGTCCAACATCAACCCGCATTAGAGAGACGACGATTAAGCCACAGGCTGGTAAGGAGTATAAGAGTCGTCGTGGCCGCCGAGACTAAACAATAAATACACCAAGCATTAATCATATAGGCCTGTAAATAAGTAAGGTATAACGTCCACAAAAAGCCGAATCCGGAGATAATAGTAATCGCTCGCAATACTTTTAATTTTACGCTGTCGATATACCATAACGCAAGAATGATTAGTCCTAAATAATATATCGCCCCCACAACCGCCACCGGCACACCGCCAATCCGCGAGTACTGACTATTGGTGACGGTCTCACATCCGCCAGTAATTGGACAAGGTACTGGTTGACCCAACAATACTTTAGTGCTTAAAAAGGCAGCATCAGCAAAACCAATGATCGTGAGTATTAAAATCACAAACGCGATTTTTTGATTAAGACTCATTTTTAGTTTGATCGATTAATTTAATAAACTCATCAACTCCGGCTGGATTATTCACCTGCTCACCATCAATAAAAAAGGTGGGTGTACTATTGACTCGTGAGCGCCGACCCGAGGCAAGGTCGTCATTGATGGCGGTAGTGGTAGTGGCGGAAGCGACATCGGCCCTAAATTGATCTAAGTCAAGCTTAAGGGCGGCCGCATAACCAATAAATATTTCCGGGGCGCTAGTTTTGTCACTCCACACCGCTTGATTATCAAACAACATATCGTGCATTTCCCAAAACTTACCTTGGGCACCTGCCGCCTCAGCGGCTGTGGCGGCTATTTTAGCTTGTAAATGTTGCGGTAACGGATAATGGCGATACACTAAAGCGACATCTGGTCGCTTAGTGAGCAACTCTTTAATTATCGAATAATAACTGCCACAAGCTGGGCATTGGAAATCGCTGTACTCGACAATTGTCGCGGTTGGATTAGTACTCCCTTTTTGCCAATCAGCTGCCGTAACTGGGTCAGACAAGTCCCCGACCGCCGTACTAATACCACCACTTTTTACACTGGCGACACTAATACCAATCACAATTAAAACAACCAGTACCACCCCGCCCCACAACCAAACACGCTTGCGGCGACGAGAGCTAGCTAAACGATTTAATTCTTCAATCTTCATAATTCATAAACTTAATTATTTGACACTCAACAATTCCACCTCAAAGACCAAAGTGGCATTAGGTGGGATCGGGCCGCCCGGGGTACCAACCGCCCCATAACCTAAAGTCGATGGGATCGTTAATTTACGCTTTTCACCCGTGATCATACCCGCGACTCCTTGATCCCAACCAGCAATTACTTGTCCCTGGCCTAAGTTGAAGGTAAATGGCACATTACGGTCCACACTCGAGTCAAATTTAGTACCATCAGTGAGCCAACCGGTGTAATGCACTGTCACCGTTTGACCGGCTTGAGCTGTCGTCGTGCCAGTACCTGGGGTTAAAGTTTCGATTTTAAGTTCAGTCACATCCATAGATTTATTTGAATTAGTTGAATTATAGGTATAAAAGCCAAAGCCGATTAAAGCCAGCACCACCAACACCACTAGCACCTGACGCGAAGTAATAGTCATATTTTAGTCTCAATTAGCGATTAACAGGCTTATATTAACATAGATCAATTAAACAGCGTATAATGACAATTAATGAATCAAGAATTGCTGGCCGAGCTCACAATTGATTTTAAGGGCGATTTAGATTACTCGCCGATTACCCTTAAAACTTATTCTCGTGATGCCAGTCTATTTGAAATCAAACCCCAATTAGTCGCTTACCCTAAAGATACGGCTGACATTCAAACTCTAGTTAAATTTGTTAATAAACATAAAGCGGAGTATCCCGAGCTCTCACTGACCGCTCGCGCCGGTGGTACCGATATGTCGGGTGGAGCCATTAACCACTCAATCATTGTCGATTTAAGTCGTTACTTGAATAAAGTTTTGACCGTAACTGATGACACAGCGATAGTCCAAGCCGGTACTTATTACCGTCATTTAGAAAAAGAAGCCTTAAAACGTAAGCGCTTAATGCCCACTTACCCGGCCTCGCGCGAACTCTGTAGTGTGGGTGGAATGGTGGCCAATAATAGTGGGGGCGAAAAGACGATTAAATATGGCAAAACGGAAAATCAACTTAAAGCCTTAAAATTGGTCTTAAGTGATGGTAATTTAATGACGATTACCCCACTAACTCTCACTGAATTAGAAGTCAAAAAACGATTACCCAATTTAGAAGGTAAAATTTACACCGAACTCTGGCAATTAATTATTAATAATAATGAGGCAATAATCGCGGCCAAACCCGATGTCCCTAAAAACTCGGCCGGTTACTATTTATGGAATGTATATGATAAAAATGCTGGCACTTTTGACTTATGCCGTTTAATTGTCGGTTCCCAAGGTACTTTAGGATTAGTGACCGAAATCACTTTCAAACTGTGGCCCGTCGAGCCTTACGCTAATATGCTGGTTGTTTTTTTGCCCGATCTTAAACAATTAAGTCAATTAATCAATGAAATTTTACCGTTCAAACCTGACAGCCTAGAGTCTTATGATGATTACAGCCTTAAATTGGCGATCAAATTCTTTTTTGATTTTTTTAAACAAATGGGTTTGTGGTCGGCACTTAAACTGGGAATTAGCTTTATTCCCGAAGTGTGGCAGATTATTACCGTTGGTAAATTACCTAAATTAATTTTAATGGTCGAGTTTACTGGCCAGTCCGAAGCCGAGATTGCTGCCATTTTAAAACAAGTGGAGAGTAAAATAACTCATTTTAAATACAAAACGCGAATTACCAAAAATCACGATGAGTCCGAAAAATATTGGCGCATCCGCCGCGAGAGCTTTAACTTGTTGCGCCGACACGTAAGAGGGCGACGGACGGCGCCGTTTATTGACGATATTGTAGTTAAGCCTCACTGCTTGCCGGAATTTTTGCCAAGACTCCAAAAGTTAATTGATGAGTACAAATTGATTTATACGATTGCCGGCCACCCCGGCGACGGCAACTTTCATATTATCCCGCTGATGGATCTCAAAAATATCTACTCCGTCGATATTATCCTAGAGTTATCTAAGAAAGTTTATGATTTAGTTAAAGAGTACCAAGGCTCGATTACTGCCGAGCACAATGATGGCATTATTCGTACTCCTTATCTCGCTCAGCAGTTTGGCGATCAAATAATCACTCTCTTCCAACAAACCAAAAATATTTTTGATCCGCAAAATATCTTTAACCCGGGAAAAAAAGTCGGTGGCACCTTTGACGATATCCGTAAATATTTAATTAAGAGTAATAGTTAAAAAACCACCCAAACCTACACTCTCAATATTACTGCCGTTTGACCAATTTTCATCATTAATTCTCCTTTGATCCTCCGTTTGTTGACAAGGTCCTGTTACTAACCACAAATAATCACAACCGACCTTAAGTTGTCAACCATTTCGTCAACCGATAAGACCAATAGCTTAATAGACCGAGCTGGAGAGTGGGGGTAAGCCCAACGGCAATAATCGGAATAATCGGCATTAAATCATTGTAAGCCCAGCGCACTGTGCTTAGGCCGTACCACTCGTTAATCACAGCCACCACCAGACCAATCATTACCATCAACCAATGGTTATTTTTAAACGGTCGCCACAATAAAAAAGGTAAAGTAATAATGGTGATTACTACCGCATCAAACAGCGACGCCCGCATTAAGATCAATTCCGTAATCGCTCCACCTTGATAATGGCTGTAAAGCACCGAATGAAGATTCTCCCAGATCAAATTAAGACCAAACGCTACTCCAAAAATAACAACAATTTTTTTCATTATTTTATTCTCTGTTGGGGTGCCCAGTCGGATTCGAACCGGCGATAGCTCCTCCACAGGGAGCTGTGTTACCACTACACCATGGGCACCATATTCTAATTATACGTCGGTTTTTCCTCATTAATACCCGCTTGATGATTGGCCCAACGCGCCAAAGCGTACAAAATCGAAGACAAACGATTTAAATAGGCTCGTGTTTGCGTATTTATCTCACAATCACCCGACTCGACCGCCGCCACCACTCGTCGTTCGGCCCGGCGAGCGATCGTCCGGGCAAAGTCAAACAAGGCCGCCACCTCGGTACCACCGGAGACAAAAAAAGAGTGGATTGGTGGTAAGACCGCCTCAATACTCCCGATAATCTCCTCCACTTTTTTAACCTTATCCTCGGTAATCGCCATGGCCGAGCCGGCGAGCTCCGCTTGGACGATAAACAAATTTTGCTGGATCTCATCTATCAGCCCAGCTACCGGTGCGCGGTTTGGGAGACGGAAAAAAGCTTTGTCCGCTACCACCTTACACACTCCTAAAAATGAGTTAATCTCATCCATATTACCCAAGGCCTCGGTCACGGCCGAACTTTTAGAAATACGTTGTTTACAACCAAACAGCGAGGTGGTACCACCATCACCCTTGCCAGTAAAAAGCATGGTAAAAGCAGTATACCGCCCCCTTATTTAAAAATAAAGGCATCGGACGCCAGAGGAAGCGTCAGATGCCTAGAATTCATCGATATTGTCCCACCAGATCACCAGCCACCCCTAGATCAAGAACTCCTTGCCACTGCCGAGGAGGGCGAGGAGGGCGAGGAGTAAAAACAATAGGAATTACTGACTCATCAGAAGTCAAGACTCTGATCGACAACTTCTTCTCTCTTTCTTCAGGAGAAAGAAAATCGACCAGATAACCGCGACGGACCAACCGGTAATGTATATGACTAGCGGCCCTTTCAGGTGAGACGGCCCAAGTGGTGTATTCTAATTCCTTCACCTGGCCACCAGCCCCCCATAGGGTAACTAATACCACATATGGAAGACGTTTCGATCTGCGATTCAAAGCAATCACCTCCTTTCTATCTGTCAGTATACACCTTTACATCAAAAAGTCAATGGTGCGCGGGAGAGGACTCGAACCTCCACGACCTTACGGCCACTACCACCTCAAGGTAGCTCGGCTACCAGTTACGACACCCGCGCTCTTATTCAGCTACTACAGATTCGACAGGTTCACCGCTAATCACTTCATCAGTTACTATAGCATCAACAATACTTTGCTTCATCCGACGGCGCTGTTCTTTAGCGGCCTGATCACGGACATAATAGAGTTTAGCTCGACGCACTTTAGCTTGGCGTACCACCTCAATTTTATCGATATTAGGCGAATAGAGTGGAAAAATTTTTTCCACTCCCACCCCACTGGCCACCTTACGCACCGTAAAGGTAGCTCCAGCCTCGGCACCGTGTTTGTGGGCAATAACTAAGCCTTCAAAAAGTTGGAGACGAGTTTTACCCTTCTCTTGGATTTTTTGCCACACTTTTACTGTTGCTCCAACTTTAAGCGGGAGTACCTGGCGGCTTTTAATATCGACTGGGGTAATAATTGTTCGAGCCATAATACGTGCTAGAGTCTATCACGGCTGGCGTAGATGATCAAGAGTAGTTTTAAAATCGCCAGGTAAAGACGCGGTAAATGTGCTCCGTTGTCCCTTGGGCCACTCCAGTTCCAGTTGTAAAGCATGGAGAGCTTGGCGGGCTAGTGGTGGCGGACACACCGCACCTCGCGCATATAATTGATCACAGACCACCGGATGTTGGAGATATTTTAAATGGGCGCGAATTTGATGCGTCCGGCCAGTTACCGGCTTGGCCGCTAAATAACTGTAATCACTCAGATTTTCTAATAGGGTAAATTCGGTCTTGGCCTCGCGTAAAGGACCGTTCGCTTTAACACTGGCTACCCGCTGACGCGGATCACTACTACTGCGACCAAGGGGCACATCAACTGTTCTACTCTCCCCCACCTTCCAGTCGTTAAAATTACCATACACTAAAGCGTGATATGTTTTAGTAATAGTGTGATTTTTAAATTGTGATTTTAAAAATAAATAACTCTCGAAAGTTTTAGCCACCAACAATACCCCACTTGTTTCATTATCTAGTCTATGCACTATACCCGGTTTAGAAAAAACTTGACCACTACTACTGGTAAACACCTCGCCCACCTCGGCTAAGTTTGGATAATTTTTAAGCAACCAGTCAGCTAGTGTAGTCTCACTCTCACCGGTAAAATCATCCCGATGGACCTTAATTCCCGCCGGTTTGTCTAATACCAAAATCCCCTCATCCTCAAAAATAATTTTTGGCTCGAGCATGATGGTGTCTCCGATAGGAATCGAACCTATATTAGAGGCTTAGAAGTCCCCTGTTCTATCCATTGAACTACGGAGACAGAACCTCTTTAAAGTAGCATAAAATCCAAAAATGGGTTACTATTCGAGCCATAAGAAGGGCGATTAGCTCAGTTGGTAGAGCAATCCGTTTACACCGGAAAGGTCACAGGTTCGAGTCCTGTATCGCCCACCATTAGGGAACTCATCGGTTTTTATTGGGAGGTCTATTTTTATGGTGCCATCTTGCTACGAAAAGCAGGCGGTACACCAGGATCGGTACCGAGTAAAGTGGTACTGGTAACGGCAGTGAAAGCGCGCTCGCGCGCGGATATTTGACTAAGTAAAGACACATTAACCTGATGTCGATCAGTCACATCTTGAGTAATCGCCTCCTCGGCAATCGGCTCACTCCATAATATAAATAAAATGGTATGGGCCATAATTAAGAGGACGACTAAAGCAATCATCAATAAACAAAAAACAAGCCAAAAGCGAGATGGTTGACGTCGTAAATGCAGTCGATCAATATCTGGTTTAAGCCAATTAGGATTTAAATTTAATTTCATACATTATCAAACGAAGCGATTAAAATATTGAGCCGCAACAGCCAATTATTACCAGTTGTCGTCGACTCATCTTGTTTTAAACTAACCGACTCTAATTTAATTAAATAGGGTAAATGCTCAATAAAGTTAAGTAAGCGACTAACCGCCCCAAATGAACCAGTGGCAGTTAAGCTTAAAGTTAATTGCTCCGCCCCCATCTCAGCTTGATCAATAGTCAAATTGGCGCCAAGCTCCCTCGCCCACCCCTCCAAAGTTTCAATTAAGGAGACAATTTTTTCAGCAGTAATAAATAAGTTGGCAACTTGCTCTCGCTCGATAGTAGTATCTAGTAAAACTTTTTTTAATTGAGCTACATTTTCTTGCCGCCGGGCCAATGAGGCTACCTCGGTCTCGGCGACCACCACCTGAGTTAAGGTGCGGGAGACCAAAAACCAGAGCCAGGCCCAAACCACCACAACTAAAATAGTTGCGACAATCGGAATTAAAGGGATTTTAGTCCAAAAAGCCTTCATATATTTTTTGTACTGGTGGCCACCTTAAGCGTTAAAGTGAAGGGTGTATTAATTGAGATAATAAAGTTAGATAAAGGCGACACTACACTACTAAAATTAGTTTTACTATTAAGTTGTTTTTGGTAGGCAATTAAAGCTGCACGGCTCTCAGCGATGCCGGTGACAGTAATCTCGGCCACCCCCTCTTTACTCGCCAAATAATCGAGATTATTTAAATAAATACCACGTGGTCGCTCTAAAACATCAGCCAACAAAGTACTCGGTAAAGTAATGTTAACTGGGCCGGACCACGTCACCGCTCGCGCCAATTGTTGTTTAAGAACGCGGGCCGTCGTTTCGGCCTGGTCGAGTACTTGTCCCTCATTACTAGATCGGACTACAATCAAATTATGCTGTAACGTCTCTTGTTTAATCGCTAATACACCCCACAAGCTGGCTAATAAAATGGCTGAGGCGCCAATAATAGCAGTTAAAAACCACAAACTGACCGACCACAGCGCTTTAATATAATTAGCGCGATTAGTGGAGATCTGTTCCGTTGGGAGTAAATTAATCATGGGTATTAAAAAGAGTTACTCCCCGCAAAGCAAGACCCAAAGCGGTACCATAACCAAGTGACTTGTTGCGATTAAACGGTGGCAAAGTTTTAGCATAACCGGTATTAATCCAGGGATCACCAACCTCAACCGGTATCTCTAAATTGGAGCTCAAATACTCGACCAAACCGCCTAAAGTTGCTTGCCCCCCACATAAAATAAGACGTCGTAGTGGGTAGGGAAAAGTGTCTCGATCCTCCCGATCGCGCTGCCAATATAAATAACGCTTATTGATCTCATCTTTAAGCGCCGAAAGCACCGCAATCAAGGCAAAAAATAAATCTTTGTTAGTGGCAGAACGATTTAAGCCTTGAGTGATTTTGATTTTTTCGGCCTCCTCCATCGAGACCTTGAGGGCGCGTGAAATATTATGGGTAATCGCCTCACCACCAAAATTATGAATAGTGGAGGAGAACATCACTCGTCCACCGGCCACAATCGCAAACCCGGTATGGACCCGACCAATGTCCACCAACAGCACCGCCTCACTTTCACCATAATAGACAAAGGCCCGAGCCAAAGCGGCGGCCTCAATCTCAAACGCTTCAACTGTTAAACCCGAAGCAGTAAAAACCGAACTGTATTCCTCGACCACCGTTTTAGGCAAAGCGGTTACTTGAATCTCGCGTGCCGCCTCGCCACTAGCCGGCCCCGACAAAATCTCATAATCAAAAATAGTATTTTGCGGTCCCAAGGGCACATACTCCTCTAATCTAAGCTCCACCGCCCCGCGAATATCCGCTCGCAACATCGGTGGTAGTGAGAGACGGAAAATATAGGCTTGATCTTCGGGTAAAGAGGCATAGACTCGTTTAATCGAGAGTTCTTCAGCTAATAAGGCTAAAGTTTTTTGTAAAATGTCGCGATTTTTAATCACTCCGGCCTCGATGACACCAGCCGGTAAAACCTTTTCCATATGACCGACAATTTTGGCCCCTCCGCCGGCTGGCGGATTACCTGTCTCTACCACCACGCATTTAACCAAGCGATCAGAGATATCAATCCCTGCTCGGGCTGGTGCTAATACCCGCGGCACCGGGAAAAACCGCAAAAATAAATTTTCAACCGCACGTAACTTCATTACCACTTATTATATCGTGGAATACCATTCCCCGCGATGGGTCCGATCTAAATAACTTTGTAATATCAACGCCGCCGCTCGCGCATCCAACTCCTCGTGCGTGCCACCGGCTCGCTCTGCGGCAGCACTGGTCAACATTTCCGGTTCCATAATCACTTCCAGCGCGGCAACCTTAAGCTCTTCGGCTAATTGTTTAATTGCCGGCGCAATTAAATTATCATTACCTTTATAATCTTTAGATTCACCGAGCACTACTGTATCCACTCCTTCGGTCTCGCACAAAGCGACAATAGTATCTTTAGCTTTAGCCGCAGGCACTACCGAATGCGGATAGGCTAAATTAGCTTGCTCGTCCGAGAGAGCCAAACCCACCCGTTTACTCCCATAATCCACCCCTAAGATGCGCATATATACTTAATGTTATACTATTTACATTTACTTGACAAATAAACACAATGGGTGTATGCTATTAACAGGTAGTACTATTACCAAATAACAGGGACTTTAATCGGGCAACAGCCCACAGGAGGGAGTATGTTCCGTTGGATTTATGATGCATTTCGCAAATTCTGCGATCAATGGTCGCGGAAAAAGATCACAGAGACCACAACAATGGCTCATGGCCCCCAATCGGCGAGCCTGGTCCCCTTCTACGAGAAGGAGAAGGTCGTTCTGAAACGCCACCACCCCAGACAGACGAAGGCCAAAACCGCGTGGCGACAGCGCCGCCAGATGACGAAACGGTTGCGGATGATTCGTCAGCGTCGCGGACAAAATCTCCGCTCCGGATTGGTGGCCTGATAGTAGTCAAGCCATCAGTTACACCCCCGCGCCGTTTTATCGGCGCGGGGGTATTTTTTAGAGCTAGTAAAATATGTTAGGGTAATTATGTCTGGAGGAGTGCCTGAGTGGTTTAAAGGAACAGTCTTGAAAACTGTCATATCCGAAAGGGTATCGTGAGTTCGAATCTCACCTCCTCCGCCAGATGTCCAAGTTCGAACCCAAGCAAAATAAGGATATTTTAATCAAATTATGACACTACCAGAACTCAAACGAAAATTGAGAGCTATTCGAGCTCTAGGATTTGTAAAAACGCATCGCATAAGTGATACGGGCATTGGGAAGACACTTGAGGATCTTCTTGGCATTAAAGAAAACAATATTCCACTTCCTGATATCGGCGAGATAGCAGAACTTAAAGCCTACCGAAAAAGTGCAACATCAATGCTCACGCTTTTTACCCTTGAACCTCGACCTAAAGGTGGAGAGCGTGATCGAGTACTTCTGGATAGTTTTGGCTACTCAAAAAGAGATAATGGTCGGTCAAAAGAATTACATAGCACCCTCTCGTGTAAGCGTTATAACAATCAAGGTTTAAAGCTCAAGGTTGAGAAAGACAAGGTCCGAGTTATTGGCAAAGGAAGACGGCTTAATATCTTTTGGGACTGCCAAGATTTAAAGAAAAAGTTTGATGCAAAATTACCAGCTTTGGTATACGCATTAGCAGACAGTAAAGAGATAAGAGGTGTTGAGCATTTTCATTTTAATCAAACTTTCTTTTTGGAAGGGTTTGATTTTGAACATTTCAAAAGTCTTGTAAAAAAAGACGCCATTGTTGTCGATTTTAGAATGTTTTATCGTCCAGGCGGGTCAGTTCGTAATCACGGAACTGGATTCAGGGTGAAAATAAAACAACTTTACAACTGCTTTGATACAAAAGTTGAATTAACTTAATTTTTTCTTAGCACAACAATACTTTCTTTGTTCATTGTTTCCTCTAGGGCACCTACAATATTTGTCGGAGAGTTTTTGATGGGCATTCTTTTGCCGGGAATATTTCGAACAATAATATCTTCGCAAGTAAAACCTATCTTTTCTGCTAATTCAGCAATAATAAAATCAGTTGGAATTCTGACCTGCTTTACTAACCTATTGCCAACGACAAGACAAAAATACTTTCCTGGTCTGAGGATTCTATGAGCCTGCTTCAAGCACTCATTCAATCCGAGATTAAAGCTCAATACATCTTTCGCCCTTGCTTCGTCTTGCTTAGCAATCTTTTCTAATGATTCTTTGAGATAACCAGATGAAAGTGTATGAATTAAATTTTTAGTAGCTTTACCGCCAAGGAGGTCATTATCCACCCCAGACGCGTCGTTTGGATCTTCAAACACATCAATCCATTGAGCAGAAAGACGAGAAAACTGCCCGTAAGCTACTGTAGTTCGACTATCGCCATATGGGGGTGAGGTAACGATGCAATCAATAGAATTGGCTTTAATCCCATTATCTTTTGAAGAATCCCCATAGATTATTTTTGTCCACGAATCCTTTTTGGCATCTTTGTAAAAATCAGCCATACCTGCAATATTTTTCTCTGCATGTTTGCGAAATATACCAATAACGTCCGGATCATGTTTTTCTAGTTTGTCGCCTTTAACGCGAACCAGTTTAAACTCACCGGTCTTTGTGTTAGAGGAATAGCGGACTGTCTCACTAAAAGCAACCATCAAGAAATTTTGAATCGTCTCATCTTTTATTGCTCGTATAGCTTTCTTTAATTTTGCAAGCTTAACGATTACTTTATCTTTGAACCAAAAATCAATGTTCTTAAAATCTGGTCTTTTTATCTCATTATCTTTAATTTTTTCTACTCTATCTAACAAAGCGATATACTCCTTTGTTAATTTTTGAGGATTGATCGGAGTCGTCTTCGCTTTCGCAAGAAAAATAGCTAAGGGATTAAGATCAATGCCATAGGCATTTCTCCCTATCAATCTACTTTCAACTAAAGCTGAACCAGAGCCACAAAAAATATCACAGATTGTATCTCCCTCTTTACTATAAGTTTCTAATAATCTTCGCCCGACCTGAGGAATAAACATTGCCGGATAGGTATGTATTCCGTGCGTATACGATTTTGTTTTTTCACCTCTGTAGTCCCATGAGTAATCTATTTTACGGACATACTTTTCATCTCTTGATTGCCCCTGATCTAACTGTGATTCAAGATTACGAATAATTTTAACAACAACACCTCTCACCTCCACCTCATCCCGATAGATTGGAAACAGCGTTGGGTTTGCCGGCTGAAGTCTGAACTTTCCATTCTCACGATATAACTTTTTGAGTGTTGCTTCGTTGTCATCAATGACTGCCACAACGGTCTGACCATTCTCTGCCACATCCTGTTTACGGATTACAACAATATCCCCATCAAAAATACCCTCATCGATCATACTGCTACCCTGAACTCGAAGAGCATAGTGTTTACCTTGCTTTCCAATTTCATCTTTTGCTATCGTAATAGTCTCATCAGAAATTTCTATGGCTTCTATGGGCTGACCCGCGGCAATTGCCCCAAGAATAGGAATTCCTATCATCTGCTTTGCCTCAACCGTAGAGACAGCTCTGGGCTGGTTATGCTCCTTGTTCAAAAAGCCAGCATCTTGTAGCTTGCTTATGTAATAGTGAGATGTTGAAACAGAAGCAAGTTTAAATTTTCTCTTGATCTCCTCGAGAGAGGGAGCATATTTATGTTTCTTCTTATAATCCGTGACAAAATCAAGGACTCGGCTTTGCTTTTTTGTAATCATATATGCTATTATAGAAAATAAATAGAAAGTATACAAATCAAGTTATCCACAATTATTAAAATAAATTATGTACGATTCAAATTTAGCAGCAGAAAGCAGATATTTTGAAATTTACATTCAACCGCTTTTAAAACACCCGAATAAACGGCCTAAGAATGTAAGGTATTTCTTTCAGCAGGGCTGGCTCGGTTGGAGACACTCTGTTCAACAGAAAGACCTCAAAGCAACAAAATTTGTAGAGGAATTGTGTGAACAATTATATAAGGAAAATGAGACAGAATTCCTTCATGTTATTAGTTCAGTAATTGACACTGCAAATGATGCAGGTCTGCGGACAGAACAAGCTGAAGATGCCCTCTATAATGCTTTGAAGGGTTCTGAGGTTGAAACAATTTTCTCCTGTCAGTTGAGTTTATATAAAACTTTTTTTGAGAGTGATTTTAGATTGTATGGAACGATCCCATACTTTTACCTATGCAAAAAGTATGGCAAGTTTCATGCTGTTAAAGATGCAGAAAAGTTTGTTGACGTTTCAGCTGGAGAGAAATTTCAAACTATAAAGAATACCTCTTTTTCTTTACCAAATGGTAATTTTCCGGATCTAGTCTCTGGCTTTGATAACCACATACGTAATGCTGGAGCAGGACACGATAGATGGGAAATGACTGATAATAAAACAGTCATTCTTAAGGTGGTTGATGACAAAAGCGGTAAAGAAAAGAAACGCTATGAATTCACACAGAGACAACTAAGAGATATTCTGCAAACATGCAGAGTCAATCTCTGGGTTTTAAGGAATGGACTTCTAATCTTTTTGGAAAATAATCCTGACGTTGAAGCAAAGATAGTTAGCAGGCGTGTGTACAAAATTCGAGAAATCAAGGAAATAGCTGAGTCCTTTGCGACTAATCGCAGTTTTCTTTTGAAAGAGTTTGAATTAGATAATGATAGAACAGTACTTGAAATAACAGTTAAATACGATCCTCCAATCATCGGAAAGAATGAGCAAATATTTTTTGGCACCGCAGAGGCCTATGATGTCGTTCATTTAGAGGAATCAATCAAATATGAATACCAAATGCTTGATATCGTAAAGTGCTGCCTCATACATCTTGATAAAAATAAGATTCCCAAAGTAATTGTTCATATGTTTGATGATAAAAAAGATGAAATTCTAGGCACTGTAGAGTATGAGCCTAATGAATTAGCAAAGCTTCTTATGGAAGAAGGCGATATTCAAATTCCAATTCCACATAATGGAACAATACCTGATATCGAATGCAAGATTGATATGCCCGTAAGAGTGCCTTACGGAAAAGGCGAAATATACGAAAAAATTCTCAAAGAACAACAAAAGAAAGGTTTTAAGATTGATGGGGATAATAATCTTTAAACTGTTGCAGAATTAACTATTAGGGTGTAAATATTATTCAAGATATTGAATAATCAATCTCATTCTTACCCTTAGCCGACTTTGGTTTTGGAGTCTCAAACCATTCAGGGTGAACTTTGTAGATATCCCTTAGTTTCTGTATACTTTTATCAAGATCCTCGAATTTGAGCCATGTTTTCGGTTCAAACTTCGGGACATCGCCCCCGCCAAAATTCGGAATTCAAATTTCCGTCAAAAATATGGTTGGCGCAAAGTGTTGATAGTTAACATCATTCCATATTGTTTTTGACTTTATCTCTAAAAAATGATAATATCGAGATGGAAACTGGGACTCAATTGGAGGAATAGAAATGAAACCAATGAATTTAAGGTTAAGGGATTTAGGGATTATCGACGGCCAGGAGATAATTAGTTGTATCCTTTGGCCATTGGCCCAATGGTACGACCAATTCGGCAATTATCTTGGTCAAGGTGATTTAGGACTATTAGATTTAGTCGGTATTGCCGCCAGTCTCAAACCAGAAGAATGTTTTTGCATTTTACCATCAGCTAGGGGCAATCTTACGATTACCAAAGAAATGGTTTATGGTCATTTGATAGCTTTTATAAAAACGGGGACTATCTTCATGGTAGTACCTGACGAGTCAACAGTAGATCCGGTGGATATCGCGGCCACCTGCGGAGTAACGGTTACTAAAGTCACTCGCGATCAAGTTGCCGACGTTATTGAATCAAAACCGGCTCCGGTTCCAGTTGGACACTAAATTGTTCTTTCACTCGGTCAATCACTGTCACGATAACAGAAAGGAGATCGGAGGCAGTGCCATCACCGTCATGGGTCAAAATTAAGGCGTGTTTGCTGGAGACAGTAAAGGCGCCTTTTTTATATCCCTTTAAACCAGCTTGCTCGATCAACCAGCCAGCCGATAATTTTACTTTTTCTTCATCAACAGTGTGAGCAACCATTTCTGGATACTTCTCTTTCAATCTCTCCCCCACCTCTTTACTAACGATTGGATTTTTAAAAAATGAACCAACATTAGGCACCACTTTAGGATCAAGTAATTTACTTTGCCGCAAACTGATCACCTCGGCACGAGTTTTAGTGGCCAGTAACGGCTCACTCTTTTTTAAAGCATATGTAACACTAGTAATAATGTAACGCCCGGGCTGACACTTAAATAAGCTATCGCGATAACCAAACCCGCACTCATTATTAGTTAAAATTTTAAACTCACTATTTACTACATCATAAACCGCCACTTCTTTAATTGTCTGCGACACCTCTTGACCGTAAGCCCCCACATTTTGCACCGGCGTGGCCCCCACAGTACCCGGTATTAACGACAACGACTCAATCCCTACTAGATCCTGTGTCGTGGTCCACGCCACCAACTCATCCCAATCCTCACCCGCCGCCACTTTTATTAAAGTATAATCTCCGCTATCTTCTACTACCTCTCTCCCTTTAAGCATCATTTTAAAAATAGCTAAATTAGTCTCACCGCCAACAAACACGGTATTAGAGCCACCACCAAGTACTTGCCAGTTTAGACCATCTTGCTTAACTTGAGTTAAAGCCATTGGTATATCCTCTAATTTATTTAAAACAAGCCAGAGCTTGGGCTCACCTCCTAATTTAAAAGTGGTGTGATTTGATAGTGGGCCAGTCATATCTGCTATAATAACCGCGATGTCGTTAAACACCCAATCGCTCGATTTTAAGATTAGTGGCGGCCACAAACTAAGTGGCACCATTAAAACCAACACCTCTAAAAATGGCGCCTTAGGCTTACTCTGTGCCACCCTGCTCAACCAGGCGACCACCACCCTCCACGGGATCCCCCGAATTGAGGAGGTTTACCGCTTAATTGAGGTGTTACAAAGCATTGGAGTCGAGGTTAAATGGACTAATGACAATACGGTGGTAGTAAAACCACCCTCTAAATTAAAACTAAGCACTATGGATTTAGTAGCTGGTGGGCGCATCCGCTCGGTGTTAATGCTCTTAGGACCACTGGTCCACCTCGTACCACACTTTAAACTCCCCCACGCTGGCGGTTGTAAAATGGGCGGGCGCACCATTAGCGCCCACCGTTTTGCTCTAGAATTATTGGGTGTAAAAATAGTAACTAAAGAGGATTTTTACGATGTCCAATCAAAAAAATTAAAGCCGGCCGACATTGTGTTGTATGAGACGAGCGACACCGCCGCCGAAAATGTGTTGATGGCTGCAGCCTTAATCCCTGGTCAAACCACTATCGCTTTTGTCCCACCCAACTACCAAGTCCAAGAGGTCTGTTTTTTCTTGGAAGCCTTAGGTGTCAAAATCGAGGGTATTGGCACCACTAATTTAGTGGTGCATGGTCTTAAACAAATTAATCAAACTATTGAATACACTAACAGCGAGGATCCGATTGAGTCGATGATGTTTTTAGCGACGGCGATTACTACCCACTCGCAACTAACCGTGACTCACTGCCCAATTGATTTTTTAAAGCTCGAATTACTTAAGCTTAAAAAAATGGGTTTAAAATACACTCAATCTAAAATTTATTACTCCCACAATGGCCGGACTAAATTAGTCGACCTAACTGTTAAACCGTCTAAACTTAAAGCACCCCACGACAAAATCCACGCCCTACCATACCCCGGCATTAATAGTGATAACTTACCCTTCTTTGCACCCATCGCCACCCAAGCTAGTGGCACCACCATGATCCACGACTGGATGTGGGAGAATCGCGCCCTTTACTTTACCGAGCTTAATAAATTGGGGGCTCAAGTCACTCTAGCCGATCCCCACCGCGTATTTATTACCGGTCCCACTAAACTACGCGGAGCCCAGGTGGTCTGCCCGCCAGCCTTGCGCCCAGCAATGATTATTTTAATTGCGATGTTGGCCGCCTCCGGCGACTCGATTTTACGCAACGTTTACTCGATTAATCGCGGTTACGAGGAGATTGCCGCGCGCTTAAACTCAATCGGTGCTAAAATCATGGTAGAATAAAACTAATTATGGCCGCAGCCTTTGAGTGGCAAGCTTACGAATATGATTATTACGACAAAACCTCCGATTGGTTTTGGTTAATTGGCGCGGGTGGATTAATTGGCGTAGTGCTCGCAATCTTTTTTGTAAATTATTTGTTGGCCATTATTTTACTACTAAGCACGGGGATGCTCCTCTTTTATGGCGGACGCGAACCAGAACTGGTGGAAATTAGTATTGACGGTAAAGGAATACGTGTCCGTCACGAACTTTATTTATATAAACGATTAAAATCATTTTGGATTTTGGAGCGCGAGGATGGTCCACAATTAATTGTCCATTCCGAGCGCTTATTGATACCCCACATTTCCATCCCCCTTGGCGAGGCCCCCTCCACCGAAATCCGCGCTTATCTCAAACGTTTTTTAACCGAGATAGAGTATACTCCTACCTTTACCGACCACTTTACCGATTGGTTGCGGGTTTAAATTTTCTAAAAACTACACTTGGTCCTCTC
The DNA here is from genome assembly GCA_016188295.1 of Candidatus Vogelbacteria bacterium. Lineage (GTDB taxonomy): Bacteria > Patescibacteriota > Minisyncoccia > Phycocordibacterales > XYD1-FULL-46-19 > JACPIA01. The sequence continues at coordinate 19,000 of JACPIA010000007.1, forward strand.
GGCAGGAATCGAACCTACATTACAAGCTCCGCAAGCTTGCGTTCTATCCGTTGAACTACGAGAGGGATATCTTCAGTCTACGCTACTTCTTAGCGCTTTCTGTCAGTTGGCGAATAGTCACCGCCAACCGAGACTTTTTACGGGCGGCGGCATTCTTTTTGATAATACCGCGCTTAGCGGCTTTATCAATCGCTTGATAAGCCAACGAGAGCGCCGCTTTAGCCTCATTACCAGTGGCTTTTTTAGTATTACGAATAGCCTCGCGCATCGCGTCGCGACGGAGATCATTTTGGATCCGTTTGCGCTTAGAGCTCCGGAGGGCTTTTTTGGCTGATTTGATTATCGGCATAAGTACCGCCAAATATACCATACGTCGCCACTTGGTGCAAACTTTGTTATGATAAGCCCAATGATTGGCACCCTCACCGGCACAATTACCCACAAAGACGAGCGTCGCCTCATTGTCGAGGTCGGTGGTATTGGCTATAAGGTGTCGGGTACCACGGGCACCATCAGCCAGGCTAAAATCGGCGTCACTGTCTCCTTGTGGACCTATTTGGTAGTAAGAGAAGATGCGCTCGATTTATATGGCTTTACTAATCGCGAGGAGCTAATCTTTTTTGAACTGTTAATTAATATCTCGGGTATTGGCCCTAAAAGTGCTTTAGCTATTTTGTCGCTCGCCCCACCCGAGACTTTGCGCCGAGCCATCTCCTCGGGCAATACCGAGTATTTGACGCAAATCTCGGGTATTGGTCGTAAAAGTGCCGAAAAGATTATTTTAGAACTGCGCGACAAACTTGATAGTTTACCCGAGGATGACAAAGTAACCACCACCGAGACCGAGGCTATGGAGGCGCTCCGCTCCCTAGGCTATCCACTTAAAGATGCTCGCGAGACTTTGCGCGAGTTGGCTACCCAACACAACAACACCAGTGAGTTGGTCAGAGCGGCCATTAAACGTCTGGGTCGTTCACAGTAAAATTATGTTAGTTCGCCTTAAATCTTACATTCCTAAGTCGTTATTTAATTTACTTCGACCGCTTTATCATTGGTCCTTAATTACCTTAGCGACGCTTATTTATCGTTTCCCCGCGCGTCGACTAACGGTAATCGGAGTTACTGGCACTAAAGGTAAATCCAGCACTGTCGAATTGATTGGCGCTTTACTTAAAGAACAGGGTTACTTGGTAGCCACCGCTTCAACGATTCGTTTTAGTGTTGCCGGCCAGGAGGAGCCCAACAGATTAAAAATGACGATGCCGGGACGCTTTTTTCTCCAGCAGTTTTTACGTCGCGCTGTAAGCGCCAACTGCCAATACGCTGTAATTGAGATGACCTCCGAGGGCGCCAAACAATATCGGCATTTATTTTTGTATCCCGACACTTTAGTTTTTCTTAATCTCACCCCGGAGCATATTGAGTCCCATGGCTCTTTTGAGAATTATCGCGAGGCAAAACTGGCTTTAGCTCGGGCACTACTTAACTCTTCTAAACCCAAACGTACTTTAATCGCCAATAGTGACGACCCTGAGTCAGTTCATTTTTTAGCTTTAAATATTCCAAATAAAATTACCTTTAGTTTACAAGATGTCGCTCCTTATCAAATTTTTACCAATCATTTAACTTTTACTTGGCGGGGACAAACTATTACTTCACCTTTAGCGGGACAATTTAATTTAAGCAATCTCACCGCCGCTATCACTGTGGTCAATTATTATGGTTTAACGCCGGAGGTAATCAAAAGAGCTTTAGAAAAATTTAACGGCATCCCCGGGCGCTTAGAGCGCATCACCTTACCGGCTAGTGAGCCGTTAGCCGCCAATCAAGATTTTACGGTCATTGTCGATTATGCCCACACCGCCGACTCATTGGAAAAAGTGTATGAATTATTTAGTGACAGTAAAAAAATTTGCGTCTTAGGGGCCACTGGTGGCGGACGCGATACTTGGAAACGCCCAGTGATGGGCGAGGTAGCTGGTCGCTATTGCGATTCGATTATTTTAACAGATGATGACTCGTATGATGAGGATCCAGAAAAAATTGTTAAAGAGGTGGCCGCTGGTATTACTAACCAAAATTACCAAATTATTATTGATCGTCGCCAAGCCATTAAAACCGCCTTACACGAGGCTAAAACTGGCGACACTGTGCTTATTACCGGTAAAGGCACTGATGCTTATTTGATGGGTCCTCATGGTACCAAAATGCCGTGGAGCGATGCCGCCATTACCCGCGAGGAGTTAATTCAAGAACTACATGCCCGAGCTACCGGAGATTGAGACCATTAAACGCGAGTTGGCCAAAGCCTTAGTCGACAAAACGATTAAACAAGTTAAAACCACTTGGCCTAAAATGGTGTTACCCCTCTCGCCGCAAACTTTTGCTGAAAAATTAGTTGGCCAAAAAATAAAAAGTGTCGAGCGGCGAGCCAAAATGCTTTTCATCCATTTTAACAATGACACTTTATTGGCCATTCATCTTAAAATGACCGGGCAATTGATCTACCAGCGATCTCAAGGTTTAATCGTCGGCGGTCATCCCCAAAAAAACGGTTTAGTTAATTTACCTAATAACTATACCCGGGCCATTTTTACTTTTACTGATGGCTCAGTTTTATATTTTAACGACTTGCGTAAATTTGGCTGGTTAAAACATTTACCTCACACCGATTTACATTTACTCACCGCTCGCTCCGGTGTCGAGCCCTTAACCCGCGATTTTAGTTTAGCTTTATTTAAAAGTTTATTGACACGCTACCCTAAACGGCCGATTAAGACTTTTTTACTAGATCAAACTTTAATTGCCGGCTTGGGTAATATTTACGTCGACGAAGCCTGCTTCCTCTCCCACATCCTCCCCACGCGCCTCACTAACTCACTTTCTGAAAAAGAAATAACTAATTTACATAAAAATATAATATCAGTGTTAAAATTATCGATTCAAAAAAAGGGCACTTCTACTCGCAATTATGTCCGAGCCGATGGCCAACCAGGTGGCTTTGTCCCTCACTTAATGGTCTATGGCCGGGCCAAACTTCCCTGTAAAATCTGCCGCACCCCCATCGCCAAAATCCGCTTCCACGGCCGTGGGACCCACTTTTGCCGTAAGTGTCAAAAGTAATTAATTATTCAACCAACCCAAGTTGTTTTTTAAATTTGTAAGCATTACCGTGCTCCAAAAGACCGCGATACGAGCTAATCGTTTCTCTTTTGGGATAACTTTTCATCTTTCGAATTATTTTTCTTTTGGTAGTAGTTCTGATTTGTCGATGATGTGGGAAATGGACCCAACCCAAAAAATCAACCCCTGAATAATAGGTTTTTATATATACCTTATTTTCATGTAGCGTCAAACCTAATTTCTCATTCAAAAAAGTGTGTAACTGGGGCAAAATATTTTCGAGATAATTTCGATTATCCGATAAAATTACAAAATCATCAGCATAACGAAGATAATATTTAATTCTTAACTCTTGTTTTAGATACATGTCAAATTCATGCATGTAAACATTTACCAAAAGCTGGGAAGTGAGATTACCGAGTGGTAAACCAACACCAGGACGAGTTGTCTGAAAACTCGAAATTACTTGGTTAATAAGCCAGATAATATCAGGGTCAGCAATATGGTGTTTAAGTATTTTGATCAAAATGGCGTGATCGACACTGGCAAAAAACTTTTTAATATCACACTTAAGCACAAAACAACTGTTGGTGTGATTGCGAGAAACCTTACGAGCAAAATATCGAAAACGATTTAAGGCGCGATGCGTACCTTTCTCTAAGCGACAAGAGTATGAATCATAAATAAATCTACTGTGAAAATACCAATACAGGTCTTTGTAAATTACATGGTGGAGCAAACGATCTCTCACGCTCGCTTTATGAATATTGCGTGGTTTGGGGTCAGAAATGTTAAAAGCAGTATATCCTCCATGGGTATAGGTCTTTTGTTTCAACGAGTTATGTAAGTCCAAAATATTAGTAGCCAATTCGGCTTCAAACTTAATCACATCTTTTTTGTGTCGCTTGCCTTTTAAAAAAGAATTCCAACTAAGGAGCAAATTTTCGATAGTTATGATATCTTCATATTTATGAGTCAACATATTTTAAAAAGTACCCCCCCCGCACAAGCACCGCTTGTGCTTGTTAGAGTTAAAGAAGCTTATAAGGAATGGCATAGAGATATTGTAAATCTAAAAAGGGTTGATCGTTACACCTTGGGCGCCAAGGTTGATGATGTTTTTACCTCACTTCTCGAACTCGTATTCAGGGCCTGTTTTGCTTATGATAAATTTGAAAAATTATCTTTGGTATCTCAAGCTATTGCCAAATCTGATTTGCTTAAATTCTTCTTACAGCTAAGTTGGGAGCATAAGATTATTACCCATAAAAGTTACAGTGCTCTCATTTTACTATTGGACGAGGTCGGCCGCATGCTTGGTGGATGGAAGAAAAACCTTGGAGACAAAACTCCCACTAACAAGTAGTGGGAGAAATCATTTGAGTAGCAGAAGCAGAGGAGGGCATTGTTGTCGTTCCACACATTCTCGAAGTTGCCAAGGTTGAACTTGAAGTCACCGTCCGAGTTAGCGTTCACGTTCGGCACCCTGTGGTTGCCATTGGCGTACCTCATCAGTAATGTACGATGGGCCTTCCGAATCACCAAGAGGAGCACCAGCCACTCTTTGAATTTTATTCCGAGTCTTTCCGCCAACTGGCGGACTCGCTAACACATCGCACCGACTTATTTGATTTTTTCATGAAAGGTAGCACTCATCCGCAAGGCGTAC
>JACPIA010000010.1 GCA_016188295.1 Candidatus Vogelbacteria bacterium
ACCAAGAAGTACCATTTCTGCCTGACCTTTGGCGGGTATGTCGCTGTTTGATTTTTGTTTGCCATACGGGTGCGATTAAAGATGATTAACCTTTGTCACCCCAATCTAGCAGGAATGTCACCTCATATGGTTAACTGTACAGTGGTTGACTTTTTAAGTATACGGGTGTATAATAATAGTATAGTTCTTTGATAAGACTTGCGATTGGTCATAGCGAAAAGCGGCTTAAACCTAGGCCATTCCTCGCTATGACCACACAGGCCATGGTTCCTCCTCGGATGAGAGGAAAACGAAACGGGCAAATTCGCCCAAGGAGATACAATCATGAGCACAGAATTCGCGATTGCGGACGTTCTGCCTGGCAAGCTGAACGCATTGGTCAAAAACCTGATGCGTCAGACTGGGCAAACCGATCCGAACGAAGCGGTTCGTCTCGTCAACTCGGGTGAATGGGTGGTCTCGCGACCGATCCGTTCGTGGCGTGAACAAGACGGCGTCATCTACTTCTCGGTCACCAGCGATGGCACGACCGGCGAAGACTGGATCACCCGGCTCAAGAACAAAGGTTTCCGCGTCGGAGACTACGCCAAGCAGGTGCTCCGTTCGCCGGACTTCAAGCCGACCAACGGCGCGACGACCGAAGTCGCCGTTCTCAAGGGCATGCTCTTCGAGGACAACGATCGGATCACGAAGAAGATTCGCGCCGAGGCCGACAAGCGCAAGCTCTCGAAGCCGAACGCCGAACTGGCCTACCTGATCCGTGACACGTTCACGGACGAGCAACTGGAACAGATGGGGTTGTGGTACATCGTCACGATGCACGAACCCATCAACGATTCCGACGACGATCCGAGCTTGCTGGTCGCGAGCTGTTACGATGATGGTCGCTGGTTGGACGCGTGCTGCGACGATCCTGGTTACGGGTGGTTTCGTGGCAGCGGGTTCGCGTTCGTCGTTTCGCATCCGCCAGCTGGCGGAAGTCCTCAACACTAAGTCGCTTTGGACTCCGGTCCTTAGAAACTTAGTCCTTAGCCCTGTTCCGATCCGTCGGAGCAGGGCTAAATTTTTGCATAATAAATTTAATAATTTACCGTGCGTTGATTATAGTTCGGGTCAACACATCTCATTCCTTTTCCAACTTTCTGCGATTCAAGAGGTGCACATTGCGTTGGATAATTATCTTCGCTCACGAGTTTTAATGAATCTCCATCGAAATAGTAATATTCTGCTATCTTAATTTGGCTTGAGTTGCCAGTAAGCGCGTACACTTTCCCGTCAGCACTTACATCGGAAATCGCTACGTAATCATCGTTGTAGTGATTTTCAACAGATGGCGTAATTTTCAAATTCAGTGCGTTATAAACTTTGTCGTAATCCGAGAGAGCTTTTCCACAGGTTACGGTTACCGTACTTCGCCCCGGAGCTTGATATCCCCATTCGGATTTTAAAACAATATCATAAATGCTATCTCCTTTTTTGAAAGCAAATACCTGCAAAATATCTTTGTTCGAAAAAGTTTTGAGCGGTAAAGTGTTAAGCGAATCAACCGCAAAACCGAGTTCTTTTGCTTTTTCATTTATTGATTGACTTATCAATTTAGAATCATTTTCAATGGCCGATGTAATAAAATCGTTTGAACGAAAATTATTCTGGTCTCCATAAACAGCTTGAACGCCATTTATGATTGGATAAGTTATAAATGGCTCTGATGTATTCCTTTGCCAACGGAAACTGGTAATTACGTATGGATTCATCTGCATCACGCTCTGATTATCTGGCGATTGAATAGTCTTAGAAATATAATCAGAAAGCTCAGAAAAGTTTCCGCAAGTAACAGTTGGGGTTGTTGGATTGTTATTATTGATGGTATTTTCAGGATTCTGTTGAACTTGATTTTGAGATTGCGTGTTCGTTGGCGGATTAACTTTGCTATTTTTGTATAAATATATTCCGCCCACAATCAAAGCTATAAGAATTATTGCTCCACCAAAATTAACGGCAATTCTATTTTTTGGCTCAGGGGTTGGCGGCATTTGAGAATTTTCTGGCATTGGTTGGTTTAAATTTTGATTATCCATATTTTTATTATTTAACATTTAAACTCACTATATTACTTATAGTCTACTCCCCCCAACAATTTTCGCAATACTCCAGTGTTTGAGTAATCATTGTCAAGGCGAGGCCTTGACAATGGGCCCCATGTAGAAATACAAGGGGTTTTACTTTTTGTTGTACAAAACCTTAACCCCCAAAGCGCACGCCCCGCCCTTCAGGGCGGGGGGTCTAGCCACATCTCGTTCTGCTTCCCAGTGCGATATACTCCAGATATGTCACCAAACGCGGTTTGGTGGTATGAATGTTGTCGCAGGTACGTGAATATATCAACAAGCAATGGGAAGCAGAACGGAACAGTGCAAGCTCCAGCCTTTAGGCCGGTGAGGTTGACTTTTTAAGTATACGGGTGTATAATAGTGGTATAGTTCTTTGATAGTCTGCGAGGCTGTGGCGAAGAGTTCAGCACTAACCCAAGAGCATGCCGATAAGTCGGCGAGCTCACAACCAGAAAGGAACATGCTATGAATAGCGAGTTCACATTGAGTCAGGGGGCCGGTCAGAAACTGGAGTTTGCCATCCAACGCAACGGAGGTACACCCGAAGATGTCGACTACTTGAGCACCGGCAACAACTTCCGCGCGGTCACACTGTTGCGGACAGGAAAAGCCAAGCTCGTCGAAGTCACCGAAACGGGAAGCGAAATGGCCGTCATTCCGACGGCCCCAACCCTTCCCACCTGGATCGTCGACAACGAAGACAACATCCACTTCACGCTCACCTCGAATGGCTTCACCCGCGAACAGTGGGAACAGCACCTCGAGCGTCGTGGTTGGCGAATCGGCGACTATGCACGTCAAATGTTGCGTCGCGCAAGTGAAGCGCCGACCGATGGCGTCACCTACAGCATCGTGGTGTGTCCGGGCAAGAAGATCAGCGACAGCAAACGTGTCACGGATAATATTCGTGCGGCCGCCAACAAGAAAGGCTGGCTCAAGCCTCATTGGGAGGTCGCCTGCCTGATCCGCGACACGTTCACGGACGAGCAACTGGAACAGATGGGTTTGTGGTACATCGTCACGATGCACGAACCCATCAACGATTCCGACGGCGATCCGAGCTTGCTGAACGCGAACCGTCGCGGCGATGGTCGCTGGCTCTACGCGTCCCGCGGCAGGTCTGACTACAAGTGGTATCGTGACGGCGGGTTCGCGTTCGCCGTGTCGCAAGTTGGTCCTTAGCCCTTAGCCCTGTTCCGATCCGTCGGAGCGGGGCTAAATTTTTTATCAAACTAATTGACATTCTAAGGGGTGCGCGGTATGCTAACTATATCGCCCTCCGGGGCATTTTTAATTACTTTTAACTAATCTATGAATATCGTTGCTTATATTAAAGAGACTAAAGCCGAGCTCTCCCACGTTAGTTGGGCTACGCGCGAGCAGGCGATACAATATACTGCCTTAGTGATTTTAATCTCTTTGGCGGTTAGTGTTTACTTAGGTTTATTCGATTCGATTTTTAGTTTTATTTTAAAACTAATTATTTAATAGATTTATGGCGAAACAAGAACTTGATCAGGGTCGCAATTGGTACGCTATCCACACTTATGCTGGGTATGAGAATGCGGTCGCCCGTAACTTAAAACAGCGTATTGAGTCGCTTGGAATGGAGGATAAGATTTTTAATGTCATTGTCCCGACCGAGAAAAAGGTCAAAATCAAAAGTGGTAAGCGAGTGACCGAGGATGAGAAAATTTACCCTGGCTACGTTTTAGTAGATATGGTGGTAACCGATGGCTCTTGGTACGTGGTGCGCAATACCCCGCGGGTGACTGGTTTTATTGGCTCGGGGGTAGTACCCGTGCCACTAGAGACTAAGGAGGTCGAGGAGTTATTTAGCCGGATGGAGGGCTCAATACCTAGACATACTATTGACTTAGAGCTCGGCGAGGCGATTCAGATCACCGATGGGCCATTTAAGGACTTTGAGGGCAAGGTGAGTGAGATCGACAATGAGCGGGGTAAGGTTAAGGTGTTAGTCTCAATGTTTGGTCGCGAGACACCGGTGGAGCTTGACTTTCTACAAGTAAAAAGGATTTAATACTGCATCCATGGCAAAGAAAATCATTAAACAAGTCAAATTACAAATCCCAGCTGGCAAAGCTAATCCGGCGCCGCCAGTCGGTCCGGCTTTAGGTCAGGCCGGGGTTAATATTGGTGAGTTTGTCCAACGCTTTAATGCGACTACCGCCCAATTAGGTAATGATATTATTCCGGTGATTATTTCCGTCTTTGATGATCGCAGTTTTGATTTTGTGTTAAAAACACCACCGGCTTCCAATTTAATTACTAAGGCAGCCGGGATTGAGAAAGGTTCTGGTAAAAATAAAATCACTAAGGCTGGCACCATCACTCGCGCCCAAGTCCGCGAGATTGCCGAGAAAAAGTTGTCCGACCTAAACGCTCACGACGTCGCGCAGGCGATGAAGATTATTGAGGGTACCGCCCGCTCAATGGGGGTGGAGGTGAAGTAAGTAGTTTTACTATATTTTAAAAATATGATAGGAGTGAGGGTGGATTTTGGTGTTTGTAAACTAGTGTAACTACAACCTGAAGATAGAGGAAGGAGACAATAACAATGAATCTTTGGAATGTAATACTGTCTTTGCAAGTCCCCATTATCCAACCTTGCGATCGGTATGTTAATAGCGAGGAGGAATTAGTAGAAGCAATAAAGGCTTTAAGACAAAGCCGGCTGAAGATTGTTTTAACGATGGGGACGTTTGATATGGCTCATATCGGACATGGACGCTACTTGCGAGAAGCTCGTTTGGCTGGGGATGTACTCATTGTTGGTCTTGATGATGATGAGAAGTCTCGTCAACGCAAAGGTAAAAATAGGCCAGTGGTTCCTGAAAATGAGCGGCGGGAAATGATAGCTCATATGCGTTATGCTGATTTGATTATCATCAAACGTTACAATGAGCCCAAATGGCATCTCATCAAGCAAGTTCGTCCCGACGTGTTGATTGCTGTCGAAGGGACTTACGAACCAGAGGATATCAAGGCTTTGGGAGAATTTTGTAGCGAGGTTAAAGTATTGCCCCGCCAAGCCGAGACTAGTACCAGTGCCAAGACTCGTCGTCTGGTGATGGGTGGGATTGATGCCTTGATTGCTAAACTGAAGCCGAGGCTTGAGGAGGTGATTGAGACATCTTATCAAGAAGTAATAAAGGAGGCATGAGTGATGGACAAGGTGATCATTGCTTATGTTCCGGTACTTCACGATGGCTATCGGCGTTTCTTTATGGCCCATCTACCAGAAGCTAGGGAATTGTGGTTGATTAATCCAACTGATTTAGACCACAAACCTCTGCGCAAAGATGTCAGAGCACTAGAGATTCCTCTTGTTCTACAGGCCTTGAGATCTTGGGGGTTATTTGAACGAGTTGAGATTTTTAGGCCAGAGTTGCTGGTCGGACGGCAAGTTTCTTTGGCGATTATGTCGGAGGATGATGTCAGCCACCTCTTTGCTGAAAAGTATTTGGCGGGCATAGCGATAAGTTACGATACCTTTTTCTTGAGATGGGATCGGACAAAAGCCTTGGCAGTTCGACCAGTAAAAGCGGACATCTCCATTCGAGCGGTTGATATTAATCAGTATTTTGCCCTTCAATCCGTTAAGTTAGGAGAGCAAAGTGCTGATTGGTGGCGACAAGTTGGGGCGGTGGTAGTTAAAGATGGCCAAGTACTCCTTTCAGCTTGTAGTCAACATCTACCTGATATCCAACAACCGTATTACGATGGTGATCCAAGGGCGGAATTTAGCCAGGGGATTCATTTAGATCTGACTACCTCTGAGCATGCTGAAGCGGCGGTTGTTGCCGAAGCGGCTAGTGAGGGGATTGCTCTAAAGGGAACAGATATTTTTGTTTCCACCTTCCCTTGTCCGCCGTGTGCTAAATTGATAGCTCATGCTGGATTTCGCCGGATGTTGTACAGCGATGGTTACGGTGTTTTGGATGGAGAAAAGATTCTCCGTGAGTCCAGGGTGGAGATCGTTCAAGTGGTGTTTGCTTAATAAGGCCCGGCGCAATTTATTTTATTTGCGCCGGGCTATTTTGTACCCCAATTTGATTTTTATAGATTTAGTATCCTTATGTCTTTTGCCTCCAGAGACAATATGCCCATGTAAGTGAGTAACGCTAGCCCCAGTGTAGTCGGTATTTCCAAACCGAATCATTAATACCCCTCCATTAATTTTAAATTGGGTATTTACCCAGCCGGATAGACTGATCAGTTCTATACTTTCGTTTTTATTGATCTCACTGATTGTTTCAATATGTCTCTTGCAGATTATTAAAATGTGATGTTTTAGTCCGTTGTAAGGATTTTGGTTGGTGGTGATTAACCAATATTTACCTTCTTTTAAGATTGGTTCGGTATGGTATTTTTTAAGATTAAGTTCACAAAAAGGGCAAACATTGTCGGTGTTTATTTTATAGAGGAGTTTTTTATAATCACCTGAGCGACTATGAGCCAGATTGACGTGTTTACTACTTTTTCTCATGATTCCCATCTTAGCTCATTTATCGGATTAGTAAAATAAAAGGGCCGTACTCATGGTACGGCCCGGACATAATACAAGAAGGACATTTCGTATTCATCCTTTGGGTTTTTTATACCCTCATCGTCAAATACGAGTGTCCACTCTGGCCAGTTGATAGGAGGCATTATAACATTACCTTCCACTCGAGCATGAACTTTAGTTAAAACGATACTGGTGGCGTGTGGTAAAGCAAGTTTATAAACCTCAGCACCACCAGCCACAAACAACTTGCCACTAGGTGTCGCCACCTGCACCGCCTGGTTAAAGTCATTAACCACTAAGACATAGGGGTCTGGACGATAATCCAGATCTCGAGTAATAATGATATTGTCTCTACCGGGTAAGGGGCGGGACTCTGGCTGTATTGATTTGTAAGTATTTCGACCCATCAATACCGCGTGACCCATGGTGATGTCTCGGAAGCGGGCCATATCAGTAGGCAACTTCCAAGGTATAGAATTTTCATTTCCGATGACCGAATTTTCGGCTACCGCGGCAATAATCACAATCTCCATCTCCATCTCCATCTTCGTCTCCTTCCTAAATTGCGGCCGTTAGGTTCTTAATGCCAGGATGGGGATTGTAATCCTCGAGCTCAAAATGTTTAGCTCGGAGGTCGAAAATCGAGCCAATTCCTTTTCCTTCTTCGGTCAGATTGATATCAGGGAAACAGCGTGGTTCTCGATCGAGCATTAATTCCACCGCGTCGACATGGTCGATATAGATATGAGCGTCAGACATGCTGTGGACATAGTGGATGTTTGGATAACCCAACAAATGTCCTACTGCTAATGCTAGAGCACTATACTGCACCATGTTGTTTGGTACTCCCAACACCAAATCAGCTGAACGTTGAATCATGTGCACTGTCAACGTTTCTGGGGATGTCAGAAAGTGGATCCAGCCGTGGCATGGTGCCACCACCACTCGTTGTTTTTTCCCTTTACCACGGATGATGCAATCAGGTTCCCATGGTGTAATAAAGTGGGTACGCAAATGCGGGAATTCTCGTAATTGTTCCAAAATGTGCTGAAATTGATTCCAAGTACCACCGTCTTTAGTAGGGAAGTTGGCAAAGACATCGCCATATGACCCATCACCCAAGTCACCAGGTGGCAAGCCTCTCTTGGCACATTTTTCCGCTGTTACCCATTTACGCCACCACAGACAGCCGAATTTTTCCAACTCTTCTTGAGTTCTGGCGCCGTTAATAAAAGCGCAGATCTCCCCGATGGCCTGCTTCCATGGCGGTATTTTAGCACTGACTGGATTAAGATTCCGTTCGGTAATCATTGGGAATCCGTTAGCCAAATCAAAGTGCATGTTTACTCCGACCTTTCGTAGACAATCAATTCCTTGTTGGCTTGGCACCCTTACTCCATTTTCGATGACACTCCGGAGAATATCGCGATATTGAGTGTCAGGTGTTTTTGCACCAATAATCTCCATGACACGATCACCCTTTCTTGGTTGTTATTGTTCTGATTCCAACCTAGTTCTGGCATATTTGGGGCGATTGTGCAACTATAGACAAAGTGAAAGACAAACAAATTGGGGAGTTAATTCAAGCGGAAGAGGAACGCCAAGTGGGCATGATCAATTTAATTGCGTCCGAGAATTATGTCTCAGATGATGTGCTTGAGGCCTTAGGTTCAAAGTTGACTAACAAATATGCCGAAGGGTATCCAGGCGCTCGTTATTATGGTGGCAACAATGTCATCGATCAAGTAGAGCGCGAGTGTCAAAAGCGCGCTCTGGAGCTTTTTATCCGCCAGCCGGCGGATCGGGTTAACTGGGCGGTTAATGTCCAACCACTTTCAGGCTCGCCAGCTAATGTGGCGGTGTACTTAGCGTTAGTTCCTTCAAATGGAAAGATTATGGGTATGACTTTGGCCCATGGCGGTCATCTTACTCACGGTCATAAAGTCTCGATCACAGGCAAAATGTGGCAACAAGTACCGTTTGGGGTAGACCCTAAAACGGAGCTTATTAACTACGAGGAGATTAAACAGTTGGCCCTCAAAGAAAAACCAAATATTATTGTGGCGGGATTTACGGCTTATCCTAGGGTGATTGAGTGGCAAAAATTCCGCGACATTGCCGATGCGTGTGGTGCTTATTTAATGGTGGACATATCGCATGTCGCTGGTTTGGTGGCCGGGGGAGCCTACCCGTCACCTTTCCCATATGCTGATGTGGTGACGACGACCACGCACAAAACGTTGCGGGGCCCACGCTCGGCGCTTATCTTCTCTCGTAAAATTAACGCTCGGCCAACCAACCTAAAAACCACAGTCAATGAGGTAAATGGTTTTTCGGCCGGTCAGCCTCGCTTAATTAGTGAATTAATCGACAAAGCCGTTTTCCCAGGGATGCAAGGTGGGCCGCATTTAAATCAAATCGCCGCGGTAGCTGTGGCGCTAGGTGAGGCGGCAACTCCAGAGTTTGCGGACTATACTCGACAAGTAGTCCAAAATGCGCAGGCGTTAGCTGGCGAATTGTCTCGACTTGGTTGGCGCTTGGTCTCTGGGGGTACGGACTCGCATCTCTTGTTGGTAGATACGTGGCTTAATGGTAAAGGTTTAAGTGGTGGTGAGGCTAGTGATCGATTAGAAAAAGCGGGGATTATTGTTAATAAAAACGCGATTCCAGGTGATACTCGTCCACCAATCGATCCATCTGGTATTCGCTTAGGCACCGCTGCGGAAACGACTCGCGGTAAAAAAGAGCGAGACATGGTGGAGATCGCTGGGCGAATTAATAAAATTTTAAGAGAATAATTCTCATTCTCAAGTATAAACGGTCGCGCACGATTGGGATAGTGGTTGGAATGCGGATTATGGTAGTATAAGACATATTTATGAGTGAAGTTGAGCTAGGTATTTAACAGCTCTATGATTACGGTAGAATTAAAACAATTAATTACCAAGGCCTGCGAGCAGGCGGGTTTTAGCGATGTGGAAGTTAAATTAGAACATCCTGATGATTTAGTTAATGGTGATTATGCCAGTAACGTCGCTCTGATGTTGGCAAAACAGGTTGGTCAAGCCCCTAAAGACGTGGCCGAGAAGATTAAAACTAATTTCGCAAGTAATTCTCTAATTAAAAAAATTGAGGTGGCGGGGCCGGGGTTTTTAAACTTTTTTTTGAATGATCGATTTTTTACTGATCGACTGAAAATTATTTTAGCTCAAGGTGATAGTTATGGCCAAAACAAGGATGTTGAGGGTTATAAGGTGATGGTGGAGTATACCGACCCTAATCCATTTAAAGCTTTCCATATTGGACATCTGATGTCTAATAGTATTGGTGAGGCGATTAGTCGTATTGCCGAGGCCAGCGGGGCCGAGGTTAAACGCGCTTGTTATCAAGGTGATGTCGGTATGCACGTGGCTAAAGCGCTGTATGGTCTTAAGGCCGGTCAAAATTTAATGACCGCTTACGCTTTTGGCTCTAAGGCTTATGACGAGAATGAGACGGCTAAAGCTCAAATTATTGAGTTCAATAAAAAAATCTATAATCGTAATGATGAAGAAATAAATAAATTATACGATGGCGGGCGGGCTGAAAGTTTAGAACAATTTGAAACTATTTATCAGAAATTAGGGACTAAATTTGATTTTAATTTTTTTGAGAGCGAGGTGGCCGGATTTGGTAAAGAATTAGTCGAGCAAAATATTGATACCGTCTTTACTAACAGTGATGGCGCGGTGGTGTACGCGGGAGAGAAAGATGGCTTGCATACTAGGGTGTTTATTAATTCCGAAGGTTTGCCCACTTATGAGGCCAAGGAACTAGGCTTAGCTAAAATAAAACATGACACTTATCCTTATGATTATTCGATCGTGGTGACGGCCAATGAGATTACGGAATATTTTAAAGTATTATTGGCGGCGCTCAAACAAATTTACCCGGAGTTGGCTGGTAAGACTCGTCACGTGCCGCATGGGATGTTGCGTTTGCCCACAGGTAAAATGTCGTCGCGCACTGGTGAGGTGATCACGGCCGAATCTCTAATTGAGGAAGTGAAGCAAAAAATCGCCACTAAAGTTAAAGAGGCTAAAAAGGAGAGTAATTTAGATGACGCCACTTTAGAGCAGGTAGCGATTGGGGCCATTAAATACTCCATTTTAAAACAAGATATTACTAAAGATATTATTTTTGATTTAGAGAAATCGATTTCCTTTGAGGGGAACTCGGGGCCCTATCTCCAATATACTTACGCTCGTACTCAGTCGGTGTTGGCTAAAGCCACGACAGAAGGCTTGATGATCGATGCGGCTAAAGTTGAGGTGCCTGGATTGGTGGAGAAATTGTTAACTCGTTATCCGGAGATAGTTTATAAAGCGGGAGAGAATTTGGCACCGCACCATCTGACTACTTACTTAACCGAGCTTGCTAGTGCTTTTAATGCTTATTATGCTAGTCATAAAATTGTCGGTGGCGAGGCGGGAGGGTATCGCTTGGCTTTGTCTGCGGCCGTCGGTCAGACGCTCAAAAATGGTCTCAAGCTGTTAGGGTTGGCCACACCCGAGCGGATGTAGCTCGAGGAGCAGGCGGTGTGATATGCTGGGTTATTATCTATGGCCGAAAATAAGGACAAAAGTGAAGTCGCTAAACGAGAAGAAGAAATTCTAGCTTTTTGGACTAAGGAGCAAATTTTTAAACAAAGCATTAATAAAGAGGCACCACAGGGTGACTATGTTTTTTACGATGGGCCACCGTTTGCCACTGGTTTGCCTCACTATGGCCATATTTTAGCGAGTACGATTAAAGATGTTATTCCGCGTTATCAAACGATGAAGGGTCATCGAGTAGAGCGTCGTTGGGGCTGGGATTGTCATGGTTTGCCGATTGAAAATTTGGTGGAGCAAGACTTAAAAATGGCTGGGAAAAAACAAATAGAGGAACTGGGGATCGATGTTTTTAATGAACATGCTCGTAGTAAAGTATTGGGTTATGTCCATGAGTGGAAAAGAACTATTGAACGGATTGCCCGCTGGGTTGACTTTGATGATTCTTACAAAACGATGAGCAATAGTTATATGGAATCCGTTTGGTGGGCATTGGGTGAGGTCCATAAAAAGGGTCTACTGTATGAAAGTGTTAAAGTTTTACCATATTGCCCTCATTGTGAGACTCCGATCGCTAATTCAGAAATAGCGATGGATAATAGTTATCAGGATATTGCCGACCTCTCGGTTTATGTAAAGTTTGAATTAGTCGATGAACGGGGTACTTACTTATTAGCGTGGACTACCACTCCTTGGACTTTACCTGGCAATACCGCTATCGCGGTCAACAAAGATCTTATTTACGTTAAAGCTAAAAAAGATTCTGATATATTGATTGTGGCTAAAGAATTAGTACCAAAAATTCTAAAAGATAACTATGAAATAATTGGTGAAATATCGGGCCAGAGTTTGATCGGTAAACGATATATTCCGGTATTTGACTATTATAAAAATTTTCCAATCGCCACTAATAAAAATATTTGGAAAGTTTGGTCGGCCGATTTTGTTACCTTGGATAAAGGTACGGGTATTGCTCACGAAGCTCCAGCTTTTGGTGAAGAAGATGCTGTTTTAGCCTTGGCTAACGATATTCCGTTAATTAAGCATGTCGGTTTGGACGGAAAATTTTTACCGGAGATTGTCCATTTAGCTGGTTTATCCGTTAAACCAAAACCTACCACCATTGACCCAACTTTTTATCAGTCAACCGACATCGAAATTATCAAGCTGTTGGCTAGTAAAGGGGCGTTATTTGCTAAAGAAAAAATTATCCATTCGTATCCTCATTGTTTTCGTTGTGAGACTCCGCTCTTGTACTATGCGGTTCCCGCTTGGTTTATTAAAATTCAAAATCTTAAACCAGAATTGTTAGCACTCAATGAGGATATTAATTGGATTCCTAGCCACTTGAAAAGTGGTCGATTTAAAAAGAGTATGGAGGCCGCTCCAGACTGGAATATTTCGCGTAATCGTTTTTGGGCCTCGCCTCTACCTTTTTGGAAATGCGAATCGTGTAATGAGCTCGAGATCTTATCTTCAGTTAAAGAGCTATTAGCTAAGACTCCTTCTCGCAGTAATCAGTTTATTTTAATGCGTCATGGTGAGACCGAAGAGAATGTCCGGGATGTTATCAGTGATGACCCGACGGAAAAAAATGCTTTAAGTCCAAACGGTCGAATTGAAGTCTTAAAGACCGCTCAGAATTTAAAAAATAAAGGAATCACTAAAATTTTTACCTCACCATTTTTACGGGCCCAAGAAACAGCTGAAATAGTTGCTGATACAATTGGTTTTTCTAATCAGGACATCATCACCAAAGAACAGCTAAGGGAGATTAAAACCGGGGGTTTTAATGGTAAGACTTGGACGGAATTTAACGCTCAATTCAAAGATAGGAATGAACGTTACTTTAAAGCGTTACCAGGTGGAGAGACAATATTTGATATTTCAACCAGAATGTTAGAGACAATTATGGAAATTAATAATACTAATGAAAACGAGACGATACTTATCATCTCGCATGGTTTACCTCTATTCTTGGCTGAACAATATCTTAATTTGCGTACTACCGAAGAACTCTTGCTTAAAGACAAGTGGACTCCACTTTACTTTAAAACAGGTGAGGCTAGAGAAGTGCTGGTGCGTCCATACCCACATAATAAACATCATGAATTTGATTTACATAGGCCGTACATCGATCAAATAACTTGGTCTTGTCAGTGTGGTGGGGTTAAAAGACGAATTCCTGAAGTGGTTGATTGTTGGTTTGAATCTGGCTCAATGCCATTTGCCCAACAACATTATCCGATTGAAAATAAAGAATGGTTTGCCAATAATTTTCCAGCTGATTTTGTGGCGGAATATATTGCTCAAACTCGAACTTGGTTTTACTACATGCACGTCGTATCGACACTGCTTTTTAAGCGCGCTCCTTTTAAGAATGTGGTTACTACCGGTACGGTTCTCGCAGAAGATGGTCAAAAAATGTCAAAATCAAAAGGTAATTTTTCTGATCCGTGGATTTTATTCGATCGATATGGTGTTGATGCCCTCCGCTACTATCTTTTAGCATCGCCATTGATGAAATCGGAGGACCTCAATTTTTCAGAGAAAGAAGTCCAAGAAGTGTATCGAAAAACCGTCCAAAGATTAAATAATGTCGTTTCTTTCTACGAGATGTATAAAGAGGGGGAAGTTATCGAGGGCGATTCCGATAATATTTTGGATATCTGGATAAAATCTCGTTTACAACAGACAATCTCGGAAATAGGTGACTCCATGAATGTCTATGAACTGGAACGAGCAGTCCGGCCGATTGGTGATTTTATCGATGATCTTTCTAATTGGTATATACGCCGCTCGCGCGATCGCTTCAAAAGCGATGATGTCGTCGATCGGAGGGCATCAATAAACACGACTCGGAAGGTGCTTAAGCAATTAGCTAAAGCCATAGCGCCTTTTATGCCCTTTATGGCCGAAGATATTTTTCAAAAATTAAAACTAGATAAAGATCCAATCAGTGTCCATTTAACCGATTGGCCAAAGGCCGAAATTGAGTCCGAGAGTTATAATTTAGAATTATTGGCTGATATGACTAAGGTGCGCCAAGTGGTGGAGCAGGCTTTAGCCTTGCGCTCTAAAGCAGGGATCAAGGTCCGTCAACCACTAGCGAGTTTGACGATTAATTTTGAGTTAAAGCCAGAATTACGACAAATTATGGCTGAAGAAATTAATGTTAAAAAAATTACGATTGACGAATCGGTAACCGCTTTAATTTTAGATATTAATTTAACCTCAGAGTTAATAGCCGAGGGTGAAATGCGAGAATTTACCCGCCAAATTCAAGAGTGGCGCAAAGTCCAAGGTTACACTCCCAACCAACAAATTAGTTTAATGGTTAAGGTGGACAAGGCGGGGCAAACTTTACTTAAACAATTTGAATCGGAGATTAAACGAATTATCAGAGCGAATGAAATTATTTTAACGACTGATCGAAAGAATAGTGAGGGGATAGAAATAAAAACAGGTATTCATACTTTTACCATTTATGGCCCATTATCGGTACGAGACTAAAGGTTTTATTTTGGGTCGTCGTTCTTACGGCGAATCAGCTTTATTACTCTCGGTGTTGTCGCGCGATTTTGGGATGGTGCCAGTGCTTGCTCAGGGGGTGCGGGAAGAACATTCAAAGCATCGGATGGTTTTGTCAACCGGTCGGCCCTTAGCCGTATCGCTGGTACGTGGTCATGAATGGTGGCGCTTGGTGGGTGTGAGAGCAGAAGAGGCGACGATTATCACTCCGATTAAACAACAATTATTAGAGCGTCTGTCTATTATTGTTCGGCACTATGTCCATGGCGAGTGGCCCGAACCGGAATTATTTGCTGTTTTTGCTGATGCTTGGAATTTGCCCGAAAGCATATTAACTAATAAAGAAGAAATCTTGAGACAGGAATGCTTGTTAGTCTCTCGTTTATTGTCAGTGCTAGGTTATCTAAATTTACCTAATAATTGGCAGACTGATCTCAGTACCAAGGTTTTGCTAACCAAGATCAATGCTTGTTTAAGTCGGGGGATTAACTAAAAAATCGTGATATAATTTTGGATATGGCTCTACCAGAAGCTCCTGATAGTTTGGAAAATTTAGAGAAAAAATTGTACGAGCGATCGTATATACCCAACGTGGTACCGCGGCATACTTTTACCCCACCATCCGACGGGGTCAGTAATTGGAATTCGCCACCAATAACGTCCCATCCGCCAGCTAGTGGTGGCGAGACTAATTGGATTTGGCGTCTACTGATTGGAGCGGTGATCTTTTTTATTTCCACCTTGGTAATTGGCGGTTTTTTATTGTTTCGTGGCGGTAATATCGTTTCTAATAGTAATATCGAGGTGGTGGTGCGCGGACCGACGGCAGTTAAGTCTGGTGAAGAAACCACATTGCAAATTGCGGTTACTAATCGCAATCGAGTGCCTTTAGAGTCAGCGGCTTTAGTTTTGGATTACCCGGACTCTACCAGATTATCTGGTCCGGGCGGGGCTGAACCGGCACCGGCTCGGGTCAAAATTGATTTAGGTCCACTGGATTCTGGTCAGACTGTGACTAAATTGGTTAATCCCGTTTTTTATGGTGAGCAAAATACTAGTCAGTCAGTGGGAATCACGATTGAATATAAAGTAGATGGCTCCAATGCTTTGTTTGAAAAAGGGCATCAATACACTTTAGGGATCAATTCCTCACCGGTGGCGGTAGTGGTTGATGTTCCCTCGATGGTCAGTCCCGGTGAAAATTTTGCGGTTAAAGTTGAGATTATTTCCAACTCCCAATCGATACTTAAAAAGATCAGAGTCTTAGGCGACTTCCCTTCCGATTTTAAAATTGCCAGCAGTAATCCCGACCCTAGTGGTTCGGATCGGTCTTGGGATTTAGGCGATTTGACACCTGGCGAAAAGCGGACCATTACTTTACAAGGTTCGATTTCTGGCCAAAGTCAAGAGGTTAAGTCATTACTTTTTTCGGTTGGTACAGCTAAGCTTGGCGACAACAGCGCTTTAGATATTCCGTACGGTGATCACTTTGAAGCGATCACTCTTGAGCCGGCATCATTAGGTTTGAAAATCAGTATTAATGAATCAGTTGGTGCTGTTTACAATGCTATTGGCGGTGAGTCTCTACGTTATCGTTTAGATTGGATCAATAATACCAATACTCCACTACGTGATGTTACTTTAGTGGCGATACTATCGGGAAATGCTTTTGATCAGAGTAGTCTTAATACTAATGGCGGGGTCTATCGTTCGCTCGATAACACGATTACTTGGACTAAAGTAACGACTGACAAATTAGCTTTAGTTCGACCGGGAGAGAGTGGTTCTGTTAATTTTAATCTTAAAACGTTAGCCACTGCTTCAGGTCCGGGCGCTAATTTAAGTGCACCAACTATCAAGGTGAAGGTGGAGTCAACGGGTCTGACTAGTAGTGGCGGCGGGGCTGATATAGTACGGACGGTTTTAGAGCAAACGGTTAAAGTGGCTACTGCCGTGGAATTCTCGGCTAAAGCGTTGTACTCGGTGGGGGCTTTTAATAATGTTGGCCCGATGCCGCCTAAGGTAAACACCGAGACGACGTATACTATCAAGTGGAGTTTGCTTAATACTACTAATGATCTTAAAAACGTGGCGGTGACCGCGGTTTTACCCGGTCAAGCGGTGTGGCGTGGCCAAGTTTCACCAGGGTCGGAGAAAGTCACTTTTAATGAAGATATGCGGACAATTACCTGGTCAGTGGGCACTTTGGCTCGGGGAACAGGTGTTGGAGGCGCCAGTCGCGAAGTCTCCTTCCAGATCGGTTTTACGCCGAGTGCTAATCAGGTGGGTGAGCTGGTAACATTACTAGAGCAGAGTGAATTGACGGGTACTGATAGTTTTACGGCCAAAGCGGTAAATTTGGTGCGTAGGGCCTTAAATACCAAACTATTATTTGATCCGGCCTTTGCTAATGACCCGGGAATTGTGGTTAAGTAGTATAGTTATGGCCGATACTAATCAAATTACGATGGAAAAATTAATTTCACTAGCTAAGCGTCGTGGCTTTATTTACCCCGGATCGGAGATTTATGGCGGAATGGCTGGGATGTACGATTTTGGACCGTATGGTGTGGAACTGCTTAATAATCTTAAACGAGCCTGGTGGAAAGAGTATATCCAAAAGCGAAATGATTATGTCGGGCTTGATTCAGCGATTTTTAAAGATCCACGAGTATGGGAAGCTTCAGGTCATCTCAGTAGTTTTTCTGATCCTTTGTCGGAATGCAAAAAATGTAATACTCGTATCCGGGTTGATAAAGAGCTTGGGAAGATTGGCGTAACAGCTGATGAAAAAATGTCAGAAGCAGATTTAAACACTTTGTTTAGCGAGCATAAAACTAAAATTAAATGTCCTAAATGTAACTCGAGTGATTTTACCCCAGTTCGGGCTTTTAATCTGTTAGTTAAAACCAATATGGGTGACTTTACCGGTAAAAATGAACAGCCGACTTATTTACCAGGTGAGGCGTGTCAGGGTATTTATCTTAATTTTAAGAATGTGGTGGATACAACTCGAGTAAAAGTGCCATTTGGTATCGCCCAAATCGGCAAAGCCTTTCGTAACGAGATTTCCCCACGAAACTTTCTCTTTCGGACGCGGGAGATGGAACAGGCGGATACGCAGTATTTTGTCCGCCCAAATGAAAATAAAGAAGCTTATCAAAAAATCAAGCAGGAGCGCTGGTCTTGGTATTTAAAAATGGGTATTAAGGAAGAAAATTTGCGCTGGAAACAACATGACAATTTGGTGTTTTATGCTTCTGATGCCTGGGATATCGAGTACAACTTCCCTTCCTACGGTTTTGATGAGTTGGAGGGGATTCACGATCGTACGGATTATGATTTAACTCAACATATGAAGTACTCGGGGACGGATCTCAATTACACTGATCCGCATACCAGTGGAAAATACATCCCTTGGATTTTGGAAACGTCGGTTGGCTTAGGACGGATGTTTTTGGCTTTTATCTCCGATGCTTATGTAGAGGATGAGTTGGGTGGTGAGACTAGGACAGTACTAAAATTAGCTAAAGAATTGGCGCCAATTAAAGCGGCCGTTTTTCCCTTACTTAAAAACAAACCAGAGTTAGTGGCCAAGGCGCGACAAATTTTTGATTTTCTTAAAGAGGAGATGATGTGTGAGTGGGACGATAACGGTAATATTGGCAAGCGCTATCGTCGTCAGGATGAAATTGGTACACCATACTGTGTTACCATTGATTTTGATACTTTAGAAAATGATACCGTTACTGTCCGCGACCGCGACACCGGCGAGCAAGAGCGTGTGGCCATCAAAGATCTCATTAATTTTTTGAAATGATTAACAATAATCATCACTAAGAATAATTGCCAATTGTGTCAAATAAATGCCATGACAGAAAAATGGCACCATTGAGTTCTTTAAATAACATATTGTGATTTGTGTCAAATTTGAAGGGGGGCGAGGGGTATGATAAGGTGAGGCCGATGTCAGTCTCTAAACACACTCTCGCCAATGGTCTCAAGGTCATTTTTGTGCCTAAACCGGATACCCAAGCCGTGACCACTTTGGTGCTAGTTGAGGCTGGATCAAAGTACGAGGACAAGCGCAATAATGGTATTTCCCATTTCCTCGAACACATGTGTTTTAAAGGTACTACTCGTCGACCTAAAGCCAGTGACATTAGTATGGAACTCGACAGTTTGGGAGCTAAATATAATGCCTTTACCGCTCAAGAGTATACCGGCTATTATGCTAAGGTGCAGTCTAAACATTTTGCTCAAGCTTTTGATTTAATTGCCGATATGTATTTGCATCCGCTGTTTGATGCTAAAGAGATTGATAAAGAGCGTGGGGTAATTATTGAGGAAATCAATATGTACGAGGATAATCCAGCTCGTGGCGTTCAGGATTACATTATGGAGGTGTTATACGGTAATCAGCCGGCCGGTTGGACGATCACCGGCTCCAAAGCGGCGGTAAAGCGGTTTAAGCGGCGCGATTTTATTAAATATCGCGCCGCTCATTATTTACCCCAAACGACTACAGTAGTTATTGCTGGGCGCTTTAATCAACGCGAGGCCATCGCTTTAATTAAAAAAACCTTTGGTGGAATGCCGGCGGGCACTGCTTTACCTAAAAAGGCGGTGGTGGAAAAGCAGTCTAAACCAGTCGTCGCTATTAAATACAAGCAGTCTGATCAGGCTCATTTAGTGATCGCCTTCCGCTCCAGGCCGATGTCGCACAAAGATACTTATGCATTGGATGTGCTCTCCTCCGTTTTAGGTGGCGGGATGAGTTCGCGATTGACCCAAAAAATCCGTGACGAATTGGGTGCGGCTTACTACGTTTGGGCTTGTGATGATAGTTACACTGACCATGGTTTGTTTGAGGTATCTGTTGGTGCCGATACTAAACGAGCACCTGATATCGTTAAAACTATTTTAACTGAGTGTCGTCGCCTTAAGCGCGAAACGGTGTCGGCCGCTGAGCTCCGCCGGGTTAAAGATCATATCTTAGGTAATCTGTATTTAGACTTAGAATCATCTAATAATGTGGCCAATTTTTACGGTATGCAACAAGTGCTTAAACATAAGATTGAGCCACCACTCGCTTATGCTAAAAAGATTGAGGCGGTGACCGCCCGGCAATTAAAACGCCTGGCTGGCGAAATTTTTGTGGCCAACAATCTAAATTGTGCTTTGATTGGACCTTTTACCAATAAACGGGATTTTGAACGAGTACTTAATATATAGTATAATCAACCCATGTCTGATCTACGCGACCACATTTCTATTAGCATCAGTACTGGTACTCTTGTCCGGGTCATTGTTATTTTAGCGATCACCGGTATTCTCTTTTTGTTACGGGACTTGGTATTGATTATTTTAACTGCGGTGGTTATTGCCACAGCTATTGAACCAATGACCCGTTGGTGTATTAGGTACCACATGCCGCGAGTGCTAGCGGTGGTGGGTATTTATTTGTTAGCTTTTGCTTTAATTTTTGTCTCGATTTATATTTTTGTCCCACCGCTCTTTAGTGACTTAAATCAATTGTCTCAAACTTTGCCGGATCAGATCACTGCTCTAGGTGGCAATCAAAGTGGCTTGGATCCGTTGTCCTCGATTACTGGGGGTTTTGCTACTAGTTTTTCTCTTAAAGATATTGTTGATTCGGCTCAAGATCGCATTGCTGAGTTCTCAGGCGGCCTCTTCCAAACTGGTATTACTATCTTTGGTAGTGCTATTAGTTTTATTATTGTCTTGGTGGTCTCGTTTTACTTGGCGGTGCAAGAAAATGGAGTGGAGAACTTTCTTCGCATTGTTACTCCTGCTAAGAGTGAAAAATATATCATCAATTTATGGCGCCGTTCCCAATTTAAAATCGGTCGTTGGTTTAAAGGACAATTGGTGCTCGGTTTAATTATTGGTGTGTTGGTCTATCTCGGCTTAACTATTTTAGGAGTGCGTTATGCTCTGACTTTGGGTATTTTAGCGGCGGTATTTGAGTTGGTGCCCTTTTTTGGCCCAATTCTTTCGGCAGTACCGGGAATATTATTTGGTTTTGGTGAGGGTGTGCAGATGGGCTTAGTGGTGATCGGTTTTTACATTATTATCCAACAGTTTGAAAATCATTTAATCTACCCGCTGGTAGTTAAAAAAATCGTTGGTGTACCGCCACTGTTAGTGATCTTGTCTTTA
Source organism: Candidatus Vogelbacteria bacterium (assembly GCA_016188295.1). Lineage (GTDB taxonomy): Bacteria > Patescibacteriota > Minisyncoccia > Phycocordibacterales > XYD1-FULL-46-19 > JACPIA01. Next base: position 20,949 of record JACPIA010000010.1, read on the forward strand.
ATTGTCGGTGGACAATTAGCCGGCTTTTTAGGTTTTATCTTGGCGGTACCCATTGCCACGGTATTGATGGAATTAGCTGGCGATGTCGAGCGGCAAAAATTGGCCGCTAACAATATCACCGCTAATGAGTAAATCTTTTTACATTACCACTACTTTACCGTACGTTAACGCCGAGCCACATATTGGTTTTGCATTAGAGTTGGTCCAGGCCGATATTATTGCTCGAGTTAAGCGTCTTCACGGAGACGTATTTTTTAATACCGGTACTGACGAGCATGGTTTAAAAGTGTATCGGGCGGCCGAAGCGGTTAATTTACCACCACAAGAGTATGTGAATGGTTTTGCTGAGCGTTATTTGGAATTGCAAAAAAGACTTAATGTTACTACCGATGCTTTTCTGCGGACAACTAGTAGTGCTCATATTGTCGCGGCCCAAGAATTATGGCGCCGATGTAGCAAAGATATAGAAAAAAGAGGTTTTAAGGGATTGTACTGCGTTGGTTGCGAAGCGTTTGTTAAAGAAAATGATTTAATTGATGGCAAATGCACAGATCATAATACTGTACCGGAGATAGTGGAGGAGGAAAACTGGTTTTTTAAAGTATCTAATGAATATAAAAGCAAAATTTTAACTTATTTAAAACAAGCGAGCGTTATCATACCCGAGTCGCGGCGACTGGAGGCGATTGATTTTGTTAAAAATGGTTTTGGCGATTTTAGTGTCTCGCGGCCTAAAGAGCGCTTACCGTGGGGGATACCGGTTCCCGGGGACGATAGTCAAGTGATGTATGTTTGGTTTGACGCTTTGACTAATTACATTTCCACCCTTGGTTGGCCGGCAGAGGGTCGTCATTTTAACCGGTTTTGGCAAGAAGGGGAGACGGTCCAATTAGCCGGTAAAGATCAAGTACGTTTCCAATCTTTGATGTGGCAGGTGATGCTTCTCTCGGCCAAAATCAAGTTGACCGACAAGGTGGTGTATCATGGGCACATTACCAGTGAAGGTAGAAAGATGAGTAAAAGTATTGGCAATGTGGTTAATCCGTTTGATCTGATCGATGAGTATGGTACCGATGCAGTGCGTTACTTTTTGGGACGACACATTAATCCGTTTGCAGATTCTGATTTTACGTTGGAACGTTTTAAGGAGGCGTACCACTCTGGTCTGGCTAATGGTCTAGGTAATTTAATCAGTCGAGTAATGAAGATGGCTCAGGATAATTTAATCCAAATACCAACTACTCCGGACCATACTATCTCGGCCGAGTTTTGGAACTTACTCGACAATTTTGAGTTTAATAAAGCGACTGATTTAATTTGGCAGGAGATTACGATGTTGGATCAAAAAATCCAAACCACCGAGCCGTTTAAACTAGTAAAAATTGATCGTGAGCAGGGTGTCAAATTAATCAGCGAATTGGTGGTTGATTTGTATACCATCGCTCGAATGTTAAGTCCGATCATGCCCGAGACTAGTACAATGATTAAAGATTTAATCAAAACTAATCGAGCGCCAGAGAAGCCTATTTTTCCTCGCAAAGACTGATGAAATTGATCGATATCCATTCTCATCTCAACTTTCCGGACTTTGATAGTGATCGGGAGGAGGTGATCCAAAAATTAAAAAAAGAGGGTATTGCGACTATTACTGTTGGCACTAATCTACAAACTAGTCGTGAGGCGGTCGCATTAGCTGAGCGGTATGAGCACTTGTGGGCCACGGTGGGTATTCATCCACATGAGGCGAGCGAGACCTATGATTCAGTCGAGTTGCTTGAGTTGACTAAACATCCTAAAACGGTGGCGATTGGCGAATGTGGTTTGGATTATTTTAAATTAGCCGATGAATCGTTAAAGCATAAACAAAAAGAATTATTTTTAGCCCAGATTGAGATCGCGAGACAAGTGGGCAAGCCGCTAATGCTCCATATCCGTGAGGCTTATGAAAAGGTGCTGGCGATCTTAGAACAGAATAAAGACATTAAAGCTCATGCTCACTTTTTTGCCGGTGATTGGGAGGTGGCTAAAAAGTTTTTAGCTTTGGGGCATACCTTGTCGGTTACGGGGGTAATCACTTTTACCACTGATTATGATGAGGTGATTAAAAATATCCCCTTAGACCGACTTATGATTGAGACCGATGCGCCCTACGTTGCGCCGGTACCCTATCGCGGTAAACGTTGTGAGCCGGCCTATGTGAAGTATGTCGCCAAAAGAATCGCCGAAATTAAAGGCCTCACCTTTAACGAGGTGGCACAAGTAACTAGCCAAAATACTAAGAGAGTGTTTAATCTTCAAAACCAAACATTCAATGTTTGGTTTTGAAGACGATAAAACCACGATCGTATTTTTGTTGTCATATAACTTAAAACTCAAATAAAAGCTTAATCTAAAAAATAAATAGTGCTATAATTAGGATAGAAGGAGAACCCTAACTATGGAAACTAAACCAGGACTAGGGCGAGCGGTGCTGGCCTTTTTTGTAAAAAACGGACAAGTACTTTTGGCGCTTAAAAAGCAAAAAATTGGCGCCGGTCTTTTGAACGGTTATGGTGGGGAGATTGAAAAGGGTGAGACGCCAACCGCGGCGATTATTAGAGAAGTCAGGCAGGAATGTGGGGTTAAATTAATCCTAAACTCATTGATTGAGCGAGGAATGATTAGATTCCATAATCCCAAGCCGGGCGGCAAGGTCTTTGTCTGCGAGGTCTGTATGTTTGTAGTCACTGACTGGCAAGGCTCACCTAAGGAGAGTGATGAGATGGGTAAACCGGAATGGTTTCCCATTGACGACCTGCCTTTCAGTAAGATGATGGTAGCTGATAAATTATGGTTGCCATACGTTTTAGATCTTAAAAAGGAGGGTCAGTTAGAAGGGGATGTCTGTTACAGTCCAGAGCAGAAAAAGGTTGAGAACCATGTGTTGTTAACTCGCTAAGTGTCAACGGGGTAGTGGTATCAGCCATCACCTCGTTTTATTTTTGACTTTTGGAGGGGGGTTTGGTACGATACTCGTACTTATGGAGGCAGTCAATAAAGTAGAAAAAGTGGCCGAAGAGCATCGTCGTTATGAAATCGGCTTCCTCTTGTCGCCCCTCCTCACCGAGGAGTCTTTAGCTGATACGATTAAAACCGTGATTACTAGTACGATAGAGGCGAGTAAGGGCACGGTGGAATCGGTGACTACTCCTAAACGTCTCGCCCTTGCTTACCCGGTGGCTAAAGTGATTGATCACAAACGTTCCAACTTTAAAGAGGCTTACTTGGGTGCCGTGGTCTTTACCGCTCCAACCGAGGCGACGGCTAAAATCCTTCAAACAATTACTAATGCCACAGTCGTGATCCGCACTTTATTGATTGAAAAACTGTTCCACCCCATTCCCGAAGTCTCGCCTCGGGAATCACGGTCGGTCAGTGTGCCTAAAACTTTAGATAAAGACACCGCCGCGATTGATAAAGAGATTGAGGAACTTTTAGTCTAACTATGTATATCAACAAAGCCATGATCTACGGCAACTTGACTCGCGATCCGGAGCGGCGGGCTTTGCCCTCCGGCCAAGCGGTGACCAGCTTTGCGGTGGCGACCACTAGTGTCTGGAAGGATCGCTCGGGTGTTAAAAAAGAAGATACCCAGTACCATAATATTGTTACTTTTGGTCCGCAAGCGGATTTAGTGGCTCAATATTTGCGCAAAGGCTCGGGGGTGTTTGTGGAGGGGCGGATGCAAACTCGGAGTTGGGATGCGCAAGATGGGACCAAAAAATATCGCACTGAGATTGTCGCTGATCGGATCCAATTTGGTCCCAAGCGCGATGGGGCAGCTAGTACTTATAATCAAACACCGGCTCCCGAGGCTGAGTCTCAAGCGCCAGCTAAAGAATTGGATACTATCGAGTATCCGCAAGAAGATATTAATCCCGACGACATCCCATTCTAAATTATCTAATTAAAATCAAAACTTTATGAAGCAATGCTATTTTTGTACCAATAATACTAAAACTATCGACTACAAAGATGTCGAGTCGCTTAAAACTTTTACTGACAGTTATGGTCGGATTATTAAAAGCCGCCGCTCTGGTCTCTGTTCCCTCCATCAACGCCAGCTTGCTAGCGCGATCAAACAAGCTCGTCAACTCGCTCTCCTCCCTTTTATCGCTAATTAGTTACGCGTTCGACATAGTCGCCGGTTTCGGTGTTAACCCGGATAATATCACCTTCATTCACAAACATCGGGACGTTAATCGAGCGGCCGGTTTCCAGTTTTACTTCCTTACTACCACCTTGGACGGTATTGCCTTTGACGGCGGGGGCGGCCTCCGTCACTTTAAGTTCGACTTTGATCGGGATATTCAAGCCAATCATCCGGCCTTCAAACGAGAGTAAGTCGACAATGCTATTAGTTTTAATCCATTCAATTTTACCTTCAACTGATCCCGGATCTAATTGGAAGCGCTTACTGGGATCACTGGCTTCACAAAACCAGTGATCACCGCGATTCGTATATAAATATTTAACCTGGCGACTATCGAGCTCCGCTTCGGAAATTTTTTCACTTTGATGAAAAGAGTGCTCGACCACTTTACCGGTCAGTAAATTGCGCAACTTGGTGGCATTGACCGGTTTGCGCATTTGTTTGCGAAAGACGTGGGAGGTCAGCACCTCAAACGGCTCGCCTTCAAACACAATGTATTTACGAGGCTTAAGCTCGTTATATTCCAACATCGCCATAAAGTGATTTAATTTAACTCGTTAAGAGATTGACGCACCGTCTTGGTAATCTCATTTTTAATCTTGGTGTTTTCTTTTAAAAATTGACGAGTGGCGTCATAGCCCTTGCCGAGCTTGACTTCGCCATAGCTGTAGCTTGCTCCGGACTTGGTTATAATACCGTATTTTTCGGCTAAAGCAATAATTTCACCCTCCGGGGAAATACCTTCATTGTAGAGCACATCAAACTCGGCCTGCTTAAAGGGGGCTGCGACTTTATTTTTAACCACCTTGACTCGTACTCGGCCACCAACAACTTCCTCACCCTTTTTAATTTGGGCAATCCGGCGCACATCGAGACGGACCGAAGAATAAAACTTAAGTGCTTTACCGCCCGGGGTAGTCTCGGGATTACCAAACATCACGCCAATTTGCATTCGAATTTGGTTAATAAAAATGACGACGGTTTTACTGCGAGCCACAATCGCCGTCATTTTGCGCAAAGCCTGACTCATTAGGCGAGCCTGTTTACCTACGTGATGGGCACCGACATCACCCTCGATCTCATCTTTAGGGGTTAAGGCGGCCACCGAGTCGACCACTACCACATCAATTTTACCGGAGCGAATTAAACTCTCGGCAATTTCTAAAGCTTGTTCACCGTAGTCTGGTTGGGAGAGTAATAACTGATCAATTTTTACCCCTAATTTTTTGGAGTACTCAGGGTCTAAAGCGTGCTCGGCGTCAATAAAGGCGCAGACGCCACCGGCTTTTTGGGCTTCGGCAATAATGTGGAGAGCGAGCGTAGTTTTACCCGAGGACTCGGGGCCAAACACCTCAATCACGCGCCCGCGGGGTACGCCACCAATCCCTAAAGCATGGTCTAAACTCAGAGAGCCAGTAGAGATGGCGCCGACACCCACCTTAGGGCGATCACCCAATTTCATAATCGACTCATCGCCAAATTTACTTTGGATGGAGCGGATGGTGTCTTCAATCCCACTACCATCCGCAATACGTTCGTTTTTTTTCTTTTTAGGATACATCGGGTTTTTTAAATTAGTTTAAGACTAAGCGTAAGGTCTGGGTAGTGATCCGCCCAAAATTATCTTGAGCTTTAAGCTCAAGTATATTATAGCCATAGGCGAGCAGCAACTCTTCCTTGAAATGACCGGCCTCGTTGGTAAAGATTTGCCGGCCGTTTAGAGTAATAAGTGCAATGCGCTTAGCTGTGCCGGTTAGAGTAACTATGGTTTCAGTAACAGTCTCACCATCTTTGGGAGTAGTTACAATGATTTCTGGCCCGGCTATTAATGCTTGGACTCGAGTATAAGCAAATAAGGCGATACTGAGACCAAGGAGGAAAATGACTAAATGTTTAGGGGTCATTTAAATCAATTCTTCTTCCGGCACAGTGGCGGTAGGGGTGGCACCATAAACATCACGAGCTTTAGCCCCTTCACCAGGGCCAATGACACCGCGCTCCTCGAGCATATCCAGTAAGCGGGCGGCGCGGGCATAGCCGATTTTTAATTTGCGTTGGAGATAGGACGCACTAGCTTTACCGGCCGTTATAACCGCCTCGCGAGCATCTTCATATAAATCGTCGCTGTCATTATCGTCATCTAAAGCGGTACTAAAGAGAGCGTTGCTCCCACCACCTTCCGGTTCTAAATTAATGACGCTTGGTAAATCATTTTGATGTCGCTCGGCCAAAAATTGAACTACTTTTTTAACTTCTGTTTCAGAAATAAAAGCCGATTGGATGCGCCGTGGCTTACCCATATCACTGGAGAGAAAGAGCATATCGCCCGCTCCCAACAATTTTTCGGCTCCGGCCATATCAATAATAGTACGGGAGTCAATTTGCGAGGCCACTTGTAAAGCGATCCGTGATGGAATATTGGCTTTAATCAAACCAGTAATTACTTCCACTGATGGTCGTTGAGTGGATAGAATCAGGTGGATGCCCACCGCTCGAGACATTTGGGCTAAACGGACAATCGCCGCTTCAAGTTCGCGGGGGTAAGCCGACATAATATCTGCCAACTCATCGATCACGATCACAATGTAGGGCATCAACTCAATTTCATCCGCTGTTTCTTCATTAGTGACTTTACTACTAGTTAGAGCCGGCTCGACCATATTTTTATGATAGGACTGAATATCGCGCACTGCTGCTCCCTCTAGTAAGTCGTATCGCCGATCCATTTCTTTAGCGGCCCAACGGAGCGAGGCAATCGCTTTTTTAGCATCGGTAATGACTGGGGTTAGTAAGTGCGGGATTTTGTTATACATTGTCAATTCCACCCGCTTTGGGTCAATCATAATAAAGCGTAATCGTTCCGGCGGATTACGATACAGGAGCGAGGTAATGATCGTATGCACCGCCACTGATTTACCCGAACCGGTAGTACCGGCAATCATCAGGTGGGGCGCTTTAGCTAAATTAGCAAATTGAGGCAGACCGTCGATACTCTTACCAAGCGAAAAAAGAAGAGGATGTGCTGAACCAGTAAAGTCAGACATACCAAGTAAGGTGCCCAGGCCGACTGTCGTTTTAACATTATTAGGGATTTCAATCCCTACTAACGATTTACCTGGGATCGGCGCTTCGATACGGATAGGGTGGGCGGCCAAAGCAAGCGCCAAATCATTTTGTAAACTTAAAATGCGAGCCACCTTAGTGCCTTCCGCTGGTTTTAAAGCAAAACGAGTGACGGAAGGGCCGATCGAGATCTCATCCATTTCCACCGTAATGCCAAAGTTGGCGAGAGTCCGTTTAATAATCGTGCTTTGTGCTTTAATGTCGCCGACCACCGGTTTACCGCTATCTTTTTCTAATAGTGACAGTGGGGGTGGGGTAAATATTTTGCCACCACGCTTACTGGCGGTCATTAAGGAGCTTAACGAGAAAGCTTTACTGTCATTAAGATTAGGACCAGTGGAGATCGGCGTCTCTCTGGGCGTTTCTTGAATTGGAGACATTGGTGGCACTAAGACCGGCGTTTCGTCTTCGGTCTCCTCTAACTCTCCTTTGTCTTCCACCTCTTTATCGATACGGCCAGATAAATTCCAACCAAAAAGTTTACGGTCTAAAGTCAAATGAGTATCAAATAAAAACATACTCGCTACCACCATCATGGCCCCTAAAAAGACAATAGTACCGGCCAAGCCAAATAATTCAATTAGTGGAGTACTAATAGTATTACCTAAAGCCCCACCCATTTGACTACTAATAGAGGCCAACGAGAGTGAGGCTAAAAAAAGTAATATCCCGCCCAAAATCTGCAGTCTCAATAGGTTGCGTCGTTCAGTTCGGAGTAGTGATAAGCCAAATAAAATCAAAATAATTGGTAGTAAAAAAAAGCCAGTACCTAGTAGCCAAGAAGTCCAATTACTCACTATTCCGCCAATACTGCCACCTTTATTAAAATGAGCTAACAATAAAAAAATTGCTAAGGCTAAGGCTGAAATAGCCAGTACACCGCGCTTGGTTTCGCCTTTGATGGCGCTTAAAAGGCCCGGTTTTGTCTCGATGTTATTACTATGATTTTTAGGTGGCCGGCCACGTTTAGCTTTAAGTTTAAACATAAGTAAATTATATCATGAGGGGGTATTGGACAAAACATTTCTGTTAAAGTATAATAAAGGACATTAAAGACAATATGATGGAACAAAAGGACAATACGATAAAAGACAAGATAAATCTATTTGTACTAAAGAACCAAAAATTGGCTCAAGCGCTTTTTGCTATTACTGTTTTTTGCCCTGATAGTGAGCCATTAAAGGCTAAATTACGGGACCAAGCGATTAACCTAACTACTACCATAAATGCTATTAAAACTGATGAATCAACCGTTTTTCACTTGTCTTTTTTAAATCAAATTTTAGGGGAAATTGAGCTTGTTTTAGAGTTATTAGACTTGGCTCAAGCGGGCAATGTCCTTTCTAAAATGAATGTTTCAATCATTAAACAAGAGTATGAAATGTTGCTTAAGGACGCTAAAGAGCAAGTTTTGGCTGATAACTTATTTGACTCAAATACCTTAATTTTGCCCACCTCCAGCCCTAAAATTATAAAGGACAAAAAAGTGGTTGGGATGGCTGGGCCATCGTCTGACCGCCAAAAAAAGATCATTGAGGTCTTAAGGGGCCAAGATTGGCTGGGGATTAAGGACATTGCCGAGGCGGTGCCTAATTACAGTACTAAAACGGTCCAACGGGAGCTCTTGGCTTTAGTCGAGCAGGGTGTCCTTAAAAAGCAAGGTGAACGACGTTGGAGTCGATATGTTTTAGCTAAGGCTGAACCCATTGCCAAATAAGTCCTTTCTTGCTATATTGCACCTGTTTACTGGTTATCCACAAGGCATTTGCTAGATGGCTTAATTGCTTGTTATAATAAGCCCTAGTTGAGGACTGACGGTTTTGATTGTCTGAACGGACCTTGAAAATTAAATATTCCGCTTTCAGTTAAGTCTGAAATCTCCTTTCCTACTTGTTTATTAACCTTTGTTTTGAGCGACTCACCTTGCTTGAAGTAAAGGGTTAATAAAGTTTTGTTGAGGCCGTTAAAGATTATCGTTAATTGTCGAATGAGCGATAATTTGGCCAGTTTCCCCTATAGGTGAATTATCAATTAGTTTATTAGTAAATTATAAATTGTGTTACAAAACTTTATGAGTTCAAAAATAAAATTTGCTTCATTGTTTGTAGCGCTTGCAATCGTCTTGGCTTTAGTTGGTGGTGTTTCTACCGCTTCAGCCCAAACCGTAGCAGCTACTTCTGCTACTGACATTTCAGCTCTACAGGCTTTGATCGCTTCCTTGCAGGCCCAGATTGCTGCCTTAACTGGTGGCGCTACTGCTCCTGCAGCGGCTACTTCATTTACTCGCGACTTGACCATCGGGTCACGCGGTGATGATGTGTCCGCATTACAAACTTTGCTTGAGTCTAAAGGCGTTCTGATGATGCCCGCTGGCGTTGCTAAGGGTTACTTCGGTGCTTTGACTAAGTCCGCTTTGGCTAAGTACCAAGCTTCAGTTGGTCTTCCAGCTACTGGTTACTTTGGTCCTTTGACCCGCGGCCAAATCGCGTCGTCAATGGCGACGGTACCAACCGTACCAACTGTTCCTGGCACTACTCCAACAACCCCAACCACTTCTGGTACTCTCCAAGGTGGCGCAGGTTCGATTGAGGACACTGCTCTTGTCTCAGGTCTCAACAACGAGGAAGTTGGTGAGGATGAGGAGGATGTAGAGGTAGCTGGCCTTGAAGTTGAAGTTGATGATGGTTCCGATATCGAGATTACAGCTGTAAGAATTGTATTCGATGAGGGAACTGGCGCTACTAGCGACTTCGATGACTATGCTTCTGAGGTATCTATCTTAGTTGATGGCAAGGAATTTGCTCGTCTTGATGCCGATGAATTTAATGACGACAACGACTGGTCTAAGACTATCTCATTAAATAACGGAGCTATTATCCGTGCTGGTGGAACTGGAGAAATCGTAGTGGCTGTTTCTGGTATTTCTAACATGGACAGTGACGATCAGGGTGATGAGTGGGATGTAGATTTCACTACAGTTCGCTTTCGTGATGCATCAGGGGCTTCAATCTCTGAGACCATCACTGAGGACGTAAGGGCTTTCTCATTTGAGGCCTTTGCTACTGCTGCTGATACGGAGTTTAAGATTACTAATGGTGATGATGCTATAAATGATGCTCACACTATTGCTGTCGATTCTTCAGATGACACCGACGATGAACCAATCCTTTCTTATGAGGTTGAGATCGAAGGTAGCGCTGATGTTACTGTCGACTCTCTCCCTGTAGGAGTCGTCGTTACTGGTGCTTCTAATGTTGATGACTTAATCAGTGGCCTTACTCTCTTAATGGATGGTAAGAAAGTTGGTTCTGCAAACTTAACCGATGCATTAGTTGATACCGATGGTGTAGATGTAGGGGCTTATGAGGCTTTCCTCTTTGATGATCTTGATCTTACCCTTGAAGCTGGTGAGACTTATGAGTTTACTGTTACAGCTGACTTATACCCAACCAGTGGCAGCGGTGACTTAGACGAGGGTGATACCATCGCCGCTAGTACCACCGATGCTCTTCTTGAGGTTTCAGGTTATTCTGACATCGAGGATGAGACTGGTGAGGACTTAGCTGCTGCTGATATTACTGGTTCTGCTTCTAGTGATGCAAGCGCTGTGTACGAAAATGCTATTCAAGTTGCGCTAGTTACTGGAACTCATGCAGACTTTGAGGTTGATGGCGATGATAATGACTACACACAGTTGACACTTAAATTTGACATCACAGCTTTTGGTGAGGATATTTATATCCCTAACGTAGCTACTGATGTTTCCTCAAGTACTAGTGCAACTGGTGGAGTACCTACAACTGCTCAAGGTGTTGGTTATCACATTCAACTTACTTCGGGTGGTATTGCCTCTACTTCCGTAGCAGAGACTCTTACCTCTACCGCTGAAGAAGAGACTAACTCCTTCTTAATTGAAGAGGGTGATACCGAGACCTTTACTCTTGTAGTAACCATCAGTAATGCAGCAGCTCCTGCAAATGCTGATGCTGATCAGTTCCGAGCCGTTCTCACGGGTATTGGATTTGGGGACTCTGATTCTGCTACTGCAGACAGTGTCTTTACTTCAGACCTAACGAATGTCTTCAAGACTACCTACGGTAGAATTGCTAACTAACCCTTCTAATTTCTCAACTGACTTCGGTTAGTTAAGGAGTCAAAAGAAAGACAACAAAAAACCACCCCGAAGGGTGGTTTTTTGTTGTCCACCAATTACTTATCCTTAGGTTTCTTTTTATGAGGAGTTTCCTCAAAATAAAATTTATCCACCATTACTGTTATGAGGAGTTTCCTCATATGTTATATTTAAATAAAATGGAAAGAAAAACTATTTTTACCGAAGGGGAATGGTATCACCTTTATAATCGGGGTACTGATAAAAGAAAAATATTTACTGACAATAACGATTATCAAAGATTTTTAAAATTATTGTATTTAGCCAATTCAACCAAACCAACTATTCTTTATACCCTAAAAAAAGACACTATTTTTGATTTTCCTCGCGAAGAAAATTTAGTAGATATTGGGGCGTACTGTCTAATGCCTAACCATTTTCATCTTCTGGTTAAAGAAAAGGTTGAGGGTGGTATCAGTTTATTTATGAGGAAACTCCTCACAGGTTATTCGATGTATTTTAATATTAAGAATAAGAGGACTGGTAAGTTGTTTGAGGGGCCGTTTAAGTCGATACATGTTGATACTGATAATTATTTCAGATATGTATTATCTTATATCCATTTAAATCCGGTTAAATTGGTGGAACCCGAGTGGAAGGAGAAAGGAGTGCAGAATAAAGATAGGGTGAAAAATTTCTTACAATCTTATTCTCCATCAAGCCATTTGGATTATCTAAAGTTATCCGAGAAGAGTCCTCGGATAGAGCGCTGGATTTTAGCGACCGATGATTTGCCGATAGAGATCAAATCCAGAGATTTTGTAGACGAACTTAATGATTGGTTAGAGTATCAGACAATGCTAAAATTAGATAAGTAAATAAAATTAATGAAAAAAATCGTTAATCGCGGAGTGTCGGATCTGGGATTTTTGGGTTTGGTGTTGGTGGTGCTATTTTTTGCGTGGGTGGCTACCGGTGGGCCGGAGCGAGATACTGGCGGGCCTTTTTTAAAGACACAACGAGCCACTTCAACTACTGCTACTAAAAATTCTAATTCTTTTTTAAGTTCGTGGCGGAATCGCGACCGGGCGGATAATTCCACTACTTATGATCCAGTAACTGGCGCTTCTTATTCGCCGTGGCGTGGAGTCATTGAGTTGGAGCGGGGTACCGCCGCCTCCACGGATTACTCTAATGAGGAATATATAGTTATTAAAAATATCGCTCGTGAGGGAACCGCGGTGACGATTACCGGTTGGCGCTTAAAAAATGCCGGTGATGCTAGACGCTATCCCACTGACTACGGTTACCGCCAAGGACAGTCGGCGATTATCCCGATCCAAACTGGCGCGCTACTGTTATTGCCGAGTGGTCTGGGGGTACAACAATCGATTACTTTAGCCCCTAAAGAGCGAGCCGTAGTCTTAAGTGGTGGTATTTTAAGATCACGACCAATTAAAATCCAAACTAATTTTAAGGTCAATAAATGCTCCGGTTATTTAGAGGCGTTACCCGAGTACAAATTTTACCCGTCGATTAAATTACAGTGTCCTGATCCGGAGAGTGAACCGGAAGTCGCTAACTTCGAGGATAAGTGCTACGACTTTATCCGTCGGATGTCACGTTGTCATACGCCGGAATTTAATGAGTCACAAAATGATAAGCCGGCCAATGTTGATGGAGTCGAGGGCTTGTCACGGACTTGCCGCAACTTTCTAAAAGAGCGCTATAATTACACTAGTTGTGTGGCGCGCCATGGTCAGGATGAGGATTTTTACACTGATGAGTGGCGGGTCTTTTTAAATGTTGGTGCCTTGTGGTTTAACAGTCGCGAGACCATTAGTTTGTATGACGAGCTAGGGCGCTTAGTCGATCGGATCAGTTATTAAACATCATGACTAACAGTTCTAAAATCAAAGAGTCAAAACCAGTCAAAACTAAAATTGTCATTGTTGGTGGTGGCTTTGGTGGAGTGTACACTTTTCGTAAATTAACTAAATTATTTGCCAGTGACGGGACAGTGGAACTGACTTTAATCAGCGAGCGCAATTATTTTACTTTTACGCCATTATTGCCGGAGGTAGCGACCGGCAATGTCTCACCGGAGAATGCAGTGGTCTCACTTAGACCGATGATCCGCCCTGGCCATGATCGTTTATTGGTGGCGGCGGTGAAATCAGTTAATTTAAATAAACAGGAGCTAAAAACTACCGTTGGGACTGTCACTTATGATTATTTAGTTTTGGCCTCTGGCGCCGAGGCGGACTTTTTTAATATCCCTGGCGCCGAGACTTACAGTTATACGCTCAAGAGTTTGCATGATGCTCTCTTGTTTAAAAATCATTGTCTAGAGTGTTTTGAAAAAGCGTTATTAACTAAAAAATTAGACGAACAAAAAGCCTTACTCCACTTTGTGGTCGTGGGTGGTGGTCCCACTGGGGTTGAGTTGGTAACGGAAATGACAGATTTCTTGCGTGATACCTTTCGCCATTATTATCCGCCGGAGATTGTGGACTTAGTGACTTTTACTTTAATTGAGCGTGGGGCAGAGGTTTTGTCTAAATTGCCGCCGTCACTGCGAGTGGCTGGACTCCGAGCCCTTAAACATAAAGAGGTGTCGGTCCGGTTTAACACTGTCGTGGCCGAAGTGACCAAAGATTTTATTAAAACTACTAAAGGGGAAATTTTGCCAACCCATACTGTAGCTTGGACGGCCGGAATTAAGCCACATTTACCACTTTTTGAATCAATGGTGCCACCTAAGACGGCCGAGGATGGTCGGCTGATGGTTAATAGTTGGTTACAATTAGAGGGTTATGAAAAGGTTTTCGTGGTTGGTGATATTGCTTTGGTGGTTGATCTCGCTTCACCGCACGATCATTTACCCGCTTTAGCTCAAGTGGCTACTAAGGAGGCTGTAGCAGTAGCCAAAAATATTAAACGTTTATATGATCATCGGCCATTAAAACTTTTTCGTTACTACCAGACTGGCACATTGGTCTCGGCCGGAGAGTGGTGGGCCTTGGGTGAGATCGGAGGTGTCTTTTTTGAGGGACGCTTAGCTTGGTTGCTGTGGCGGGCAGTTTATTGGTGGAAGTTGCCTAGTGCGGTTAAAAAGTTACAAGTCTTGCTTGATTGGATTATTGACTTAGGTTTACCGCGGGATCTCTCTAATTTTGGCGATTATAGTCACAAGCTTAAATAATTATGTCCGATTTTAATTACTCGTTTTTTAGAATGGCCCTCGGTTTTGTGGTCTTGATTATTATTGGTATTGTTCTACTGACCTTGACTAAAAATACGGATTTGCTACAGTTACTTTAGCTCGCAAAGACTATAGGTCCACCCCGTAAAGCGATTACGCCACGGGGCACGTAAACCCTATATAGCCGGTCGACTTTTTAACTTTGCGCGGCGTTAGCCGTTTTTTATTTGCCTAGTTATGGCTATTACCAGACAACAAAAAGAAACCATTAGTGCTAAGTTAGAGCAAGTGATCCGGGAAATGCCGGCGATTGTTTTTGTTAACTTCCACGGTTTGTCGATGGCGGCGACGACGGAATTACGAAAAGCATTGCGGATGGCCGGGATTGGTTATTTGGTCGCTAAAAAAACTTTGCTTAAGCGCGTTTTAGAGCAAGCTAAATTAGAGGGCACGATGCCTGCGCTAGAAGGTGAAATTGCTCTGGCTTATGGGGCCGATTCTCTTGCTGGTGCGCAGGGAGTGTATGCGTTTGAAAAAAAGTATAAGGAGATGTTATCGATTGTGGGCGGGATTTTTGAAGGGGCGTTTGCGGATCGCTCGTTGATGACTAGCTTAGCGACCATCCCTTCACGTCAAACCCTGTACGCGCAAGTAGCCAATGTGATCAATTCACCTCTCCAAGGTTTAGTGATCGCACTTAATCAAATTGCCGAATCGAAGAATAATTAAATAATTAAATTAATAATATTATGGAAGAGACAACTGAAGTAAAAGCCGTGCCGGAGAAGTTCCAAAAACTAATCGAGCAAATTGAGGCGATGACTGTTTTGGAATTGCATGAATTAGTTAAAGTGTTGGAAGTTAAGTTTGGTGTCTCGGCTCAAGCGGTGATGGCTGGCCCGGTGGCCGCTGGCGGAGCCGAGGCCGAGGAGAAAGACTCATTTAACGTTGAGTTAACGGCCGCAGGTGAGCAAAAGATCCAAGTGATTAAAGCGGTTAAAGAGGCTTTAGGTCTTGGCTTAAAGGAGGCTAAAGACTTAGTGGATGCTGCTCCCTCAATGTTGAAAGAGGGTATGAAGAAGGATGAAGCTACTAAACTTAAGGAGGCGGTCGAAGCCGCTGGCGGTCAAGTTACTCTCAAGTAAATTTAATTTATGGACACACTAGCCATTTTGTTTGGCAGTGAGGCTCGCGTCAAATTATTGCGACTATTGTTGTGGCATCCAGATGCGAGCTTTTATGCCGAACAATTGGCGGATCGATTTAAATTGAAGTCCGAGATAGTTCGCAAAGAATTGGCGGTTTTGGTTGAAGCTGGAGTGATTCGAATTAAATCAAAACGCGGTAAACGAGCTTGGACGCTCGTGCCGCGTTTTGTGTTGCTGTCCGAATTGACCGTATTACTAGCCGCCGAGGCTGGTAGTCGGCGACGGGAAATTATCCGCCGAGCCAAAGCGGCCGGTAAGGTGCGCTACTTATTAGTGGCGGGTATTTTTGTTAACGAGCAGAGCCGAGTCGATTTGTTGGTGGTAGGAGAAAAACTTAAAAAAGCGGTGATTGAGAAGTTGGTGGCGGATTTGGAATTAAGTCTAGGGCGGGAGCTTAACTACGCAGTATTGGAGACCGAGGACTACCTCTTCCGTCTCCATTCAAGTGACCGCTTTGTTAGGGATATTTTTGATTATCCACACTTAATCCTCATCGATAAACTACCCGGGGCTTAACTATGCTATTATTAAAGCTGGACATTACCAGAAAGTTAAGGTCGAGTGTTTTAGTAATTTAAGTAAAAATAAGCATATATGTTATTGCAGACTTGGAGCCAAGTATTAACCGCTTCTTTCCAAAATTTATGGACCGGAGTGGTGATGTACATACCGCTCATTGTGGTATCAATAGTGATTTTAATTGTCGGTTGGGCTTTTGGGACTATTGTCGGTAAATGGGTATCGCAAGTGGTTCGTGCACTTAAACTGGATCGCGCTCTTGAGAGTTTGGGTGTAAATGATTTAATGACTCGCGCCGGTTGGCGCCTGGACTCTGGTCGCTTTATTGGTGAATTAGTTAAGTGGTTTATTATTGTTACTTTCTTGGTGGCCGCTATTGATGTCTTGGGCCTTTCCCAAGTCAACATTTTTCTCCAACAGGTAGTTTTAGGCTACATTCCTAATGTGATTGTGGCGGCATTGATCCTTTTGGTGGCTGCGGTTTTAGCCGAGTTTTTACAAAAATTAGTGACTGGTTCAGCTCGTGCTGGAGAAATCTCTCAAGCTGAGCTCTTTGGTGGCGTAACTAAGTGGGCGGTCTGGATCTTTGCCTTGATTGCGGCAATGAGCCAACTGGGCATTGCCGGGCAACTCTTCTACACGCTCTTTACCGGTATCGTGGCGATGTTGGCTTTGGCTGGCGGTTTAGCTTTTGGTTTAGGTGGCCGCGACGCCGCGGCACGTTACCTCGACAAACTCCACAAAGACATTTCTCGCTAACTCAATTTGATCTAACTAGATCGCAAAAAACTCTAGCTTTAGCTAGGGTTTTTTGGTATAGTAAAAACAATATGAATATTCTTTCCCTATTTAAATCAAAAGGCGATTCCCGAGTCTTGAAGGAAAAGGTAACCAAGACTTTTATTAAAGATGCACACAAAAACCGGACAACGGAAATAGAATCACTTAAGCAATATGACCGAGGAGAAAAAGAAATCACTCCACGCGATCTCAACTCTGCTTTGTGAGGCGTATTTAGACTTGCAAGAAACAGGCCAAGTCTCTTTTTTTGTTGTCTGATGAAAATATAGACAAAATTGATTCAATTGTAAAAACAGTTAATGCTACTCATTTTGGGATCCAAAGGTTTTCCTCTCATCAAGATCGAGCAGCAGCTTATTTTTGTTACATCATTAAAGATCATCCAGTAACTGACGGTAATAAGCGCTTAGCAACCTTGTGGCTGGAAGTGTATACCCAAGTCTATGAGTTAAAGATAAAAGACCGGATGTCGCTTGATGAGTTAGCGGTTTCTATCGAAGCCGACAAGAATACTGATCTTTACGACCTAATTGAATTAACTAAAAAAATCTTGTTTTAGAGCCTAAAATAAGCTATTTTTACGCCTTCCGAATCACCAAGAGGAGCACCAGCCACTCTTTGAATTTTATTCCGAGTCTTTCCGCCAACTGGCGGACTCGCTAACACATCGCACCGACTTATTTGATTTTTTCATGAAAGGTAGCACTCATCCGCAAGGCGTAC
>JACPIA010000009.1 GCA_016188295.1 Candidatus Vogelbacteria bacterium
CAATGTGATTACTCCAAAAGAATTGGCGGATGTCGTCAGGCGACTCAACGATCGAGAACGAAAACGATTGAAATTCAAAAGTCCTAAGCAGCTCTTTCTGAAGAAGTGAAGTGATGCAATTAGAGTGCTAATCTAGTATAACCTACTCCGCCTTTAGATATTCCGGAGTATAAATAGCCATCCAGTCGAGGAGACCACGCATAATAAAGACCCCACCAATTAAGTTTTCCCGCGGACCTTCTTCCATCACCACTACAAAAACATAGCGCGGTGACTCATAAGGGAAAAAACCGGTAATCCAAGAGTTGACTCGTTCTTTACTCACACCGAGCTCGGCGGTACCGGACTTAGCCGCTACCGCTACCGAGCCAATATCTAAACCTTTAGCCGTACCTTCTTTAACCGCCAAACGCATCCCCTCCCGCACTACTTGCCAAGCGCCAATTGGTGCCTCGATAACACTAAGTGGTTTAACATTCTTGTCGATCAATCGTTCAATCTTGGGTTGCAACACCCTACCCCCATTAGCCACTGCGACCACCACTCGGGCCATTTGAAGTGGCGTCACTTGCATACCATATTGACCAATAGTGGTGTGATAAGTATCACCAGTCCGCCACACCTCACCATCAAAATTCTCGGCCTTCCACTCTGGTGTCGGTATTGATCCCGCCGGCTCATTAGCTAGACTAAGATCCGTTGACTGACCTAAACCAAACAATCTGAAATATTTATCCAACCGCCGAATCCCTAATCCTACTTGACCGGGAAAACCACCACCGATCTCGTAAAAATAGACGTTAGACGAAACCGCTAAAGCACGTCTCATATCTACCGCACCGTGCGCCTTCCAATCCTTAAACACGGTATTTAATTTAGGATTATAGGGATTAGGTACCACTAATTCACCATTACTAAAGATAGTTTTTTCTGGTGTAATAATATGCTCGGCTAAAGCGCCAATAGCCACTATCGGTTTAACCACTGAACCGGGAGTATATAAACCGGAAATAGCTCGATTTAAAAAAGGATTGGATTTGTCTTTAAAATAAGCATTAATTGTTGATCGATCCTCACCTTTGGTTACCAGTGTTGGATTATATTCTGGATAACTCACTAAAGCCAATAACTCACCAGTGTGAACATCCATAATCATCGCCGAGCCACCGGTAAAACCGCGATCAGTGGCCAAAGCGGACACTTGGCGATAGAGCTCGGCCTGGACTCGGGCATCAATGGAGAGAGTCACGCTTTTACCACTCTCTGGTAATTGGAGTAAGTGGTCAGAAGCGATTTTGCCCGTAGCATCTACCTCCTCAATTCTAATCCCTTTAACTCCGTGGAGCTTATCATTAAAAACCGCCTCCACTCCCACTTTACCTAAATACTCTTTAGGTGAGTATGTACCACTATCAATTTGCTCTTGCGAGGAATAACCTAAATAACCCAACACGTGGGCAAAACCACCTTGCGGGATATATTGGCGGCCATTATCATTCCAAGCCAACTCGACATTATTACGATCATAAATAATTCCCCGCTCAGGGTAAATGTCGGTGTGGCGCAAGTGATTATTTTTACTCCGCTCGGCATAAGCCACTCCTTTAATAATTTGGAGATAACCTAATTGGCCGATAAATAACCCTCCGATCAGTATGAACAAACCAAACAACAGATATAAAGTCGTCTTAGGAATAGCTTGTTCAATCCGTCCTTCAAATTGTTGATTATTAAATGAAGGTAAATTACTGGAATCGAGCATCACTTCGTCCGGATCCAGCGGCTCATAGTGGCGTTTACGACGCCGCCAAGAATCGAATATGCTCATACAATTTATTGATTATAACCACCAACGCTAAAGTAGCAATGGCTGGCCACGGCCAAGTAAGTGTTTCGCCGGCCGGTACCGTGTGATACCACCATTCAAAGATCAAGACCAATCCCGCTGATTCATAATAATGAGACAAAGTAACCATGGCCGCCCCAAGTAATGAGGCTGATAGCCACCACGGCAAAAAGATGAATGACAAAAAAATAATAATAGTAATACTATGACGCCAAATCATAAATAATCACCGCAGGTAATTCAAAAATATTTAACGGCGAACGAAACAAAATAGTTTGAAAAGGATTATTAGGATTATTATCGATTACTCCAACCACTCCCACCAATGACGGTGTAGTAGTGGGTACTACAATGGTATCACCAACAATCACTCCAACTGCTCGTGGTAAAGAAATAGCAAAGCTACCGCCCCCACGACCAATCGCTTGTGCGGGCACTCGCCGCTGACCAACCAAAACATTTAATTGTTCGCCCGGAGCCGAAAATAGACGTACTTGGCTAGTGTCGGAGCCGACAGCAGTTACTCGACCAAGTAAGACCCCGTCACTAGCCACCATCATCCCGGTACTGATCGGCCGACTACTATTTTTAGATCCAACATCAACAATTAAAGTATCATAGGGTGAGCGATTAGGCTGACTAATTACCAAAGCGGGAATCCCTTGAAGGTAAACCCCACCACGGCCCCAAGCCGATTCTAGAGCTTGCCATTTGATTTGCTCGGTTTGGTGAACTATCGCTTGAACTTTTAATTTTTCATTCTCGGTAATTAAGGTCCGGTTCTCACTGACTAAAGTACGGCGAGTTTTACCGGTCTCAGCTAGAACATTTAGACTAGTATCGGCGACCGCCCCGGCCAACCATAAAGGCCGCGACCACCATGATATTACGCCAAACAAACGTAAACCAGCCCAACCCAAAATCATTATTAAAACAAATAAACTCAAAACAACGGCCATTTGTCGCACTCGCTGTTTAAGAAAAAATTTAGCTAAACTATCGCGTTGGTAATTCATCTTCATCATCCAGTAGAATATCACGATATGCGGCAATGTCCTCAAGAATAACTCCCGTACCACGGACCACCGCCGTAGTTGGTTCATCAACTAAAATAATTGGAATTTGTAACTCCTTTTCGAGCAGTGCCGGCAAACCGTCAATCATCGCACCGCCACCGACTAAAATCAAGCCCCGATGCATAATATCAGCAATCACTTCCGGCGGAGTAGTCTCCAGCACCTCTTTAATCGCTTCGACCAACAAGGTAATTGACGAAGACATAGCCTCGCGGATGTCGCCGTCAGTCACAATCACCTCCCGCGGCAAACCAGTAACTAAGTCACGACCTCGGATTGAGGCTTCATGTGGTTCTTTGCCTTTAATCACCGAGCCAATAGCCATCTTAACATCCTCAGCTGTACGTTCACCCAGTAAAATTTTAAATTCATCTCGGATATAAGAGATAATATCTTGATTAAGCCGATCGCCAGCCACATGTAAATTGCGTGATTTTACGATTCCGCCTAACGAAAGCACAGCAATGTCCACCGTACCACCACCGATGTCCACCAACATTGTCCCCACTGGATCATGCACCGGCAAACGGATACCAAAAGCGGCAGCCATCGGCTTCTCGATAATATGGACTTGTCTGGCGCCGGCATTTCTAGCAGCGTCGCGCACAGCGCGACGCTCTACATTAGTAATCCCCGACGGTACACTGATCACTACGCGTGGCCGAAAAAAGATTCGCCCTGGGATTTGGGCGACCGCCTTTTTCATAAAATAAGCAAGCATCTCCTCAGCCACCTCAAAGTTGGAAATAACACCATTAGCTAGTGGTTTAACGGCGGCAATATGGGCCGGTGTCCGACCGATCATCTTGTTAGCATCTACGCCCACCGCTACCACTCTGCTTGTTTTTTGATTCAAGGCTACAATCGACGGCTCATTTAATACAATACCGTGCCCCTTAACGTAAATTAAAGTAGTGGCCGTACCCAAATCGATCCCGAGATCGTGGGAAAACATTTCATACCAACGTTTAATCATATATTAACAGCGCGATTTAACACTTCATCTAAAGCCACCAATTCCGTTTTACCGACACCACGATTGAACCATTCCACCGAATTATTAGCTAACGTTTTGACACTGATTACTAAACGATGAGGAATACCAATCAGATCCGCATCACCAAACTTTTCTCCCGCACCTGCTACGCGATCATCAAACAATACTTCAATATTTTTAGCTGACAATTCTTCATAAATAGTCTTGGCTTTAGTTGTCACTACCTCATCATTACCGAGCATAATTAAATGAATAGCAAATGGAGCTACATTGTCCGGCCAATTAATACCGGTGTCCGTACCGCATAATTCGGCAATTGTACCAAACAAACGCGTTACCCCCAAACCATAACTACCCATCACTACCGACACTCGTTCGCCAGCTTCATTGACGTAAGTAAGCCCCAAAGCCTCGGCGTATTTAGTACCCAATTTAAAAATATTGCCCACTTCAATCGCCGTCTCTTTAGATAACTCTTTTTCGTCCAAACCCAATTCCGCTAACACTTCCGGTCTATAAACCTCATCATTAATCGCGATTTCTTTGTCCCGCGACAAATAAATAATATCCTCACCAGCCGAGCAGATCGCTTGGAATTCGTGACTGTATTTACTAAAAGTACCACCCGAAGCGAAAGTTAAAAAAGTTTGAGCCCCAATCCCTACTCGATCAAACACTCGCCGATAGGCCACTTTAGCTTTTTCATAAAAAGTATCCAGTCCAGCTTGATCCACATTAAAGGAGTATAAGTCCTTCATCAAAAACTCACGTCCGCGTAAAATACCGCTTTTGGCTCGGACCTCATTGCGGAATTTGGTTTGGATTTGGTAAACATACACCGGCAAATCACGATAAGATTGAATGTGATCAATCATCAATTTAGCGAGTGGCTCCTCGTGAGTAAAACCTAAACCAAGTTCAGTGTCATTTTTTAATTTAGTTTTAAACCAATTGTCCACCACCTCATCACTCCAACGACCAGAGGCCTGCCAGACCGCTGGATCTTGGAGTGTCGCCAATCGTAATTCTTGACCCCCGATTTTATTCATTTCCTCACGGATAATTTGACTGATTTTATCCAACACGCGCAAACCTAATGGTAACAAGACATAGACCCCCGCCAATGACTTAGCAATAAAACCACCGCGAATCAATAACTTGGCATTTTTAGCCACCTCATCTTTAGGATCCTCCCGCCGCGTCTTGGTAAACAGCTGTGATTGCAACATATTCTCCTATCTTACTGCAGAACCAAATAAAAAGAAAATATTGGTTAAAGTAATCGACTGATGTCGTGCCAGGTAACTACAAACATTAGACTAAGTAGTAAAACAAAACCGATTAAATTTAAAATATTGGCAATTCGCGGTTTAATCGGTGAACCCTTAATGGACTCAATTAAGACAAAAAGTAGACGTCCTCCATCTAGAGCCGGGAATGGGATTAAATTAAGGACCGCCAAGTTGATGGAAATAAAAGCCACAAATGAGAGTAAGTAAGCCAAACCAAGAGTCCGGGCATCACCGACTAAACCAGCCAAACCGACCGGTCCAGTCACCGAGTCAAGTGTGGCCAGACCTTGGACCGCTTGTACCGCCAAATGCCCTAAACCCTGGACTGTTAACTTAGTTAGAGAGATCGTCATCTTAAACGCTTGCCAAGGTGCTTGCCACCACGCAAAAGCAACTGTACCCACTTGTCCCAGTATCACCCCAAGAGCGGGTTGATTTGGCGCTCCGGCAATCAAGCCCATTTCGGGTTTTACTCGATAATCAACTGTCTCTCCTTTTGAGGTAACCACTTTTATACTCAGACCATCGCCACTAGTGCTAATAAAATTAATTGCTTGTTTAGCACTAGTGGGCACTAACTCTTCGCCAGCTCGGGTTAGTAAGAGGACTTGATCGCCGGTTTTAAGACCCACTTTAGCGGCTGGCGTACCTGGCACTATCGTTAAAATAGTTAAGTGGATGTCTTCAACAATGGCACTAGCCGGCACACCTTCGACACTCATCGGCACACCGACCCCTAGAGCGATACTCAAAAACAACCAAGCTAAAATAATATTGGCGGTCACTCCTGCTATTAATACTAGTGCTTGAGTCCATTTAGATTTAGCGATCAAACTGTCGGGAGTCGAAGTTACCCCCGACACTAGCTCCTCCGGTGTCTCGCCAAAAATACGAACAAAACCGCCAAATGGGATTAAATTAAGCGAGTAGAGTGTTTCCCCATAACGGATACCAAAAACTTTAGGGGGAAAGCCTAGTCCAAACTCATCCACTCTAATACCCGACCACTTAGCTACCACAAAGTGACCCAGCTCGTGGAAAAAGACAAGTACCGCCAAAATAATCAAAAAAATAATGACGGTCATTCGTTTAATATCTCAATTTCACGCTTGTCAGCACTAACTTCCAATTTACTATTACCATCGTCAACCAACTTTTGTAACTCGGTTTTATAACGTCGCTCATCATCCTCACTTAACTCACCCGCCTTACGTCTGGTTGATAAATCAGAGAGTATCTTCTCTCGCTCTTGGCGTAATGAAATTTTAGCCTCTTCTAATTTAGCTTTTAAGGTTTTAACCAACATCTTGCGTCGCTCTTCAGTTAACGGCGGAAAATTGAGCCGCAATCCCGATCCATCAGCTACCGCATTAACACCCAAATTAGAGGCCGCTACCGCTGACTCAATCGTTTTAATTTGACTGTGATCCCAAGGATTAATCCGTAAGGTCCGAGCATCCTCGATTGAAATCACTGCTATATGTTTAAGTGGTGTCAGAATACCATAAGATTCGACCATAACGTGGTCCAGCAACCCCGGTGTGGCTCGACCAGTGCGTAACGAAGCCGATTCGTTAGTAAACCACCCTAAGACGGACGCAACGCGTTGTTGGAAAGGAGAAAAAGAATAATTCATGACTATTTTAACTATTTACTCTGATTGTAAGATACTGGTAATACGAGCGCAAGTTCTTCTAATAATAATTTAGGGATACTACCCGGAATTGAGAGCCAGTGCCTAGCTTCAGCAATCACTTCGCTACCATGATTGGTTAAATTTTGAGCAAATTCCCGCTCTAGTAACGCTAACCAAACTCCTAATTTAGCCTTGCGCTCAGCGCCTTCATCCTCAGCGAGCAAATTCTCGATAATTACTAAACGTTTACTCACTGGCGAGATCAGAAAATCAGTGACTGATTTAAGTAAAACATGAGCCAATGGATTAACCCAAAGACCAGTGTCCACTACGCGCACTCGCGAGAGTAAAGTAGGCAATAATGAAGCATTACCCTCGATAATAAAAAAGAAATGAGTATCAGTAGTAGGTTCCTCGAGGGTTTTGAGTAATACGTTTTGCGCTTCACGAGTAAGTGTTAGACAACTAATTACAAAAAATTTTTTACCATCGGCATAGGCTCGGCGTGACTGCAACACCGTCAACTCGCGAGCCTCCTCAATCCCTAGACTGTCATACTCGCGCAAGTAAAAATCAGGATAACTGACTAAAGAGGCACCGGCTAATAACTGCTGGCTGATAAATTGATCTAAAACCTCACGCACTAAAACCCGATCTCCTTTTAAGATGTAAGCGGAATATAAACTGCCATTATTTCCAATTAACTTTGATGAAACGTCCATTATTTTGAGATAATACTTTTTTTGTAAGTATCTAAATGCTCAAGGGCCACTCCAGTACCTTTAACCACGCAATAAAGCGGATCATCAGCGAGTATCGCTTTAACCCCCGTGCGCCGATACACTAACTCTGGTAAGTGACGTAATTGCGACGAGCCGCCGGTCATGGTGATACCTCGATCAATAATGTCGGAGGAGAGCTCTGGTGGCGTGTCATGAAAAACGGTTTTAATCGCTTTAATCATTTCTCGTAGTTCATTGTCGATCGCACGACAAATCTCATTGGTTTTAACTTCCACCGAACGCGGTAAACCAGTCATAAAATCTCGACCCTTAATGGTGTAAATCAGCTCTTCTTCCACTGGTACAGCACTGCCAATAGCAATTTTTACTTCCTCAGCTGTCTTGTCACCAATCGCCAAATTAAACGTCTTTTTGATGTAATCAGCAATTGCTTGATCAATTTTATTACCAGCATATTTGACAGAGGTAGAGGCAACAATACCACCTAAAGAGATAACAGCGACATCGGTAGTACCACCACCAATGTCTACAATCATATGACCATGAGCCTCGTAAATAGGAATACCGGCACCGATGGCGGCCAAAATCGGTTCTTTAACTACATAGGCATTTTTGGCGCCAGCTTTGACTGTAGCCTCAATAACCGCTCGCCGCTCGGTCGAGGTCACACCAGCTGGCACCGAAACTAAAACATCGGGTTTAAAGATGTTCCACCGACCTAGTGCTTTGCTGATATAATATTTAAGCATCACCTCAGTAACACGGTAATCAGCAATGACACCATCTTTCATTGGCCGATAAGCCACAATATTGTCGGGCGTCTTGCCAACCATCTCTTTAGCCTCTGCACCAACCGCAACAACCTTGTTATCAATTTCAGAAATAGCCACTACTGATGGCTCATTTAACACAATCCCCTGTCCGGGCAAAAAAACCAAGGTATTAGCCGTCCCTAAATCAATTCCTAATTTAGGTTTAAAGTTTATAGACATTTCCCCGTCATTATGTCCCATTCTCGCCCTCGGAGCAACTTGACTAAAATTGGAGAAAAAGAAAAGCCACTTAATATGTCATGACATAAATCACGTCATATCATTTTTCTAAATATCCTTATTTTTGACGACCGTCTAATATAAGGATGAAATATTGAATTACAACCACAGAGGACCGTCCTATGTGGTAAAGGATGTGGTGTAATAAAAACAACAAACCCGCCTCTATTGTGTCAAATTGGGAACTGAGGTGGGAACCACTGGCTCGGGTGGCAAAATATTATGGTCAACAGTGATATCGCTGTCCCAAGTGCCACGAGAGAGAGTGGTGGGTGGCGATTGGTACACTTTTTTGTAAGAACCATCGGATCGTTTTTCTTCAATCGAAAGCGAGTAGACACCGGGACGAACGAGAACATAAAAACGGCCAAGACCATCAGCCACCACATGTTTTACTTCTTGATTTAAATCCGGGATCGAGAGTCGAATAATCGCAAACGGAATTGGTAATTTAGTCTCACGCCAAGTAATAGCGCGAACATGTCGTTTAATCCCCCACAGACGTTCCAACACTGCCAATAAAACGTAAGCCGCTAATAGGCCAAAGGAGAGCCAACTTGGCGCGTAAGTGGCACTACCTACTGCCGTTAATAAGCCAATAGCATAAATACTCTTTTGGATTCGCGCTCTAATTAATTCTTTTTTAGCATTAGCCACTAGAGTGGTAGACTGACTTTTAGTAAACTCGTTCCAGTCAAAACCAATCGGATCAAGTGGTACATTGCGGTCAATCACTTCATCAGGACCAGTAACGAAAGATTCTCCAAAATATAAGTTGCCATAAAGCTCATCAGCACTACGTCCAGCCAAAGTAGTCGAAGGAAATTGGTAATGGGTCTTTCCGGCCTTAAGAGTATAGGTACCAGGTGGAAGAAAAAAGCCATAGCGTCCATCAATATCGGTAATAGCACTCGACATTTCTTTACCCTCCTGTTCGATGGTGACATAGGCCGGGTCAATTGGTTGTTTAGTCACCGCATCATAGACAGTACCCCATGGTTTATGCTTTTTTCTGAAGCCTAAATAACCAGATAGAGCTCCCAAGGCGCGCAAAATAATCAAATATAGATCGTACCAAGAACCAATCGCACTGAGGGGCACTAAAATTTGGGCCGAACCAACCAGTAAACCAGCGCCGACCACTAAAGGAGCTACCACTTGTTCCACGATGGTAACCGGTATTAAGGCGACAGCTCCCTCAACTTGTAAGTGACCAGTGATCCGTTTTAGACTTTGATTGTTATAATTGATAATGTAAATAGCGACCGGATATTTACCCCCGGCACCTAGTGGAGCAATTGTCGCCGAATAGCCTTTACCATCAGCGGTCAATTTAAGTAAAAAAGAAAAACTACTTTTAGGATTTAACGGATTAGAAATAGTGACCCCAATCGTTTTTAACACTTCCGGCACTTGCTCGTAGGATAAGTAAATGGTAGTCTCCTTATCCGCTCGCAATAAAATCGTCTCTCCAGCTTTAAGATATTGTGGTGGTTGTCCCGATTGATAAAAGACAAACCCCTCAATCTCAAAGTCGCTACGACCAGCACTTGGTAAATCAGCAAATGGATCAATTGGTGACTCAGTAATTGGCGGGCAATCATCGCTGACACATTCTTCTGGTGGTTCTTCACAATCATCACCAATACATGGCTCATCAGGATTGGTTAGGGGGACAGTCGCTTGGGCGACCGCACCCGAGGAATAAGCATCAGTGTTCGAACGAACAAAAGCGGTGTAATAATAAGTGATACCAGGGTCAACTAAAATGTCGATCACTGCCTCGCTTGTGCCATCGTAAATTAAAGTACCTTGATCTGGAGCGGTAATAAATGAGTCGGTAGAGCGGACAATACGTACGGCGGTAAAATCGGTAAAACTGGGATTATGCCAAGTTAAATCAATGTTTTGACTATCGCTGTTATAAACTGCCTGAAAATTGGTAACGTTTGGAATGGTAGTAGCATAAATACAACTACCATCATCTTCATCAGCATTGGCATCATAATTTAGAGCCGTTGGATCGATACAACCGGGTGTCGATCCTCCCCCTCCACCACAATCTTCAGTACACCCCCCTCCACTAGTCACGGTCCCACTAACATTTATCGCATCGGAGGCGGTCTGGGCATAAGCACTGATATTAAAAATATTGAAGAATAACACCAAACTAGCTAATAAGTAAAAATTAAAAAAGTGGCATCGCATAATTTTTAGAGAGCCGTAGCGGTGACGGTAATAGCGGCCGAGTAAACACCGGTGGCCGGCGTGGCACTAGCTCCCGCCTCGGCTCTAAAGCGAACTAAGGTGTCAGTACCACTGGTCGCTGATGTTTTTCGACTAATTGTTTGATCAGTAGTGGTTAAAGCGGTCCAACAACTACTAGCAGTGTCACTGCTACCAGCATTGCAACTGGTTCCATTATCTTTAAAAGCGGCCACAATATCAGTCCCCTCCGGAGTAAAACCAAATTCTTTAGCCGTGGCCGCTACGGTCCAAGTAAAATCAGGATCAACACCGGTCGGCCCATAATTGGCGAAATTATTACCACTAGAGGTAAAGGCCGGGCTGGCCCCCGCTTTGATTGCTAAGGTATAACCAGCGGCATTATCAGTTGATACTGTCCAAGTGGCACTACCGTTAGCTTGGCCACCGTCAGTGTCAGTGATCGTCCCACTCAAGGTAACATCCGCCGGTGCTGTGATCGACAAAGTTCCGCCTTGCATCGCTTGGTAACCAGCATGGAGATTATAGCTAGCACTGGTAGAAGTGCCAGTACCAAGTTCCCCGACGGTGTCCTCCATTACAAAGTTAGCCGAATTTGAACGCACTCCAGCAAAATTAATACTGTCACTTTGTAACCGATAATTAGAACTGGCCGCCACATAAGCTAAGGCCATTGAAGAAGTCAGACTAAACAAGCAAATAATCGCCAAAAGATACCGGATCATACTTTAATTATACGATAACCAAAAATAAGCACTATTAAACCGCTCAAGCCAAATAAAATATAACGCCACCACCACGGACAAACTAAAAACCAAATTCGTTTAACATCAATCAGATCACCGTAACCACGATTAAGTTCTAGACTCGCTTGATATAACCCGGTCGGCAAAATTAAATCATTAATATCCCGAATCCGAGTACTATTCGGCAACACATACCAGGGGTCAATCACCGCGTGTCCCAATTCCTGTCCGCGCCAATTAGTAATTTTAATTAAACCATAGGGATTCAAATAAGCATTGCCATCATTAGTAAAGGCGATATAGAAACCAATATTTTGAGTGGGAATATTAATTAAACCGTTTAACAAACCAAATCTAGTCACTCGCCCAGACTCTTTAACTTGACCCGGGATCTTAATAAATAGCAAGGAATTTAATTGGGTAGTGATCGTCGCTTTATTACCGACTGCTTCTGTGCCTTTAATCACTATGGCGATTTGACCATGACGCGTGCCTGGATAAGCACCGGTCGGCACACTGACTTTAATTGGTACAGCAATCGTTTGATCAGGATTGAGAGTCAAAGTGGTAGTAGGCACGGTTACATTCTCGATCAAAGAATTTTGCTCAACCACCAGATCTTCTACAGCTAATCTAAAATCCACTGACTGAGTTAAACTATTAATCACTGTCAGATTAATCCATTTAGTTTCACCCGGATTAATTATCACTTCTTGTTTAGCGGGAGTAATTGAAATGACGGCTGGTGGTGCCGCCTCGACCAGATCAAATAAACCAAAACTGATTCCGATCAATCCTAAAAATAACCATTTCATTGTTTTACCGGGGTTAAGACAAAGATATAATCCTCACCAGTATGATCACGGAAAATCGGCGTAACCACTCCGGCCTTACCTGATGGATCAACATTTACATTAACTTTGTCGGAAAACATTTCCGCCACTTTATCCTTTAGACTTTGAGGAGTGGAACTGGTGGCCGGTACCACCACTACTCCTTGAGCCGGTAAAGTACTAGGCTTGACACTACTGCCACCAACTGGTAAACGACGCAAAATCTCGCTGATACCGGATTTAATGTCTTTAATATCAGCTTGAATTTGCGACAAACCCGGATCAACCACTGCTGGTGTCGACACTGATTTTCCGTTAAAAAAGCGTGTCCAATTAGTCATCATATTGGTCCAAAGATTACCTAAACTAATTATGGTTTTAGCGGCGAGTGAAAAGACTTGGTCAATAACCTCGGTAATCCACTCCAAAATAGCGACACCACTAAAATTAAGACGGGCGGTAGCCGCGGTTAGTAATTGCTCTTTACTCGACATCACTGAGAATGGGAGGGAGGTCGTTTGAACGATAAACCACATTGATCCCTGATCAGCCCAAGTTAAAAGCTCGTCAGTTCTAAGTGCTAATTTGTCAACCAAAATACCGGCTGTCAAATCAAACGTTAGGGCAGTAGAAAAATAGACTTGATCCGCTCCCCAACTTAAAGTTGTAGCGGTAGTATCTAGTAACGAGACCGATCGCTCTAAAGCAAAATTAGCGGAGGCCAATGCGGAAGTGGGAACCACTATTGATTGAGTCAAGAAACCATGAGGGACAATTGTGATTAAAGTAAAGTAGACCAGCACGCCAATTAAGCCGGTCAAAGCCCCACTCATTTTTGTTAAAGTGACTAAACTTGATTGGAACAAAACCGGATGTAAATGATTAGTAAGCAGTGGCAATTTAGACAAAGCCGATTCGAGAATAAACCACTGATCCTCGATACGCTCGGCCTCTAATTTTTTTTGGTAACACTGTCTATCTAACTCCGTCTTAGACAATCCTAAACGCTCGCTGGCATTAGCTAGTTTGATATACTTTCTCCCATTATAAAAAAACTCATCAGCGATGTTCATTCACCTAATAATAACACTTGTGATTTAAGCTTATTTTGCTACTTAAATTGCTTGTGGATAAGTAGTAAACTAATCGCTATAATGACGAGATGAAAGTACTCACTGTCGCTCCAATCACTAATCGTTTACCATTGTCCGAACTGACTTATTTTACTAAGGAGCAAGTCACCCCTGGTGCGTTAGTAGAAGTTACTATTAACAAACGGGTCTTTCCGGCTTTAGTATTGGCGGTTAATGAGGCGGGAACAATTAAACAATCATTGCGTACCAGCACATATGCTCTTAAAAAAATCAAACGGGTAATTAGTCTTGATTTATTTTTACCACCATTTATGAGTGGTGTAAAAGCAATCAGTGATTGGTATCAGATCTCGCCCGGAGTCGTACTTAAGACGCTCATTCCGGCAGCCATTTTAGACAATCCAATACTTAATATAAAAATTAAAAAAATAATTAATCAAGATGTTAACTTAAAAAATGAAATTAAAGCCTTGCAACAACCATGGTCGGAACGCCTCGCCTCCTATAAAGGTTTGATCCGCGAAATGCTGGCTAAAAATCAGTCGGTAATGATTATTTTCCCCGGTACCGCTGATATCGCTCAAGCGGCTCCCATTTTGGGTCGTGGCTTGGAGGATTATATTAAAATATTTTCCGGCCGAGAAACTAAAATAAAAATCAAAAAAACGTGGAAAGAAAGTTTGGCCCAAGCTAAGCCCGTAATAATAATTGGAACTCCACTCATTCTCTCCCTACCAAGACCAGATATCGGTCTAGTTATTTTGGATCAAGAAAACAACACCGCTTATAAACAATTTATAGCCCCTTATTTTGATCTCCGACACTTAGTCAAAGAAATCACCACCCATTTAAATTGGCCTCTCCTTTTAGGTGATACAGTTTTATCTTTAGATACTTTATACAAGCTCGAACAGAAAGAGTATACCCCAGCTGGCTCTTTGCGCTACCGTCTGATCTCCGAGGCAAAAACTACTTTAATTGACGGCCGTAGTCAAACAGATATCCATGGTAAAAAAATCTTCTCCGTTATTACTGATGAAGTCAAAGAAAAGATCAATCGAATAGGTCAAAATAACGGCAGTGTTTTTATTTTTAGCGCTCGCAAGGGTTTAGCTCCTACCACTATTTGTAATGATTGCGGTACCACCGTCGTTTGTCCTACTTGCCAAACACCATTGGTGGTCCATCGCCATCCGCCGGCTGGCGGACACCCCAAAAATGTCTTTTATTGCCATCACTGCGGTACCCGAAAAGAGATTGATGATAAATGTGTAATTTGCGGCAGTTGGCGCTTGGCCAGCTTGGGGATTGGCACCGAACGGGTAGCCGAAACTTTAGCCAGCCTCTTACCCAACCGAATAATTACGATTGTTGACGCTGATCATACCCCTACCCCGATCAAAATTAAATCAGCTTTAGAGACTCTCAATCAACCAGGCGGAATAGTAGTCGGTACCGAACTAGCTCTCAATTATCTACCAACTACGATTTCTTTGGTCATTGTTGCGGGTATTGATTCGTTATTTATGGTCCCAGATTATCAAATGAATGAGCGGATTTTTAATATTTTAATCGATTTAAAAAGCCGGGCCACGCGCCAATTTTTAATCCAAACCAGACATCCGGAAACCGCTCTCTTTCATCAAGCGCTTGAGGGCAATATTGCCGAGTTTTACCGTGAAGAATTAACTTTGCGCCAGAAACTTGATTATCCGCCCTTTAAATTATTAATCAAAGGTAGTCTGACTAATCCCAAGATAAAAGTTAATCAAGACCGATTAGAAAATCTCCTAAAACCGTGGCAACCGCTATTTTATGAACATCATTTCTTATTAAAATTAAAAGCTGATGAGTGGCCAAGTGAGGAACTCGCCCAAGTTTTTAGTCAGCTACAACCTAATTGGCAAATTGACATTAACCCAACTAGTCTGATGTAATATAGATAATTATGATCATTACCCCCATTCTCCAAAACAAGCACCCAATCTTACGGCTTAAAACCAAACCCTTGGATGTGACCGAGATTAGCTCGACTAAAATCCAAAAAGTTATCAGTCAGATGATTAAAACTCTAGAATCTTGCCCCGATGGAGTCGCGATTGCCGCTCCGCAAATTGGCGCCTCTTTACCTATTTTCATAGTCTCGATGCAAATGATCGAGGCTAATCCGAAGGTCAACCCCCGGCACTTAGTATTTATTAATCCCAAAATTACCAAACTTTCCAAAAAGAAAATAATTTTAGATGAGGGTTGTCTCTCGGTGCGTAATATTTACGGCAAAACCAGACGAGCGGTAACCGCTACAGTTGAGGCTTGTGACCAGACCGGTAAAAAATTTACCTGGACCGGACGCGATTTAATGGCCCAGGTGTTTCAACATGAAGTTGACCATTTAAATGGTATTTTATTTACCGACCACGCCACTGATTTAGAAACTATTGTAGAGACATCAAAAACTAATGATTAAACTGGCTTTTTTAGGTACTGATGATTACGCCGTCAAAGCGTTAGATACTTTGATTAGTCGAGGTCTAGTGTTTCAATTAGTTGTCAGCACTCCAAATAAGCCGGCTGGCCGAGGTTTAAAGTTGACCCCCCCGCCGATTGTAAAATATGCCCAGGAACATCATTTAACTGTCATCCAACCCGATAATTTAAAAACAGTTTCAATAGAATTGGCCGCCGGAGACTGGGATGTATTTATCGTTGCCTCATATGGCAAAATTATCCCCACCGCTATTTTAAGTTTGCCTACACATGGTACTCTTAATATCCATCCATCACTACTACCTAAGTATCGTGGCCCCTCGCCACTCGAGTCAGTCATTTTAGCTGGTGAAGTAGAAACGGGCATTACCATCCTCCAAGTGGATGCTGAATTAGACCATGGACCAATTATTGCTCAAGACAGAATGGTTTTAACGACTGAGACAGCCGGTGAACTTGGTTACATCTTATTTAAACGCGGAGCCGAAATAATAGCCGACATTTTACCAGATTATTTAGCGGATAAAATTATCCCGCAAAATCAAGATCATACTCAAGCCACTTTTACTAAGAAATTTGAAAAGAACGAGGCCGAAATTAATTTAGCTGATAATCCGATGACTAATTACCAAAAAATCCGAGCCTTTACTCCCCGCCCGGGCGCTTTTACCTTTGTCTCCAAGAATGGTAAGACTATCCGTCTTAAAATAATAAAAGCTCACCTCTTGCCAGGTGAGCTCGTTCTCGATCGCGTCATCCCGGAGGGAAAACGCGAAACGAGCTGGCAAGAATTCAATCAATAACCTTATGTAAAATAGATCAACGACCGTTAAAGTATTTTACAGGGTGATTCACCCTCGTAACATTTTCTTGACCTCACGGCCGCCACGTTTTTTGAGATCAGTTTGTTTGGTGCGGCGTTTTTTAACCACTTCTAAAATTTCATCGCGAAGATCATCAATGGCGGCATACAAATCATCAGCCGTGGCCTCGGCATGGTAACTGGCTCCACTACCCTTAATCGTCACATCAGCTCTAAACATTTCTCCGTCTTGTTTATGATGCCGGGTAGTTTTGGCAATTTCCATCATAGCAAACGCTTCATTTTTAACCACATCCACAAAACGCCCCACTGGAATGAGGCGTTTGTTAACATACCCCTCTATCGCGGAGGTTAGGACGAGGCCGGTGGCCTTAAGAGAGAGCTTCATGCCTCTATGATACCCCCCGCCAAGACTATGGTCAATCGACATTAAATTTCCTCTACCAAGAGCATGTTGGTATCAATCGAGTGACCAAATGGCATCCCGGCGACGACCACCACCTTGTCCCCTTTGTTGGCCAATTTATTAGTTAGAACTAATGAGCGAATCAATGACAATACTTCATTTAAAGTCTTGAATTTTTTAATATTCATTGGATAACAGCCATACGAGAGCATCATTCTCCCCACCGCTACCTGATTGGGGGTTAAAGCGATCACCGACTCTTTAGGCCGATAACGTGAGATCATCCGCGCAGTGTGACCGGTATTAGTTAAGGCGACAATCACTTTAGCTCCCACCTCACTAGCCGCCTGCACTACCGCCCGACTCACCACTCCCGCCACACTGTGATTGAACTCTTTAAACTGATTAGCCCGATGCAATAACTCTCGCTCTACTCGACAAGCAATAGCATTCATCATTTTAACCGACTCCACCGGATAGTCACCTAAAGTTGTTTCCTCCGAGAGCATAATTGCATCAGTACCATCCAAAATCGCATTAGCCACATCGGACACCTCGGCTCGTGTCGGTACTGGCGACTTAATCATTGATTCTAGCATTTGAGTAGCGGTGATCACTGGTTTACCTGCCCGATTACATTTTTTAATCAATTCCTTTTGGACTAGTGGCACTTCTTCGGCCGGAATCTCGATCGCTAAGTCACCGCGGGCCACCATAATCCCATCAGCTAGATTGATAATCTCATCAATATTCTCCAACGCCTCGGGTGTCTCGATCTTAGCAATAATTCCAGCAGTTGATTTATTTTTCTGTAAAATAGAGCGTAATTCGATAATGTCACTCGGTCGACGAACGAATGAGAGTGCAATATAATCAACTTTATGTTTAAGGCCAAACTCCAAATCTTTGCGGTCTTTGTCGGTAATTGAGCTGATCGAGAGATAAGCCCCCGGCAAATTAACTCCGCGCCGCGATTTGATCTCACCGCCCACAATTACCTTACAAATCACTGCTTTACCTTTAATATCAATGATCTCCAATTTCTTTTTACCGTCATGTAGTAAAATCTGCCCGCCGATCTTAACTTCTTTAGGTAAGAGCGGATAGTTAATGCTGACGTGCTGATCATCCCCCACTACCTTTTCCGTGGTTAAAGTAAAGATAGCACCCGGTTTTAGTATTACTGACTCAACACCAAAGTCACCGATTCGGATCTTAGGCCCACCTAAGTCTTGGAGGATAGCAATCGGTTTATTTAATTTCTGACTAATCTTACGTGCTAAATGGACTTTAGGTTCATGCTCAGCAAAGTCTCCGTGGGAGAAGTTGATCCGAACCACATTCATCCCGGCTTTGACCAACTCAGTCATGGTCTTTTCATTGGCAGTCACCGGTCCGACCGTGGCCACTATTTTGGTCTTTTTACGATACATTTATTTAATTGTCTTAAATTTGATAAGTTACTTGATTTCGTAGCGAAGAACGATATTAACCACCACTTCCTGACTGCCTGGCTCAATCGCTGGAGTCACTGGGGCCATTGAGGCTTTAATCATATCGCCACCCATTTCAAGACCGTAATATGGCATCGGTTGATTGTTGTAAGCTTCCTCAATCGAGAGTAATTGACCAAGACGGAAGCCACCTGCTTTAGCAATCGAATTGGCTTGTTCGCGTGCTTTAATAATCGCTAAAGCGCGCGCCTCATTTCTCACTTTACTTGGATCATCAATCTTGAAAGAGAGCTGGGAGACATTATTGGCACCAGCCACTACGACACCAGCTAGGATTTCACTTACTTGCTTAAAGTCACGAACTTTAATCGAGACACTTTGGGTGATAGTGTAACCCACAATATCAGCTGGCGGACAGGCGCCACCATCACGCGGACAACCATAATACTGGTAACGCGGCTCGACGGAATAATTCTCGGTCTTGATATCTTTATCAGCGACACTTTTGGATTTAAGAAAATCATTAATCTTCTGTGTTTTGACCGAGTTTTGCTCTTGGAGTGCAGCTAAGTCCTTGCCACCCTGATTGATCACACTGTAACTAAACTCCGCTACATCCGGTACCGATATTACTTTACCCTCACCAGTGGCCGAAAAACTGCGGAAGGAGCCCGGCTGAATTGACTGACTATAAGTCTCGGCATAGCGCACTACCGAGTAACCGATAGCAATCAAAACCAATAAAATGATCACTAGTACGCCTTTGCGAATATTGGGAGTCAAATCATTAAACATATATTTATTTTAATTAAACTAATAAACTACTATAGCACTGCTTTTTACTAAAATCTAGTGCAATAAAACATACACCCCTAAGACGACACCAGCCAACAATACTTGTAAACTGGCTCCTAAAATCGGCCGGCCATCCAAGCGAATTGTAGTATGAACCCATTGATGAAAGCGTTGTAATGAGACTAATGGTTCCCGACGCCACTTAAAGTAAACAAATTGGAGCGCATCAGGTAGGGCGCCACCAATCGCTCCCATTATTACCCAAGTCCACACCGTCCAATCATAAAAACTAGCCAAAATAATCAAAGCGCCAAGCAAACCAAGAGCAAAGTCCGTACCAATTTTAGCTAAATCGTAAATAAAAGCTTGACCCACTATAATATCATCATTAAGAGCATCCACTTCATCGCGCGCAGCCGATGCCAATTGATAGTCCCAATGTGGGATCATATCAAGAACAAAGTGACTGGTAAACGCCAAACCGAGACCGAGCACCGGATTAGTTGGTACCAGACCAGCTACTACCGCTCCGACTGCCGCATGTGTCCCTAAAGTCATTATCAGAAATAATAACATAAAAATACCCCAAGTCATCACTGGACTCGGGGTAGACTGATCAGGTCACTGACGAAACTTCAATTGAGTATGATTTTGTTGGGATCTAAAAAATGCTTTCGAAGAGTCCTCATATTCCATAGCCGTCGGTGAAACACATCAGAAGCACTAGAATTTTTTTCCCGACGACGTCTATTGAGAAAATCTATCGTGGCATTACAATGCCTGATTCGAGCGGCCACTTTTGGAGTCATTGTGGTTATTCCGTGCCTAATCAGAAAACCAAGATCTGACTCGATCCGATCATCAAGATCGTTGAGATAACCCGCCGCCTTCTCCAAATCAAAATCGCCATTACCAAAATAGACTCCACGCTGTTTTAATTCCTCTCCGATCTTTTCGGTAAGATCTCTTCTTTGCATAGTAGTGATCTCCTCCGCTATTGTTAGTGAAAGACCAATATTGTTTACGACGATACAATATCGTATCATTAATGTACCGTCAAGGGTCGTAGTGGATATCCACTTGATAGTATTGGTGGTATAATAATTATTATGGCTTTACAATCAAGTACCAACAAAAGCCAACTTAATACTAAAAACATTACCAATCTTCATCCAAATGTCTGGGGTGACTTTGTCAATTTACGTGGTAGTGTCCATGCAATTTACGGCGATGTTTCGCTCCACAAAATTACCGGCGATAGTAGTGCCATCCGTGGCAACATTACCGGTATTTTCGGCGACGTGTCTAAAATCCAAGGTGATGTTAGTAATATTAAAGGTGACGTGTCGAACATTAAGGGTGATGTCAGTAATATTTCCGGCGACCTCTCTGGTGTTTTAGGTAACGTTGGTTCTATTCGCGGTTCGATCACCAATATCCGCGGTGATGTAAGTAGATTAAAAGGCAATATTAGCGACTTGGTGGGCAACGTTGATGATCTCTCAGGTGATGTTACCAACATCTCCGGTACCGTCACTAATATCAGAGGTGATGTCAGTCGTCTCGCCGGTATTGTGACCAACCTGACCGGCGACGTCTCAGGTCTGTCTGGCAATGTTTCGGGTTTAGAAGGTGATGCCACCGGCCTCTCTGGTGACATCCAATCAATTGTCAGTAAAAAATAAAATCAGATCGTCAGTGATTATAATCCGTTAAAAAAGCTCTTTTAAACTCATTAAAATAATCGTCTAAAATAGATTGGCGGATACGAGCGACCAAATTGACCAAAAAGTAAATATTATGGATTGAGCCTAAGGTGGCCCCCAACATCTCTTTAGCGTGAAAAAGGTAAGCTAAATAAGCTCTAGTATATTTTTGGCAAGTGTAGCATCGGCAATCGTTTTCAATCGGTCTAAAATCCTCACGATATTGTTGATTCAAAATATGGAGCCGGCCGTGATGAGTTAAAAACGTCCCCGTGCGGGCAAAGCGGGTCGGGATTACACAGTCAAAAGTATCAGCTCCATTTTCCACTCCATCAAAAAAATCTTCCGGTTCACCGATGCCGAGCAAATGGCGTGGCTTATTTTTAGGCAAAATGGCATTGACCCATCCCACCGCGGTACCCAAATCATCTTTATTAAATGAGCCGCCAATCCCAAAACCAGCAAAATCCATACTGCTAATTATTTTTGCCGACCGCTCCCGCAAATCTTGATGACGTCCTCCTTGGACAATCCCAAATAAACCCTGTTTATTGGCCGCCTCATTATTAATCAAATGAGTATCTAAACTACGCTTAGCCCAAGCATGCGTACGCGTCAGTGCCTCTTGTTGATACTCATAACTGGCTTGAGGCGAAGTACATTCATCAAACGCAAAAATAATATCCGCCCCTAATTTGTGTTGAATAGCCATTGAGCTCTCGGGGGTCAACCGATGTTCACTACCATCTAAATGCGATCTAAACGTAACACCATCATTGTCTATTTTTGCTAATTGACTAACTGAATCAGGTAAATTTTGATCAGTGTAAGGATCCTCTGAGATAAAGTTGTCAAAATTTACCGGTTCAGTTTTTTTAGCCACCTTACTTACTCCCCCTTTACCAAACGCCTCACCGAGCGAAAAGACTTGAAAGCCGCCTGAATCGGTCATGATTGGCCCACTCCACTGCATAAACTGATGTAGTCCTCCGGCTTTAGCTACCAAGTCAGCCCCGGGTTGTAAATACAAATGATAGGTATTAGAGAGCACTACTTGGGCACCCGTGCTTTTTACTTGCTCCGGCGTTAGCGCTTTAACTGTCGCTTTAGTACCTACCGTCACAAAGGCCGGTGTCTCGATCTCGCCGTGAGGCGTGCTGATTACTCCGACGCGACCTAAAGTATTATTTAATTCTTTAGTGATTTTAAATTTTATAGGTTGACTCATCGATAGATTAAAGAGAACCACAATAAAATGGCGATAGCGAGTGAGATTAATTTGATAGACAGATTATTAACCACCAAATATTGCCACGGACTCGTGGTTTGAGTGTCAGCTAATTCATCAGCAAAAAATTGGTGCACCACCAATTCC
The DNA here is from genome assembly GCA_016188295.1 of Candidatus Vogelbacteria bacterium. Classification (GTDB taxonomy): domain Bacteria; phylum Patescibacteriota; class Minisyncoccia; order Phycocordibacterales; family XYD1-FULL-46-19; genus JACPIA01. Next base: position 22,588 of record JACPIA010000009.1, read on the forward strand.
ACCGCCTCGCGATTATCAAGCGACGTTAGTACCCCACTCTCGGATTTAGAAATAGTGCCGCGTTCTTCGGATACTACCAGAGCTAAAGCATCAGACTTTTCGGTTACGCCAGCGGCAGCGCGATGACGCGTACCAACTCTAGCAAAGTCAGCAAAATGCTCGGCCAATGGTAAATGGACACCAAAACGCTTAATTCGATTATCATCAATAATTACTGCTCCATCGTGTCCCGGTGATGACGGATCAAAGATACTTAATAAAAGTGCGGAAGAAATCCGCCCATCCAAAGCAAAACCACCCTCCAATAAAGAGTCGAGTGGATAGTCGCGAGGGAAGACAATAATTGCTCCCCGCTTACCACTAGCTAACACCATCACCGCCTCGACAATCATATTGGCGGCATTACGTGAAAGGAGACGAGTACGCTCCCGAGCCAAGTTACGACCCTTAACCGTAAACCATTCGAGGAAGCGTCTAATCTCTCGTTGAAAGACCACTACAAAAATAATTAAAAAGAAGGTCACTAACGGTTGAAAAATCTTTTCAGTCAAACCTAGATCCAGAGTTTTAGCCACTAAATTAATCAAGACTAAAGAAACCAAAGCGGTCAACATAAAATAAGACCGGGTTTGACGGATAAAAATCAAGGCCAAATAAATAATCGAGGTCACAATTAAAATATCAAAAATCGCTCGGATAATCATATTTTTAAAACTAAGCGGCCCAAGCTTTTAGTTCATCATAACCAACCGAACCACACAACCACTTATTAGTGTGAGTATTGATAAAAAAAGGCACCCCGCCACACTTATCACCATCATCATAAGTAGTCAATAATTTAGCATTAGTCTCATTATGCCAAGTTTCTATACGATCAATCTTTACCCCAACCTCGACTTCCAAACGATCTAGGAGCGAGATCATGACGTGACAATGGGGACACTCCGTACCATAAAACATTAATAAGTGAGACATAGTTTTGCTACTCTACCACGTTACTTGAGGAAAGTCACTAGTAAGCTCGGTGGAGTAGTAAAACTCATAAGCTAGCCGGCCAAAAGTGTATCCCTCCCCACCTACTTTAATCAAAGCGCCCCCCACGGCCGGATTAGCCTTAGGTTGGGAATTAGCAAAGCCAATATTAAATAAAGTGCTCATAATCTCTGGTCGATTATGGATATGATAACCAGCTCGCTCCCATTCGGCTCTAATCTCGCGGATAAACAAAGCAACATATAAATACGTGTAGTAATGATCATGTTGATCGGTCAAGCGTTCAAAACGCAAGGTGTCTACATTGCCATCACCAAAATCAAGCAAGTGTTCGTAACTAGTCCCGGGATAACGTAACGACTCTCGATCAATTAAATTAGCTTCGATCTCGCGGGCCGTATCCTCTTTTAGACCAGCTACCCCCCAAGAAAACTTGGTTTGGACTCCAAACAGAGCCAGTGGTTCAAAAATTTGCTTGTATATTTCTCGTTCCGAGGTAAAAAGACGTAATTGTTCCGGTACGATTGGCGCCACAATTAAGCGCGCCGGCACACCGGTCTCTTGACTGACCCGCTGGATCACGGCGACATCACGCTTAAGTGCCCCTTGTAAAGTTTGCCACTCTGGCGATTCCCGCCAAGCTAATTTAGCATCGGGACCAAAAGTAGTGAGTGCCCAAATATGATTCGGGTCCAAGGCCCCCGAGACATTGGTCCAGCCAAAATAATTAGCGACTAAAACTGACCCGCTTACTAAAATCGCCAAGCCAATAACTAGCCCAATACCTAAAAATATTTTAGACCACAATGATTTAAGGACAACAAGTTGCATTTAGTTTTAGACAGAATATCATAAATGTACATGATGATCGAACAACCACAATCAATCGAGCACAGAAGTGTTGCTTCAGATATTGCATTGTTAGAAGAAATGAAAGCAAAATGTCCTGATCCACATAAAAAATTAACCACTATACTTTGTGAAGAGATTTTAAGACATCATGTGTTAGTCGACAACATGGAAGAAAAGCATTAAATGACTGTTATTGATAATGACCAAGTAAGAGAGCAGATTGTGCGTGGCTTAGATTTAGCCGCTTATTCGGTATCCGAACAGAATCAGATTATTGAGCTCCTGCGCGAAGCCATCTCCTCTCGCGTCAATGTGGCTATTTTTGAGCAATTGACCACCGAAGAACAGCGCGATTTACTTGAATTAGCCGATCAACATAATAGTCAAAACGTGATTGAGTATGTTAACAATAAAATCCCCGACTTTGAACAGTTAATTAACCGTGTCGCCTCTACTACGATCGCCGAATTCCGTAATCGCTAAGTTATTTAAATAATATTGGTATTTCCACCGCCGCATCGTTTTGCGACAAACCGGAGGGATTATCTCGCTGTAAAATCAAAGTTCCATGAGGATTGCCATTATTGGGTTTAGTAAAATTTAACGCCGCTTGGAATGGTACAAACTCCTCCGTCATCCACTCACTTTGAGCTTGGGCCACTCCTTGAGCGATAATCAAACCGTCCCAATCGGTGAGCACGACCGGGAAAGAAGCTTCAAAAAACCAAGTGCCGCGCGCCTCACCAGTAATTGACAACGGTGAACTGATTGAATCACCAGCCCTAGGAGTAGTAACCCTAATTCTAGAGTCAGTAGTAGCTTGGAGTAAGTCATCAGATTGACTCTTGAACCAAAAAGCACCACCACCCAACATAATCATTAGAATTAAGAATCCAATTATAATAATTGATCGTCTCATTGGAAATAATCGATCAATGCTTTAACCCCCGCTAAGTTTTGCGACCATTCAATCGTCTCGTGGTTTTTGAGTTCGACCGTAATAGCGGGGATATTGATTGAGGCTAACCAGCCCTCGGCATCACCGGTAATCGGATAAGCGTCAAAAGATTGTATCGCCGGGTAACCGGACGCCGTGGCGTAGACAGTCATAATATCAAGAGTCACTGGCAAAATCCCATTTTGACACTCCGAAGCATAAACGGCGTTGGCTTGGCTATGCCAAAACACTACTGCTTGCGGTCTATTAGCAAGCACGAAATCACGCAAAGCCATCGCTTCAGGCTCCGAAAAAGCGGCCGTACCAGCACTCACCGGCCTAGCTTGCCAAGTACTTCGAGCTTGCCATTTGCAATCAAAATTGCGGTTAAGATCCACTTGGTGGGCATTAAATCGGCTAGTAGCTAAAACCGTTTTACTAGTTGTCGCTTGGTTCGCCTCAAATAATCCTTCTTGACCCACCACTTTGTACATCCCGTCCGGATTAAGATTAGGGATCACGGTTACGGTTATATTTTTAGGTACCGACTCGGGATGAGCTTTAAAGTAATCAACAAAAGTGTAAGCCAACAGCACGCTATTCCACTCATAGCCACCATGGATACCGCCAATAAACACTAATTCAGTCGGGCCGGTACCAAAGTGATAGGCCATAATATTGCGCCCTTCTACGGATTGACCGATAATTTGATACTCAATGGTTGGCTCCGTTACCACCGGCGGTGAAGCTAATTGACTTCGCTTGTAGACGTAAACTCCCAATCCAATTAGCACTAGTAGTAAAACCGCCCCGACTACTTGTTTACTAAACAACCAAGACATTATTTAGTATAGTATTTAAGGATCGCTTGAACCCCGGCTTGATTTTTATTCCACTCGGTAGAGGTGTGATTAGTGAGAAGGACACTAATAGCTGGTATTTCTTTTTTAGCTAACCAATTAACCAGATCACCAGTAATAGCGTAAAAATCAAAACGCTCATGAGCCGGATAACCTGAAGCCTTGGCATAAGTATTAGTTAAAATTAAAGTCTCAGGTAAGATGCCATCGTGACAATTAGAGGCAAAGACACCCCCGGCCGAACTGTACCACACTACCACTGCTTTAGGATTTTGATTCTCAACATAATTTTTGATCGCCAAACTCTCCGGCTCGGAAAAGACAGTACTCCCCGCTTTGACCGGTGTATTTTGCCATACACCGGTGGCTTGCCAATCACAATCAAAATTACGATTTAAATCTATTTTATTAGCATTAAAACGACCAGCCACTTGAGCAGTTGATGAAGAAATGACGTCAGCAACCGCAAATTTAGCGGTCGTGGTACTAATCACTTTAATTAAACCGTCAGGATTTAACACCGGTATCACTGTTACGGTTATATTAGCGGGCACCGCATCAGAATTAGTTTTTAAGTAATCCATTAATTCGTAAGCCACTAATGAGGTGTTCCACTCATAGCCACCATGGATACCGCCAATAAACACTAATTCAGTCGGGCCGGTACCAAAGTGATAGGCCATAATATTGCGCCCTTCCACTGACTGACCAATAATGGTTTTAGTTTTATCTTCTATTACTGGAGTGGTGGTGGCGGTGATTATTGGTGGCAGAGTAGTAATTACTGTTTCCTGACTGGACCAGAACCAGTAAGCTCCGCCAGCAATGACTAAAATAATAATAATAAAAATTAGGGCGTTTTTCATATATAACCATTATAAACCGCTTTGGTCTAAAAACCAGCCCGACTCTACTGATTGTATGCTATAATCACTGATAAATGACTGGTTTGGGGGTGATAATTGGTGGAGGTGAGATTGGACAAGCGGTGGCCAATTTATGCCAACCGAGTAAGTTGGTGGGTATTTGGGATAACGAGCCTAGTCGCTCCACCCTTGCTTCACCAACTGATTTGAGCCAAGCGGACGTGGTGTTTATCTCTGTGCCAAGTCAATTTATCCGCCAAGCCCTGATGGAGAACACTCCTCACCTTAAACCAAGCGCCACCATTGTGGCTTTAACCAAGGGATTAGAAGAAGAGAGTAATAAATTAATCCCCGAGATTTTAGTTGAATTGCTCCCCACTCACAATTGGGCTTTGCTCTCCGGCCCGATGATCGCCGAGGAGATTTTGGCGGGTAAACCAACCCAAGCCGTTATTGCTACCGAGCAAGTGGCGACTAATGAGCTAATCAAAACTATTTTAGACGAGACTAAAATCGTGACCCGCTATACCAGCGAGGTTAAAGCAGTGGCCCTACTGGCTGCCCTCAAAAATATTTATGCCATCGGTTCAGGTATTTTAAGTAGTTTAAACATGGGCCAAAATATACAAGCTACTTTTATAACTAAAGCTCTCGCTGAAATGGTAGCAATACTTAAAATCGAGCAAGCCGCCAGTCCTCTCGTTTACGATTTACCGGGTTTGGGCGATTTACTGGCCACCAGTTTAAGTGCCGACTCGCTTAATTGCCAAGTGGGTCAAGCTCTCGTCCGTGGCGAGATACCAATCATCTCCGAGGGTGTCCATGCAATAAGGTGTTTAAACACGCGTCTGGCCGGCCAACTGACTAACTTCCCTCTCTTTACCACACTGTATGATATTATCGAAAACAAAGCGAAACCCAATTTATTAATTAGAGCGATTTATGGCTAAAGATCTGGCTTTAGTGCTTGATGTGGGCACCACCAGTATTAAAGCGTTAGTATTCGACCCTGAACGACAAGTAGTGGCCAAGAGTTATCGGACAATCAGTAAACACATTTCCCTAGGCGGTGGGATAGTGGAGCAGGACCCTAAAGAAATTTTAAACACCGCACAAACAGTATTACGCGAGACGGTACGCGATACCGGCCTCTCAATTGATAATTATCTAGGTCTTGGCCTTACTAACCAGCGTGAGACGACAGTGGTGTGGGACGGACACACCGGCAAACCGGTATATCCGGCAATTGTCTGGGAGGACCGTCGCACCAAAAGCCGGTGTGAGACATTAGCTAAAACTCACGGCCAATTGGTACGCGAGCACACCGGCTTGCCGATTGACAGCTATTTTTCGGCTTCCAAAATTAATTGGATTTTAAATCATATCCGCACCGACAATACTAATTGGCTAGCGGGCACGGTAGACACTTGGCTAATGTGGAATCTGCTCGATAGTCAACCACATCTCACCGATTTTACTAATGCTTCACGCACCCTCCTGTTTAATATTAAAACTAAAACTTGGGATGAGATTTTACTAGAGCTATGGCAAGTGCCAGCGCGTTTACTACCTAAAGTCCAACACTCACTTTCTCTCTTTGGTCATTTGCGCCCGGAAGTGTTGGGCAGTACTTTGCCGGTAGTGGCGGTATGTGGCGATCAGCAAGCCAGTATGTACGCCGCTAAACAAGCCGGCGCTAGTACTAAAGTTACTTATGGCACTGGCACCTTTGTGATGGCCGAACTTGGCGAAGAGTTTAAATTACAAGACGGCTTTTTTACCACTCTCACACCAACTAAAACTGGATTTATCTACGCCCATGAGGCTAAAATAGGCGCTTATGCTCAACGCATCGATGAGCTCTTGATCCGAGGTAAATCTCTGGATCAAGTCGTACGCGAGATGACCCAGGCCACTGGCCAGAAACTGGAACAACTTTCACCTACTCCTAATAAAATCATCTTAGATGGCGGTATTACCCAAGCTCTAACACTCCTTTCGGCTCAACAAGCCGCCAATCCTAATATCCAATTTGTGCTTCAGCAACCTTTTGATGGTACTGCTTTGGGTATTGCTGAAATGATTTTTAATCAGAAATAGAGGGGCTTTTCTTAATCAGCTAATTGTTTTAAGATAAAGTCAGAATAGACTTTTCAAATATAAGCAAAAGGAGGTGAAGACATGTCCCGCCCCAGCCCTAGACCCACAGTCTTAGGAAGAACCGATTCGGCAAGTTGGAGCAGAGAGGCTCGTCGCAAAATGTTAGAAGCGATTGAAGCTGGACAACGCGATCCTGGTAGGCGAGTCGGTCCGAGCAAACCGTTCTGGCTTAAAAGGAGAGGTTAGATTTTCCTTTTTCTCCAAACAGGCCCAATTATTCGTAATTGGGCCTGTGTTATGTCTAAACCCATTGTCAACCTCACCGGCCTAAAGGCCGGAGCTTGCACTGTTCCGTTCTGCTTCCCATTGCTTGTCGATATATTCACGTACCGTGGCTTCTTTTGGATTTCAAAAACCCTTGGCGAATTCTGGCGGAAACCCCTGTCGCGTCGCTTTGCGACGGTCCGAATTTTGGCGAAAACGGCGATTCTATTTTTTTGCTGCCAGACTTGGATTCGAACCAAGATACTCGCCTCCAAAGGGCGAAGTCCTACCATTAGACGATCTGGCAATACCTACAGACTATGCCATATTTTAATTCAATTTCCAAACAGCACTGGAGTTACTTTTCGGTTAATAATTTAACTAGCGCCAGTTCGAGAGGTAGTTGAGGTACATACGGATTCTCTAGGCGGAGAGAGGCAACCAAGAGCTCACGGAGGAGATCCGGAAGCATTGTGCTAGTCGGTTTGATCACCACTTCGGTCAAAAATTTTTCCTCATCCTTATCAGTCTCATTAAAAATATCAGTTTTTAAATCGGGTGAGTATTTAAGAAGCATCGCTAATCGCACCTCCCGAAGCAATAGTCTAATAAATAAATTAATGTCTTTGTTCTCTGCTACTGCTTGCGCCACCACACTTAAAGCTCCAGCTAAATCATGATTAAGGGTGGTTAGGATTAAATTATAGACCAACCATGAACTTGGCGCACCAGTGATCGCTTCCACTTCTTTAGTGGTAATTTTTTTATCTTTACTACTGCTAATTACTTTTTGGACAAGACCTAAAGTATCGCGGAAAGAACCGTCACCTAAAAAAGCTAGCACACTGGCTGCCCCTTCATCAAAAATATAACCCTCTTCTTTACCTACCGTGACCACTAATTTTTTAAGTATCTCGTTGGTCGGACGTTTGAAAACGAATGTTTGACAGCGTGAGATAATAGTGTCCGGTACTTTCGCTAAATCAGTAGTGGCTAAAATAAAGATCACGTGTGCCGGCGGTTCTTCCACTGTTTTAAGGAGAGCATTCCAGGCCTCTTTGGTGAGCATGTGAACCTCATCGATAATATACACTTTAACTTTAGATTCGAAGGGTAAAGTGTTGACCGCTTCACGAAGTTCGCGAATCTCATCAATGCCGCGATTGGATGCGGCATCGATCTCATATAAATCATGACCTTTACAACCAAGTTCTCTGGCTAAAATTCGCGCAACACTGGTTTTACCCGTCCCCCGTGAACCGGAAAAGAGATAGGCATGAGTGGTGGTCTCATTTTTAAGCGAGCCCTTAAGTACTGAGACAATGTGATCTTGACCGATCACTCTAGCAAAACTGTCCGGCCGATATTTACGATAAAGAGTTTGAAGCGACATAGCTATTATTTAGTATAACAGACACCCCTTGAGCCGTCTCGGCTGACATTAACTCTTCTCTGATTTTGGCAGTATTAGGCCAATCTTTAACGTAAGCACCAAAAAATTTACGCATGACCGCAAAATTTTTAGTATGACCGCCAAACAGCGCATTATTAGTTGGACCCGGACGATATAGCTGTTCAAACAATCTCGCATGTTCTTGTAATTTAAGTAACCGATCTGTAATGGTAATATTTGTTTGATCGCTAAAAAGCCAAGGGTGGCCATAAATTGCTCGGCCAAGCATTATCCCGTCTAAATTATAGTCAGCGGCTTTTTGTTTAGCCTCGGCCACCGTTTTAACATCGCCGTTAGCTAAAGTTAAAACGCCGGTACCGGTAGCTAATCTGACTAACTCCCCCGCGAGTTTCCAATGAGCGGCCACTTTAGACATTTCTTTGCGGGTGCGCAAATGCCATGTAATTGCCGCTGGTTTTGCCTCGATTAATTTAGGGCCCCAGGTTTCAAATTCCATAGTGTTGTAACCTAAACGAGTTTTAACCGAAACCGGCAAACCCGATCCCTCTTTAGCAGCTAAGATAATTTCTTGAGCTAATAAGGAACTTTTAATCAGCGCCGCCCCGGCTCCCTGCTTCTCGATTGTTTTATCCGGACAGCCCATATTGATGTCGATACCGACAAAACCGAGACTGGCGACCAGTTTGGCCGCCTCAAACATTTTGTCGGGTTTAGAGCCAAATAGTTGAGCGATTATCGGCTGTTCAATCGGGGTAAAATAAAGCTCGCGCAATAATTTAACTCGCCCCTTGTCCGAGCATAGACCATCAGCCGAAACAAATTCGGTAAAAAATAAATCTGGTTGCCCACACCCGGCAATAATTTGTCTAAAAGCCGAGTCAGTCACATCGGCCATCGGGGCTAAGACAATGATCGGTCGATTTAAACTCTGCCAAATATTAGTCATTAAATTTGTAAAATACTTTATTGCCAAAGCGCACATCTAGATAATCAAGCAAGATGTGTTTAGTTTTAAACTCTTGCTGGAAGGTGTTGGAGTGCCATACTGACGATAAATTACGCCCAGTTACTTCTAAATCTTGATCAAGATCAATTCGCAGTTGCCAAGTCAAGATCGGACCAAGATTATAATTTCTGACGGTAAATACCGCATCCCCCGCCGGCCAAAGTTCCGCCGACTCAAACCGGATTACATCGCTCGAGGTCGTAGCTAGTAGTGATGGGCCAGCGGCCGCGAATTGGACCAGTTTGAGTAAATAAAAAGCCGGTACTGGCTCGGCCGGCAGAGTGACCGGTGAGGTTGTTCCAATGATCTCAAAAAAGAGGGCTCTAGAAAACCACGGTGCCGGCGCGTACACTAAACCAGTCTGATCAATAAAAAAACATCGATCATGACCTACCCCCACACACCAAAGGGCCAATGGCGAGCGTTCGACTATCTTAATCTCCACTTCATTAAAATTACGGCGATAAATCTCAACTCTTTGTAATCGTGGTAAAGTAGTTGATAATTGCTGTTTAATTTTAGCTATCGGGTACCAGACAATATGATTTTTAGGAATTACATAAAAATAACGACCAACACTCAATGATTCGACCACTAGCATGATCTCACTGTCAGTGACGACCTTATTACCGACGACCGTTACAGTTTTGATTTGCAACCACGGTGTCTCAATCATAAAAACTAAACTAGCTAAAATCAAAATAGCGAGTGCCAACCACCAATAATAGCGCCGTGAGCGTTCACGACGGCGCAACTTATTAGAGCGCTCTAAAACCTCGCGATGAGATAAAGTCATACTGATTTAGACTAAATACTCGCCGTCAAAATACGGTCGCAAAGCAGTCGGTATCTTTACCCGACCATCTTTGGTCTGATAATTCTCTATCACCGACACCAATAAACGAGGAGTCGCCGCTAAGGTCCCATTTAAAGAGTGAGCAAAACGGAGCTTACCTTCGACATCTTTGTATTTAGTATTAAGACGACGAGTCTGAAAATCGTGGAAGTAAGAGATCGAATGAGTTTCACGATACTTACCTTCGGCTGGTACCCAAGCTTCAATATCATATTTTTTGACCTGGCCTAAACCTAAATCACCACTACAATTAACAACCACCCGATAGGGCAACCCTAAAACTTGCATTAATTTTTCTGCCGTCTCTAGCAACGCCTCATGCCAGCGGACACTCTCCTCGTGATTAGCCTCGCATAAAATTACTTGCTCCACTTTATAAAACTCGTGGACTCGGATTAAACCCTTAGTATCTTTACCGTGACTCCCGGCCTCGCGACGGAAACAAGGTGAAAAGGCAGCGATTTTTTTAGGCAACTCGGTGACGGGAATGACCTCATCTAAAAAGTAGCCCATGGTCGCCACCTCGGCCGTGCCAGCTAAAAAGTCACCATCTTGGGTTTGATACAAATCATCAATTCCTTGCGGTAAATAACCCGTCCCTAAAAAAGCCTCCGGTCGGACAAGTGACGGCACAATCATCTGCTCAAAACCATCTTTAGAGAGTAGTTCCCGTGCTAATTGCCATAAAACAAATGAGAGTGTAACCGCCCCACCCGTAAGGAAGTAACCCCGAAAACCGGCTACTTTAGCACCACGTTCAAAATCAACTAAATGATGCTGTCCCAACAACACCGTGTGATCTCGTGGTTGAAAATCAAAATTAGGCTTGTCACCCCACACCTTAAGCTCTACATTATCCGCCTCAGTGTCACCCTCTGACACCGACATGTCCGGAATATTGGGCACCTCCAGCATCAGTTTTTGCCACTCTCTGGTAGTTTCGCGCAATCGCTCCTCGCCTAAAGTAAGTGCTTCTTTGACTTTCTTCATCTCACTAATTAAAGTTTGCTTGTCATCGTTGTTTACTTTAGCAATAGCGTCACTAGCCTCATTTTGTTTGGCTCGTAAAGCTTCGACTTCTCGGAGCACTACCAAACGTGAATCATCTAAAGTAATTAACTGATCAAGATTAACGGTTAAGCGTTTTTTGCGTACCGCCTCTTTAACCAAATCTAGATTCTCGCGGATAAATTTAATATCAAGCATTTATCTCCTACAATACCAAAATTTGTTACAATACACCATATATGGCACAGATTGAGATCCTTTTGCCGTCCGATTACCCACCCTATTTAGCTGAGATTCCCGAGCCGCCAACCAAACTATTTATTGAGGGCAATTTGCCGGGCCCGGATTACCATTTACTCACCGTGGTAGGTTCGCGTAAATTCTCGCAGTATGGTCGCGAAGCGTGCGAAAAATTGATTACTGGTCTGCGTGGTTACCCGGTGGCAATCGTGTCCGGACTCGCTTTAGGGATAGATACTATTGCTCATCAAGCAGCCTTAAAAGCAAAGCTACCCACCATCGCCTTCCCCGGCTCTGGTTTAGATCGTAAAGTATTGCATCCCCACTCCAACCGGCGCTTAGCCGATGAGATCGTGGCCGCCGGTGGAGCACTAGTGGCCGAGTTTCCACCGACTATGCCAGCCGGTTTACATACCTTTCCTAAACGTAACCGTTTAATGGCTGGCTTAGCTGAAGCAACTTTAGTGATTGAGGCTGGCGAAAAATCGGGGACTTTAATTACCGCGCGACTGGCCCTAGATTATAATCGGGAGGTGCTAGCCATACCAGGCTCAATCTTTAGCCCTAGTACTTTAGGAACTAATGAATTAATTAGAAGAGGCGCAACAGTGGTCACCAAGTCCGAACATATTTTAGATGTGTTTGATTTAGTCCAAGTCGGCGTTGTTAGCCAACCAACTTTATTCGAAAAAGTATCTGATAAAGAAAAAATCATTTTAGAGTTATTAGCGATCGAGCCTTTGCCCCGCGACGAAGTGATCGCTCGCTCCCTACTTACCATCAGTGAAGCCAATACCACTTTAGCGATGTTAGAAATCAAAGGCGTGATTATGGAGAGTTTAGGTGAGATTAGATTAATGTAAATAAAAACCAAGTATACCAAATCTCCGTATATACGTGGAAGTGGTATACTTAAATAAAAGACTTAAATTCAATTAAATTGCGGTAAAATGTTTTTTGTAGTATTACTTAAGGGACATGAAATTGTTAATTGTCGAATCGCCGGCGAAAGCGAAAACTATTTCTAAATATTTAAATGATGAGTACACCGTCCGCGCGTCGGTGGGTCATATTCGAGATCTCCCTAAATCTAATAAAGATGCGATTGACATCAAAGCCGGCTTTATCCCCCACTACGAGATTAGTAAAGGTAAAGAGAAGGTCGTGGCCGATTTAAAAGCGTTAGCTAAAAAATCAAGTGAGATCTTACTCGCGACCGACCCCGACCGCGAAGGTGAGGCCATTGCTTGGCACGTCGCCGAGATTTTGAATCTCGGAAATAAAAAATCCGAAATAACAAATAACAAAATTAAACGTGTCGTCTTTCATGAGATTACTAAAGAGGCGGTGCAAGAAGCAATTAAACAACCACGCGATATTGATGATGATTTGCGGCGCGCGCAAGAAGCGCGCCGCGTTCTCGATCGCCTCTTTGGTTATGATCTCTCCGGTCTTATTTGGCAAAAAGTCCGCTATGGCCTCTCGGCTGGCCGGGTACAATCTCCAGCCCTCCGGATTTTAGTCGAGCGTGAACGCGAGATTAAAACCTTTATCCCTGAGGCCTTTTGGGTCTTAACCGGTTTATTTAAACTAAAAAACGGTACCGAAATGCCCGCCACTTGTGTGGTCGAGCCTAAGACCGAAGCTGAGGCTAATGACATTGTATCTCGAGGCCAAAAAGCTACTTGGCAAATTAATGACGTTGAGGAGAGTGAGACTAAACGCCAACCGCGCGCGCCCTTTACCACCTCAACTTTACAACAAACCGCCTCCTCGCGTTTAGGCTACTCGCCAAGCATGACTATGCGCCTAGCTCAAAAGTTATATGAGGCCGGACACATTACTTACATGCGTACCGACAGTACTAATTTAAGCCAAGTAGCAATTAAAGAGATTGAGCAAGTCGTTAATAAACAATATGGCGCGGGCTTATTTGAGTATCACGCTTACACTACTAAAAGTAAAAATGCCCAAGAGGCTCACGAGGCGGTCCGCCCCACTCACGCCTCCATTAAAAGTGCCGGCGCCAGTGGACCAGAAAAAAAGTTATATGAATTAATTTGGCAACGGGCCGTGGCCAGTCAAATGCAGACGGCTTTAATTAAGCGGACTAAAATTACACTCAAAGCTAGCGACGCTAAAGTACCCCTTTATGCCACTAACGGCTCGCGCACCATCTCCCCCGGCTGGTTATTAGCCGATCCGGACGCTCGCGGGGAGGAGGTGGAGTTGCCTGAGGTCAATATGGACGACTCCGTGACTGTTATTAAATTAGAATCGGAAGGTAAAGAAACCCTCCCACCTAATCGCTACACCGAAGCTGGTTTAGTTAAGGAATTGGAAAAACGTGGTATTGGCCGCCCGAGTACCTACGCCAGTATTATTAAAACGGTCATTGATCGCGGTTATGTCAATAAAGAGGGTCGGGCGTTAAAACCAACCGAAATCGGTGAGGTGGTCAGCACTTTTTTAGAGAATCATTTTGGTAATTATATTAGTGATTCCTTTACTGCCGAGATGGAGGATGAGCTCGATGAGATCGCCACCGGCAAACGAGAGTACACTAAAACGCTTGAAGATTTTTACACTCCCTTTACTAAAAGTGTCAGGGAGAAAAAGGACATCACTAAAATTACCGACCTTGGCCCGGCTCCGGCGGAGATGAAATGCCCGGAGTGTAACGGCCAAATGATTATTAAATTAAGCCGGACGGGTAAGTTTTACAGTTGTGCTCGCTTTCCCGACTGTACTGGCGCCCGGACGATGGAGGGCAATGTTTTAGAAGGTCCAAAAGAGACGGGCGAAAAATGCCCTGATTGTGTCAAGGGCAAATTAGTCTCACGCGAGGGCCGCTTTGGGATGTTTGTGGCTTGTAACCGTTACCCTAAATGTAAATTTATTAAAAAAGATGATACTGCCGAGCAACCGGGCGACACTGGGGTAACGTGCCCCATTTGTAAAACGGGTACTATGGTAGAGAAGCGCGGTCGCTTTGGCTTATTTTATGGCTGCTCCAACTACCCTAAATGTAAACATATTATTAAAAGTAAGCCGACGGGCCAAATCTGTAATTACCATCGTGAAATTGGCCCCTGCACCCAATTAATGATGGAAGGGACCAAAACCATCCCCGAGCGTTGTAGCGACAAAGCATGTCCCAACCACAATCCTCATAAACTCCCAAAATAGAATCTACCACAGAGGACCGTCCTCTGTGGTAGTAAGTGTGTTATAATTTAGCCAATCTTCTAAAAATTGTTCAAAATCCAAATTGGACTCAAAATAGGTTGGGAAAGATTTTTGGTCTAAAATCCTAGATTCTTGGCGACTATCACCAATATAATCTTGATAGCTAGAATATCGGTAATCAGACAAATATTTCTTGGTTTTAATTATATTTTTTATACCATCTTCCCGCCAATTTGGTTCAATTAATTTAACTGGGTTTAAATGAATATAAGAAAACAAGTATTTAAGGTAGCGATCAGCATCAATATATTGGGCTTGAAAACGACTCTCAAATAGAGAACCACGTCTTTTCTTGGTCAAATTAAAATACATCGAATAAGCCGTCAGCAATTTCTTCATAAACAAACTAGTCCCGCCCTCTCGATGCTCTCGAATCAATAAATGGAAATGGTTAGGCATTAGACAATAAGAACCAATACTGACTAATGTTTTTTGTCGATCAAAGTCAAAAATTTTATTTGGTGGTATATCTCGTACTGTGATACTCCTAGTAGAATTACAAAGGTAGAGTAGTTTAATAAAACGATTATAATCAGAGTGATTTAGAAAAATATTTCTTTTGTCATTGCCACGGCTGTAAATATGATAATATTCATCAATGGCAAATTCGATCTTACGTTCCATTACTACATCTTACCACAGAGGACGGTCCTCTGTGGTGGTGGACATGGTATAATTTTAAAATGGCAGAAATATCTGGATTAAAAGAGTTAATTGATCTATTACCGGCTGATACCCAAATTGGTTTAATTGAGCGAGCGTACACGTTTGCGACCCAAGCCCATGCTGGTCAAAAAAGATTTTCCGGCGAGGACTATATTACTCACCCGGTGGAGGTAGCTAAAATTTTAGCCACCATGCGAGCCGATATCGAGACCATTGTCGCCGGCCTTCTTCATGATGTTTTAGAAGACACTACAGTAACTCGCCCAGAATTGGTTAAAGAATTTGGTGAGACGGTCACTTTTTTAGTCGACGGCGTTACTAAACTCGGTCAACTTAAATACCAAGGAGTAGAGCGCCACGTTGAGAGCCTACGCAAATTATTTGTGGCAATGGCTAAAGATTTGCGGGTAATTATGATCCGCTTAGCTGACCGCCTGCATAATATCCGGACTTTAAATCATATCCCTAAGAATAAACAAAAACGAATCGCCATCGAGACGCTGGAAATTTACGCTCCGCTCGCTAATCGTCTCGGAATGTGGAAAATCAAAGGCAGTTTAGAAGATAGTGCCTTTCCTTACGCTTACCCTAAAGAGTATGCGCTGGTAGTGACTTTGCGTAAGACTAAAGGCCGGGAGAGTGTTAAGCGATTAGAAAAGTTGTATCGCACTCTTTCACGTGAAGCTATCACTCAAGGGATTAAAGATATTAAAATTGAATATCGGATCAAATATTTATACAGCTTGTATGAAAAGTTAAAGAAACATGATATGAATATTGATCAAATTTACGATCTCTCGGCCTTACGCGTGATTGTGCCAACAGTAGCTGACTGTTACCAAATACTCGGTTTAATCCATACTTTGTGGAAACCGGTCTCTGGCCGTCTTAAGGATTATGTAGCCAATCCTAAACCTAATGGCTATCAAAGTATTCACACCACTATTTTTGTGGGAGATAACAGTATGGCTGAAGTTCAGATTCGCACCGAGCTTATGCATGAGAAAGCGGAGTATGGTGTAGCCTCGCATTTAATTTACGACGAGCACGGCAAAACTAAAAAGACCCGCTTGACTGATCCTAAATTGGCCTGGCTTAATAAATTACTCGAGTGGCAAAAACATCCTCATCAATCGGAGGATTATCTGGCCATCCTTAAAACTGACTTTTTTGAGGATCGGATTTTTGTCTTTACGCCCAAAGGCGATGTTATTGAGCTACCGGTGGGAGCAACGCCCCTTGATTTTGCATATGCTATCCACTCCGAGATTGGTGATCATGCTAATGGTGCCACGGTAAATGGTAAATTTGTGGCTTTGATGACCCCACTAAAAACTGATGACATAGTCCTGATTGAAACTAAAAAATCAAGTAAACCTTCCGTTAAGTGGCTGGAACATGTTAAAACCGGCATGGCCCGCAAACACATTAAGTCGTATATTCAAAAATTGAATTAAAGCGAGAAGTGGCGTACGGAGTATAAGTCATCATCAGGGTCAGTCTCTATCGATACCTCGGTTACGGGTAACTTTTCCCCACTTATTACCTCATCTACTGCCGGAGTATTCGCTCCACTTTGAGCCATTAAGGCCAAAATATGACGTAAATCTACATCGGAAAAAAAATCAATGGTCACTCGCCCACCCTTATCCTTACGGTCAACTTTAACCCGGGTGCCGAATTTTTCCGTTAATTGCTCCTCGAGCTCAATGATTTCCGGTGGAATAAAAGTATCCTTTTTACGGACTTTATCATAAGCAATGCGTCGGGCAATTTGCTCTGATTCACGAACATTAAGCCGTTTAGTCACAATTTCATGGAATAAGGCGATTTGCTCCTCTGGTCGATCAATTAGCATTAAAATCGGTCGCGTATGGCCTTCGGTAATTTGACCAGCCATTAAGGCATCAAGAGCTACTTGCGGTAAAGCAAGCATACGCAGACTATTAGAGACATACTCCCGACTGCGACCAACCCGCTTGGCCACCTCGGTATGTTTGAGTCCAAACTCATTAACTAATTGATGAAAGGCTTGCGCTCGATCGAGCGGATTGAGATCTTCGCGTTGCAAGTTCTCAATTATTGCCAACTCCAACTTCATCTTATCGGTTTGTTCGCCAGTCTTAATTACTGCGGGCACCTGATTGATACCGGCAATTTTAGAAGCCCGTAAACGACGCTCCCCAGCAATTAATTCATACTCCACCGAGAGACCGCCGTCTTCACGCTCAATCTCTTTGCGTGTTACTACTAATGGTTGTAAGACACCGTATTGACGGATCGAGTCGGCCAAGTCACGCAGGCGATCCTCGTTAAACTCGTGTCGCGGCTGAAAAGGATTGGCTTTAATTTTATCGACTTCGATCCAGAAGATCGAGTCACCACGGTCAATTGGTTCCATTAGCTACATTGTAACATGTTTGATTTTAGGCTAAAAATTGTTAAGATAGCAAATATTGCCGTGGTGGCGGAATTGGTAGACGCGATGGACTCAAAATCCATTGATCGCAAGATTGTGAGAGTTCGAGTCTCTCCCGCGGCACTAATAAGGTGGAAACTAAACCTAAAATCATCGTAATTGTCGGACCGACCACTACCGGCAAAAGCGCCTTGGCCATCAAATTGGCCAAGGCTTTAAATAGTGAGATTGTCTCTGCCGACTCACGCCAAGTGTATCAAGGCTTAAATATTGGTAGTGGTAAGGTGACCAAAAAAGAAATGTCCGGTATCGTCCACCATTTATTGGACATTGCTTCGCCTAAACAACGCTTTACCGTCAGCCGATTTAAACAAGCCGGTAGTAAGGCAATTACCCAAATTTTACAGAGTGGTAAAATACCGATCGTTGTGGGCGGCACCGGCTTTTACCTTGACACGTTAGTTAACGGTTTGGTGTTGCCAATAGTTAAACCGAATTTAGAGTTGCGTCAATTTTTAAGTAAAAAAACCGTTACTGATTTATACCAACAATTAAAACAACTGGATCCAACTAGAGCGAAGACGATTGACCAACATAATCCCCAGCGTCTCATCCGGGCAATTGAGATTGCCACCACCTTAGGTAAAGTACCTAAGATCAAAGTGAATCTTAATTATGATCCTCTATTTATTGGCCTAGATTATCCGGACGATATTCTAAAACAAAAAATAAATAAGCGTCTCAGAGAGCGCTTAAAACAAGGATTGGTAGCTGAGGTTAAAAAACTCCACCAACAAGGTCTGAGTTGGAAACGGCTTGAGGAATTAGGTCTGGAGTATCGTTCGGTAGCCCGTTATCTGCAAGGCAAAATAAATAAGTTAGAATTGGTGACTGAATTAGAGTCCGCTATTTGGCATTTTGCTAAGCGCCAACGCACTTGGTTTAAACGAAACAAAGATATTAATTGGCTAATTAGTTAGCTTATCGAGTGAGCCACGCAAATCGCTTTTAGCAATCTCCTGCTCCAACTCTCGTACATGCTTAGCTACTACATCGTCAACAGCTTCTTTTTGCTTTTCTTCCAAATCACGCCAATATTCCTTTTGATGTGTAATAAATCTCTCTAACTCTAACGCTAAATTACCAATCAATTGGTGTTCATTAGTTAAAGCGGTTAGCAAGTGATCAAGAGTACGCTCCGACATCTCGGCTAAATTATCTAAGATAGCCACCTTAAGCCCTTCAGTTAAAGGCGATACTGCTAATAGTTCCCCAATTTTTTCTGCTTTTTGTTCGATAGTCATAATTTTATTTTACATTGTCTCCCAGCCATATTTGACAACATTTTTAACTGCTTTTTTAGTTGTCCAAATACCAGCTTTAATCGCTACCTTTTTAAGGGAAATAACTGTCCCGGGCGATAATTGTCGATCTGAGATTTTACCACTGATACCCCACTCTTTAACCCCGATACCATTCTCTTTAGCCGCTTCTTTAGCTGCTTCTAAAATTTGAGCATCGGTTGGATTGTTCACCCCATGATGAACTAAATAATTTTTAGTGATATTCCAGAGATTGCCATCTGTTAGTAAGACTTCTTCCTCGATCGATAATTCGGGCAACGATAAAGATTCTGGATCGGCGCGCTTACCGCCCAAAAAGTTACTGACCCAATCTTTGACTTTACCACCACTGGGAATATTAGAACTATCAGAAATCGCCGGAACTTCACTGGTACCAACCGCCTGCTTTATGACATGTTTAGCCCCTTGACCAATTGCTGTCTTAACTTGTCTACCGCCCCACCAAGCGCCAACCTTAACACTACCGACATAAGTTACCACACCGATGGCCACACTGGCCAAAGCGGCCTCAATGCCCGCCGCGACATAACGCTTATACCACTCCTGATCTAAATTTTTACGGAAAAGTTGTTGGTGATTGATTAAATCACGAGTCATCTGACTGTGTCGTAAACTCTTAATCGAACCTCTGATTTCATCCTCGATTTGAATCAAACGTTCAGGCGTCAAAATCAACTGGCCACGAAAATTGGTCTTGCCTAAGAATTTAGTCTGAACTTCATTTAACGATTGAGATACAATCCGGTCTTCAAACGCCTGATTAGTTTGAATCTTTTCGCTCGAGACTAATTGCGATGTCGCTTCGTATTGGTCGGCAGTAATGAAATCACCTTCGTTCAAAGTTTTTAGAATACTATTCATTCGCTCGGCTTCGTGCTGGGCCTCATCATGGGATAATCGTCCCGATTCTTGGCGAATAGAGGCAGATTGATTACTAAGATCCTGAGCCAACTCGCTCGTCTTAGTCCTAAAACCTTCAGCCTGATGCACCTCCCAAAAACCAAAAGTGCTTAAGCCCTTGATCCGCTCCCGAGCAAAACGCCAAGCATTAACCGCTTTCTCGGTAATGAGGATTTTGCCTAAATCTACACCAGCCTCCTTAAAACGTCGCCAAGCTAATTGTTGGGCTGTTTCGCCAGCAAGTTTAGGGGGTTTCGATTCGTCTTCCGGCGTCCAGCCAAGTTCTAACCCAGTTTCATTGTCTTTCGCTTCCTCACTTATTGATAATTCACTATCTCCAGACTCGTCTTCTAATCTAGGACCTAAGATTAGACCGCTATCCTCCGCCTCGTCTGATATCGATTCCGCGACCGATTCTCCGGTTGGCAAATTCTCCGGTGGTGGACTTTGTCTAGCCATCTCAGCCAATTGTTGTTGCCAAGCTAATTCTTCTGCTTTTGCTTTTTCTCCTGCTTCTGCTTTCGCTTTCGCTAATTTTCTTTGTTGGGCCTGCTCTTTTTGAGTTAATACTTCGGTCTCACGATAAATTAGACCTGCCTTATTTTTAGAACTACCAGTAAAACCAAATCTTCTAGCCTTATCTTGGTCACCTTGATCAAATCGAGGTGGTCCAGCTTTTGTTTTTCCCACAAACCTTGATTTTGGTTTTGGTCCTAACCTTGGCTTTTCAAACTTACGCATATTTTTGCTTTTTATTATACCACAATAATAAGCGGGCCCACCCCGACTCGAACGGGGAACGACGGTTTTGGAGACCGCTGTTTTACCATTGAAACTATGGACCCAGACAAAGTTAGTATGACACAAAAATAGGCTGTCCTCCAGCCTATTTTTTCGACTCATTATGGGTAGTTTGCTTGCGACACCATCTGCAGTATTTTTTAAGCTCGATTTTACGCTCCACCCCTTTGCGATTTTTACGGCTCCAGTAATTGGTCCGCTTACAGGTTTTGCAGACTAGCTTGATTAGATTATCTTGCGACATATATAGTTATTTATTAGATACTCGACTACTATACCTTATCACTTCTAAAAAAACAATATTCAAAATAAAAAGTCCCGACCACCTCAACTTTAGGCGACCGGGACCAAGATTAACTAAAAATTAATAGCGACTAGCCCAGAGATTAAATTCCTGAAGCTCGTCACCTAAGACAGTGATAACCACTTTGTCGTGGCCGGCTGGCAAGGAAACCCAACTTTGCCCCGACGAGACATTGGTCGCAACAAGCGGCCCATCACCTGTCTCGGTCCATAACCGAATCTCTAATTGCAGATATGGCTCGGTTGAGAGGAATAAATTTCTCCCCCCTAGTCGAGCCCAATAGACCTTAGCTGGCAATAGGACGCCATTCCGTTCCACCATTCCGGTGACTTCCTGATGATAGTAAGAAACATTATCAGTAGTTGGTTCAGGAAACAAATCACTGACTTGACCAACTAAAGATATACTGATCAGTGACTCTGTGGCTGGCGCAGGATTAGTGATCATGCCCACTTGGTACCGTTCGCCAGTACGAGCATTACTGATCTCATACCGTTGGTTTGGCGTCAATGGATCATACCAGACATCAAAACCGTGTTGGTAGTCATCATAGAAGTAAGTCCCGCCATTAAAACGGAGCACTATTTCGGACCCAGACACATCAACAGGTGGCTCGTAAGCCACAAATTGATTTTGCCATGCAGGCTGTAACTGAATGATCAACGGATCGCCCGGTGCCAGTACTTCTACCTCTGGCATCTGGCCGTAGGCGACGAAATCCCAACCTTTATCATAAGCATAGAGATTGAGATTAAACTTAGTGGCTATCCCCAGACTATTGGTCGGCAGACCCGATAACGGCTCGTCTTTAAGATCAACCACGATAACCGGCGGTTGCTTATCGACTGTCACCTCAAGGTAAGACACTTCGAGATTGTTGTTGAGTTGGAAGTAGCCGTGAACATATTGCCTGTTTCCGTTGTCGAACAATCGGCCGAAAGAAAAATCACCGGCATATTGAGTGATAACGCCATGCGTCAGAAAGGCGTTAGCCGCTCGCTCACTGTTAACCATAGATACCGACTCTTGAGTAGATGCTTGAGCCGAAATGATCAACATCATTACCATCGTTACCATCATTTTCAATAGCTTCATCACTATTCTCCTGTGGTCACCAAACGATGAGTCGTGGTAAGGCTAAAACCAACAGCCGCCAATTTACTGACCCGTTCTGGCACGACTGGCGCCGGAACGGTTAAAACATTGATCGTCGCGGTCGGTGTCAAATCGGGCTGAAAAAATCGGCCCCAAACAAATACCATCAAAAACATCGTTAAACCACCAACCAGCCACCATTTCATAATTTCATTCTCCTTAATTTACAAGGCACTAACTGAAAATAGGCCCCATGACCTATTAACCGTACTGTCTTAGAGTATAGCAAATAGTTGACGATATGTCAAGGTATAAGGTGCTACATTACCAGCTTCGGAGGCCGGCGTTCTATCCATTGAACTACAAGAGCAAATTAAACACGTCCTTGATCATCTTGACCAGGGACGTGCGTTATAGCATTAAATCTCTATGCGACTAGACGGCCAAAACAAAGCCCAGAGGCTTGTCGTTGCCTTGCTTTACAAAAAGCTTGTCGGGCCGGCTCATTAAGATGACTTAACTTCTCCGGCAAAGGATGGTCATATGGACCGCAGAATTCCGTACGAGAGTTCCAATACACTCGATTAGCCTCAATTACCAAATAATGTTGCGTAATAGCGATATTTGATCGTGAGGTGATTGCTGATCGTCTAGCACCAAGTCGAGGAGCAATCGCTACTCGGACATACGGAACTCTGGCATTGAGATAAAAATGTCCGCTGATCGGCAACTCCTCGATATCAACTGACGGGATCAGGGGTTTAGACAAGGCATCCAATGGGTGACCAGTGGTGTCACAAACTACCACCGCCTCACCTAACATAAATTGTCCACCGCCATATTCCATCTCCCAAACAAAAAAATCGACCTCATGACGAATGATTGGCGGGATGTTAAAAATACACCCACCGCTACTAGGTTTTAACAACACCACGGCAAATCTTTTTCCGGCTCCAACCGAATAACCTCCCGCTATTAAAGCTCCGATGATTGATTTTTTTTTGGGAAATCTGGCTAGTACCACTGTCCGACCCTCCAGCTTAAAGACCAAAATTAACCAACTTCTATCATAACACCAGACTAATTGATTCCACAAGGGATTTGATTGTGCCTACCCTATCAAGTTCGATTTCCTTACTGGTGCGCCGGGTTGGATTCGAACCAACGTAGCCCGAAGGCGACAGATTTACAGTCTGTTGTAATTGACCACTCTACCACCGACGCATGTCCACGATTATGCCACAGCGTGCGTGGTTTTGCCACGACGCTTAGGTTTAAAGCTTTTTTGGAGCTCTAGGTGAGGTACGCCATCTTTAATCGTCACCAACACTTCCCCACCCCCTTCTACCTTGCGGGCAATAATAAACTCGGCAATCGGATTAAGTAGTTTGGTCTGAATTAGACGTTTAAGCGGCCGAGCGCCATACTCCGGCGTATAGCCCTCGCGAGTCAAGTAAGGTAACACCTCTGGTGCAATTTTAAGCGCGATCCCTTTTTTAACCAAACGTTCACCAACCAGTGACAACTGGAGCGAAACAATCTCTTGAATTATCTCTGATGATAACGGATTAAAAATAATGATGTCATCTAAACGATTTAAGAACTCGGGACGGAAATAATTTTTAAGTGAATCACTGATCCGCTCTTTAACTTCGTCAAAGTTGGTCGTCTTTTCATCACCGACTCCAAAGCCCATTTTTTGGAATTTGGTAATAAATTCACTGCCAATATTGGAGGTCAAGATAATAATCGTATTTTTAAAGTTAACCACTCGACCCTTAGAGTCGGTTAAACGCCCATTATCTAGCACTTGTAAGAGCAAGTTAAAAATCTCAGGATGGGCCTTCTCGATCTCGTCGAACAAGAGCACCGAGTATGGCCGATGTCTCACTAACTCCGTAAGTGAACCGCCCTCCTCATAGCCCACATAACCCGGCGGAGAGCCGATTAATTTAGACACCGAATGGCGTTCCATATACTCGGACATATCCACCCGGATGAGTGACTTTTCATCATTAAAAATAAATTGAGCTAAAGTTTTAGCCAACTCTGTTTTACCAACTCCGGTAGGGCCGAGAAAAATAAATGAGCCAATTGGTCGATTAGGATCGGCAATCCCGGCGCGCGAGCGGCGTACAGCATCACTGATTTTTTTAATCGCCTCATCTTGGCCGCGGACCCTCTGATGCAACTCACTTTCTAGTACCAACAATTTTTTAGACTCCTCCTCTAGCATTTTAGTCACCGGGATACCGGTCCAGCGCGCCACCACTTTAGCGATCTCTTCATCCGTTACCTCCTCTTTTAAAATTTTGCGGGCACTTTGCAACTTTTTAAGCCTAGCGTCTTTAGCCCGCAACTGCTTTTCTAAATCAGGAATCCGACCATAACGGATCTCGGCCGCTCGCGAAAGATCAGCTTTAGCCTCCGCTTGAGTCGCCTCTAAACGAGCAATCTCTAAGCCAGCTTTGACTGCTCGGATCTCGGTAATAATCTGTTTTTCATTCTTCCATTTGAGCTCTAGCTCACTGGTCTTCTCTTTCAAATCACCAATTTCTTTTTCGATTTTTTTAATTCTAGACTTACTACTTTTATCGTCATTTAAATCAACTTCTTTTTTAAGGGCTTCCCGCTCCACCTCTAAGCGCATAATTTTACGCTCGGATTCCTCAAGCAGACTCGGTTTATTCTCTAATTGTAGACGGAGCGCCGAGGCGGCTTCATCAATCAGATCAATCGCTTTGTCCGGCAAGAAGCGATCGGTAATGTAACGGCTCGAGAGGTTAACCGCCGCAATAATCGCATCATCAGTAATATGTACCCCATGATGAAGTTCATATTTTTCTTTTAAGCCGCGCAAAATAGTGACGGCATCATCTACTGTCGGCTCCTCCACAATTACTGGCTGAAAGCGTCGCGTTAACGCCTGATCACGCTCGATGTATTTTTGATACTCTTTAATA
The DNA here is from genome assembly GCA_016188295.1 of Candidatus Vogelbacteria bacterium. Taxonomy (GTDB): domain Bacteria; phylum Patescibacteriota; class Minisyncoccia; order Phycocordibacterales; family XYD1-FULL-46-19; genus JACPIA01. The sequence continues at coordinate 47,745 of JACPIA010000009.1, forward strand.
GTAGTGGCACCAATGGCCCGCAAAGTGCCTCGCGCCAAAGCTGGCTTAAGCATATTAGAGGCATCAATCGCTCCCTCGGCTGCCCCAGCTCCCACAATAGTGTGGAGTTCATCGATAAATAAAATTACTTTATCCTCCGATTTTTCAATCTCCTTCATAATATTTTTGAGCCGTTCCTCAAACTCACCACGATACTTGGTGCCAGCCAACAACATCCCCAAATCAAGTGAGACTAATTCTTTATCTCGAAGCGATTCAGGCACATCACCCTTAGCAATGCGAATAGCAAGCCCCTCAACTATGGCCGTTTTACCAGTACCAGCCTCACCAATTAACACTGGATTATTCTTAGTCCGGCGCGATAAAATTTCCATCACTCGACGAATTTCATTCTCGCGACCAATTACCGGATCAAGCTTATCATTTCGCGCCAAAGTAGTTAAACTGCGAGTATATTTTTCTAAAGCTCTAAATTTAGGTGAGTCATCAATAGTACCTTGACCGGAACGGAGATCCTCCAACACTCGCAAGACATTAGTTTGATCAACTCGAAAACGAGTCAAGATCTCCTTAGCGCCACTTGGTGTATCGAGTAAAGCCAACAATAAATGCTCGGTCGAAACAAACTCGTCCGCTAAATTGCCGGCCATTTTAGCGGAGCTATCAAAAATTTTGACTAACTCGGGGGTTAAATAAATTTGGTACGACGGCGCCACCACTTGACCACTATCACCACTATCAATGTGCTCCAGTAAATGATCAGTCAGCATTGTCGTGTCAATCTCTAGTCTATCTAAAATAGAAATAACCATACTCTCTTCTTGTAAGAGCAGAGCGGCCAAAAGATGTAGCGGATTAACCTGATTTTGGCCACGTTCTAGCGCCAACTCATGAGCTTTGCGGATGGCCTCACGGGCCTTCGTGGTGAAGTTTTGAAAAGGTAACATACTCTATTATTTTACAACTTTTATTTTACAGAGTCAATTAGGATATTGAGATATTTGCCCGGGATAGCAGTACCGGTACCAGAGACCATCCCTACAATCTCACCTTTAAGATTAAGGAGTGGGCCACCAATAGTTTGAGTGGTGGCCGCGGTCGTTAACAATGAAGTTAAACTAGTGCTTGCCACCCCACTAGTAACGCCAGTAATATTACCGATAGCAACAATCGGATCCGTCGCCGCGGCCCCTAGGGCTACTACCATTTGACCGATAGTAGTATCTGCCCCCGAAACTGTAGGCCAAGTAGAGATATCACCCTTAACGGTGATCGGTTTGTCTAAACGGAGCACCACTAGACCGGTTTTAGTATCAACATTAACTAAAGTAGCACTAGTTGAGGAGCCTAATGAGGATGAAACTTCGTAATGGAAACCCCGATTAGGAACTACTAAATTGGTAGTAATCACTAAATTGTTTTTATTAAGAAACAGAAAGCCCGTGCCTTGTTTATTTTCATCTCGACTATAAGTAGACTTGGCCTCAATATGAACTACGCCACCCGAAGCTTGGTTGATCGCTTTGATCAGCAAATCCTCACCAGTTACTATTAATGGCACCTCTTTAACCGTTCCAACCGCCGCCGGGGCTTGGACTACCTTTTCGACTGTGCGCTCGATTACTTGATTGATGGTCTGAGTAACCCCCTGCGGACTTTGGTCCATCAGCGACACAGTAACGATCCCAGTCGCAATTGAAGTGATAAAACTGACTAACAAAGCCAGCATGATAATTTGATTTTTATTAAGCTCTTCCATGTCACCTTACTATACTTTATTTATTCGGATTTTGTCCACTAAAGCCAATTTGGTATTTATAATTTAGGCTGTTGGCGCAGTTTAGTCACGACAAGAGCAGACACCCGCGCCACTCGATCAATATCACTGGTACTCGTCTTAGTATCTAAAGTAATCCTAACCGTACTCTCGGCCTGCTCTCGATCTCCACCTAAAGCCAGTATAACATGGCCCTCGAAGTGGCCGTGATTATTACAAGCACTGCCGGTGGAGATGGCGATCCCTTTTTGATCAAGCTCCACCACTAATTGCTCGCCTGAAACACCGGCTACCGACACATTAATATTATGCGGTAAGCGTTTAACCAGATCGCCATTTACCATGACTCCCGGAATGGCAATCAATGATTTAATTAATTTATCGCGTAATAATGTTAATTTTTTAGTCTCGATCTCGCGTTTGCTATTCCATTTGACTAAAGCCTCTACGCCGGCAACAATAGCCGAAACATTCTCGGTCCCCGAGCGTAAACCAAACTCTTGACCACCGCCAAGCAACAAGGGTTTAAGTGGCGTACCGTGGCGGACATATAAAACTCCCACCCCAGCCGGTCCACCAACCTTATGAGTGTTTAAAGTCATTAAATCAACGCCCAGATCATTTACTTTTAAATTTAAAAAGCGGCTCGCTTGACAAGCATCAGTGTGAAAATACGGCGTGCTAATTTTATATTTATTTCTATGCGCTTTAATAATTTTACTAATTTCTTTAAGCGGTTGAATGGTGCCCAACTCATTACTGGCGTAAATTACCGACACTAATTTAGTCTCGCGAGTTAATAACTTTTTAAATTGTTCTAAATCCAGCAAACCTTTTTTAGTGACCGGCACTATTACAGCCTGTCGCGCTAAACCGGGCTCACGGATAGAAGCATGTTCAATCGCACTGATCAAAATACCGCCAGTAAAGCTATTGATTACTGTATTATTGCTCTCGGTGCCACCGCTGGTAAAAATAACCTCATCGGATTTAACACTAAGCAAGCGAGCCACTTGAGTACGCGCTTTATTTAAAGCCATGCGCGCCATCCCCCCTTCCTGATGAATACTCGAGGGGTTAGACGCACCAGCGGCGATATCCAGATATAGACGCTTCATCTTGGGACTTATCATAGTATAATGAGAGATATGTTGCCACTCGAAGGCCCCTACATTTTAATTTACGCTTTAATTTTAATCGTGGTGATTTTAATTAGTTGGATTGTTTATTTAGAGCATCGACTCAATCGCTGGTGGCGTGGTAAAAAAGCCAGTGATTTAGAGAGTGTGATGATTGCCATTGGCGGAGCGATTGATGATTTTGAGACCCGGCATGGCGTGATTAATGAGCAATTAATCGACATTAACCGTCGTCTAAAAAAGAGTGTCCAAAAAGTTCAGACCTTACGCTACAACCCTTTTCGTGATCAAGGTGGTAATCAAAGTTTTACTACCGCTCTCATCAATGAAGAAGGTGACGGCGTGATAATCTCCAGTATTTACTCTCGCGATAAAGTCAGTGTCTACAGCAAACCAATCCGAGGACTCTCCTCGGAATATGAATTAACTGATGAAGAGCGTGAGGTTTTAGAACAGACGAAGAAGTAAATTAATCTTTACCTTTAGGGTGGAAAATGGTACTGTGGGAACGCTGTATGACTAAATCCGCCCCTAAAACTGAAGTGGCAACCAAGCGCCCACCGGTGGTAGTAATTATGGGTCACGTTGATCATGGTAAATCGACCTTACTTGATTACATCCGCAAAACCAATGTGGTCGCTAGTGAATCTGGCGGAATCACTCAGCATATTAGTGCTTATGAGGTTAAACACCAAACAGCGGAAGGTAAGGAGGAATTGATTACTTTTTTAGATACACCCGGCCACGAAGCATTTGAGTTGATGCGTACCCGCGGTGCCTTTATCTCGGATATTGCAGTCTTGATTGTCTCGGCCGAAGAGGGAGTTAAAGCCCAAACCATGGAGGCAATTAAATCAATTAAAGCAGCCAATATCCCTTATTTGGTGGCGATCAATAAAATTGATCGCCCCGGTGCTAATCCGGAGCACGTTAGACAAGAACTCGCCGAAAAAGAGGTTTATGTTGAGAGTTATGGTGGTCAAATACCGGCGGCCGAAATTTCAGCTAAAGTAGGCACTGGCGTTAATGAATTACTCGATTTAATTTTACTCTCAGCCGATTTAACGGATTTAACCGGAAATAAAAACAGTAACGCGACCGGTTTTGTGTTAGAGACTCATATGGATCCAAAGAATGGCGGCACAGCGACTTTGGTGATTAAAAACGGTACGTTAAATTTAGGCGACTTTGTCGTGGCTGGCAGTACTGTCACTAAACTCAAGAAAATAGAAAACTATAACGGAGTGATGGGTAAAAACTTTACTTTCTCCGCTCCAGTTAAGGCCTTTGGCTTTAGTGAATTACCACCGGTTGGTGCAACCTTTGCTAGTTTTGGCGATAAAAAAGAAGCGGAAGTGGCGATGGTAGCCAATAAGCAAACACCAACCGTGCGCCAATTAGCCGACAATACTAACAGCGAAACAGCGACTATTATTCCGGTGATTTTAAAAGCGGATGTAACCGGCTCATTGGAGGCACTGGAGAAGGCAGTACGTGCTCAAGCCAGTGGCAACGTTGAGATTAAAATTTTAGCCACTGGTATTGGAGCGATTAATGATAATGATATTAAATCAGCCAGCGCTTCAGACCAATCACTGGTTTTAGGTTTTAGAGTCAAAATTGAAAAGGGGGCTAAAGATTTAGCTAAGCGCTTTAATTTAATTGTTGAGACCTTTGATATCATTTACAAATTAACCGAACGCCTAGCTGAATTGGTGGTCGCCCGCACTCCGCGAGTATTGGTGGAGGAGACGGTGGGGAAAGCCAAAATTTTAAAGCTCTTTGGTAAAACTAAGGATCGCCAAATTGCCGGTGGCCAAGTGTTGAGTGGTAAAATCTTGCGCGGTCGGGAAGTTAAAATTCTACGTCGTGATTTTGAGATTGGCCGAGGCCGGATTGTCGAATTGGAACAACAAAAAACCAAAACTGCCGAGGTGGCTGAGGGTAATCAATTTGGCTCGATGATCGAGTCGCGTATCGCCTTGGCTATGGGCGACACTATCGAAGTATTTGATAATGTGGAAAAAGTGGCGGAATAAGGCATAATGAATACGGCCAGCAACAAACGCAAACAAGCAATCATGGCTGCCAGTGCTGAATTTTTAACACGGGTCAGTGGTCGGCAATCGTTGATTACCGTGACCGATGCTGACGTCTCGCCTGATGGTCGTAATGCTACCATTTACATCTCGGTATTACCGGGAAGCGCGAACAAGCAAGCACTGGAGTTTTGTAACCGGCAATTGAGTGACTTGCGCGAGCACGTTGGTGAGCGGGTACGGTTGCGGACACTCCCCCACTTTGAAGTTGCACTTGATCCAAACATCCAATTATAATAAGGCACGGTGGTGAAATGGTAACACTGCGGTCTGCAAAACCGCCATGCGCGGGTTCGATTCCCGCCCGTGCCTCCAGAATTATGAATCGCAAGCGAAGGTGGACCTTACCACAACTAACTGATGTAGTAAAAAGTGTTTACAGTTTAAGACAAGTTTTAAGTAAGTTAAACCTAAAACCAACCGGCGGTAATTACAATCAAGTCAAAAAGTATATTTTAGAGTCAAAATTGGATACTAAACACTTTAAGGGTAAAGCTTGGAACAAAGGTTTGTGTGGAATTGGAAAACCAATATACTCACTGAAAGATATCTTAACAGTCGATAGTAGCTATCAGAGCTATAAACTCAAAAATCGGTTGTTTAAAGCTGGACTTAAACAACCTAAATGTGAAATATGTGGTTGGTCTAAAAAATCAGTCGATGGACGTACCCCAGTTGAACTTGATCACATTAATGGTAATAATAGAGATAATCGGATAATTAATCTGAGAATATTGTGTCCTAACTGCCATAGCCTACAATCAACTCATCGTGGTAGAAATAGGACTATAAAAAAGCCGGGGTGGTGAAATTGGTAGACACGCAACACTTAAAATGTTGTGAGCGTAAGCTCTTGCGGGTTCGATTCCCGCCCTCGGCACCACGTAGGAAAAGTCAATGCCTCGCGGCGCGGAACGCGCCGCTCGGCGACCAAATCGTACGGATTTTTCGGGGCAAAAAGAAATTCCCGATTCCGTAAAATATGGTTCGCGCCGATGTTTTTCATAAATGTTGTCATTTCGGAAAGATTTTCTGATTCCAGTAAGTTAGTGGCTTGATTTAAGGATTTTACGAACTCACGAGCCGGTTCGAGCCAAGACAAACCTTTTTGTTCAAAGTCGACAATTTTCTCTTGCAAAGATACTTTCTGCAAGATGAGAACGTTCTTTTCCAAGAAGCGGCACTTGCCGCTTCTTGACTTTTATGGTCTGATATGCTATCCTTGGATGAAATCCAAGCATGGTGCTTAGATAAGTTGAACCTTGAAAAGGAGGCAAATATGAACCGCGGAAAGTGGTACTTCGTTTACACCTACCGAGACACATTTGGAGGAGGCCTTGCCGGTACGACCGAGCATGAAGAAATTCCTCTGAAGGCGACTACCGAAGAGGGAGCGATCGTGGAGGCGAAAGTAATCTGGGAGAAGAAAGTCGCCGAAACTCGCACCTACTGGGAGAAGCAAAAGAAGGAATGGGCGACTCCGCCGGCAAGTTCGTTCAAGGACGGACCCCACACACCTCGTGTCATCTACAAAATCTCGCTACAATGAGGAGGATGACGATGACACAAGAACAACGCTGGACGGCTCTGTGGCAACGTCTTGGTGCGAGAGGAGACGCAAGCGTGGTCTACAACGACCTCGCTATGCGATACTCCGAACCGCACCGAGCGTACCACACTCACGGTAGAAGTGGCGAGAAATGCTTCGTTGCCCGACAACCTCGGACAATCAGTAGCAAATTTCATCACAGCAACGAAGCACACTTCGGCTCCCACCAATCCTGATGTTCAGCTTCTCGTTGATGTCGATCTCTCGATTCTCGGTCAATCCGAGGACAAGTTCGATGAATACGAGCGGCAGGTTCGTAAGGAATACGAGTGGGTCGCCGAGAATGCGTTCGTCGCCGGACGGTCGGCAATCCTCAAGTCGTTTCTCGACCGACCGACTATCTACTCGACGCAGTTCTTCCGCAACAAGTACGAAGCGCAAACTCGGCGAAACATCGCCAGATCACTTGCCCGCCTTCGGACGTAACATGGGCATTCTCGCAAGAGGGTGCCCATTCTTTTTTGAAAGAACAAAGAATTTGCCGCCGAGACTGAAATTCGTTAGAATTTCAGTAATCCGAACTCCGCCAAAGAAAAACTTGAAAGGGAAGAAATTTTTTAATCATACAAATTTAGAAACGGGAGATGCTAGATATGGCGTTTTTGTTTAGCTTGACGTAAGAGTGATATTATGCTTTGCTCTACTCGGCGCAATAATCGGGTCATAATGACTCGATCGCACATTTCAAAACTCAAAACTGGAGGTAAATAATGAGGAGTTTAATGAGGAGTTTCTTTCTTGTTCTCGAGGACGCAGTGACTGTTCTGTGGTTCGGGATTCAGATTATCCTGTTGTTTGTTTTCATGTTCATGATAGTCTCGAACATCCCCTGGACGTCGGAAGATTTGTTGATGGTATTCTCGCTGGTTATGATCTGGACCGCGATCAGCTATTACCTGATCAGTATCTTCATGACGGAGCTGACGATGCCAGGCTCGAAGTGGATTCGTTTCAACAAATTGAAATTCTCATAAAAATGTTTTATCCTTACTAAGTAATAATGTAATGGATTTGAAACAAAGCCCTGTTAGCTCAGTTGGTAGAGCAGTCGCCTCTTAAGCGAACGGTCGTTGGTTCGAATCCAACACGGGGCACTCGGAAAAATAAATATGCTGGGGTGGCGAAATTGGCAGACGCACTTGCCTTAGGAGCAAGCGGGGTAACCCATGGAGGTTCAAGTCCTCTCCCCAGCACTAGAATAGAACTTATGTCTAATCCCAAAAAAATTTTAGTAACCGGTTGTGCGGGCTTTATTGGCAGTAATTTTATAAAACAGTTTAAGAAAAAATGGCCAAAAACTAAGATTATCGGTCTTGATAATTTCTCGACCGGCAGACAAGATGCGCTGGACCCGTCAATTATTTTTTACGAGGGATCAATTTTAGACGAAACGCTTTTGGAAAAAATTTTTTCTAAACACAAACCGGAATATGTTTTTCATTTCGCCGCACTACCCCGAGTTTCTTACTCGATTGAGCATCCACGACACACCAGCGAAGTTAATATTATTGGAACTATTGCGCTGTTAGAAGCGGCAAAAAATCATAACGTAAAAAGATTGATCTATTCATCATCTTCATCTGTCTACGGTGGTGCAAAAAAACTGCCGACCAAAGAATCAGAAAATTTCCCCGACCCCAAATCTCCTTATGCTGTTCAAAAATACATCGGCGAGCCGTTTTGTAAAATTTTTAGCGAGCTATTTGGACTAGATACTGTCTGTCTCCGTTATTTTAATGTTTTTGGTCCCGGCCAATATGGCAATTCACCATACTCCACAGTCATATCGGCCTGGCTGGAGTCATCATATTTTCCGAACCAGAAAAAAGCATTTATAGAGGGGGCTGGCAACCAATCAAGGGATTTTTGTTATATCGATAATGTCGTCCGAGCCAATATTTTAGCTATGCAATCAAAAAATAATTTTAAAGGGGAAGTATTTAATATCGCACATGGAAACCAGATAACGATTAACGAGGTAAAAAAACTAATAGAGAAATATACCAATAAGAAACTAATGTTAGAAAAACGTCCATCGAGATTGGGGGATGTAACGCGTACTTGCGCTGACATTTCCAAAGCTAAAAAGTTTTTAGGCTACCAGCCAGTTGTAGATTTTGATGAGGGATTAAGACGGACAGTCGTCTGGTTTGAATCCCGCAAAAGATAATAATTTCTTAATTTACATTGACAAAGTAAGGTCTATTATGCTATAATAAAAAGCAGAAGAGACGGCCTAAAACCTATCGTTTTGGAGCCCCAAAATAAGGTCATTGACATTCAATTGACTACAAATCCCCTATCGGGGGGAAGGAGGTTGTGATGATCGCATTGCGCAAATACCACGGTGTTGGCCTGGCATTGTACGGGGTGTTGTTCTTGATTACCTACGTACTACTGTCTCTGCCAAATCCGGAGGACATGTGGTTGGCAAAGGATTTTAACATCTTCGTCGCCCTTCTCGTCTTGTTCTTACTCTACGGCACAATACCGAGCATTAAATCGGTTGCTGGAGATGAGATTGCTATTTTGTACTTTTACGGAATAGCTCTCGCTGAAGCTCTTCCTGGTCCAGTGTGGGTGCCCTATGGCATCATTCAGTTGGTTAAAGGATCAACCAGGACAAATCAACGAGAGTTGCCTGACGGCAGAGTGTTTGAGGGCGACACCAAAGACACTGGCGGTGTAGTACCAGCCGGTCTGGTCGCACCAATTAGGATCCCCTTCGGACTGTATGACCAAAAGGATGAATTAAAGAGAAGGAAGATTGGGAAGAAACACCAGTACATAATCCCAGAGACTAAGGCTTCAGAAAAAGACCCCTTGGCAAAGCGCCGAATAGTCGCAACAGTAACTATCTTTTACACCTGGGTCATCAATCCAACGGCGGGCGAATTCCTCAAATTCCTCCAAGTTATCGGTATACGTTCTCTGGAGGAGCAAATCCAAGAAGTAAACAAACAAATTGAGGATACGATCATCGGCACGTTGAGCGGCAACTTAGCATTGATGACTGCCGCGACAGCCAGACTCAACTTCGACGCCATTAAAGAGGAGATTGATGTTGAAGTTCAAGGGTTAGTTAGTGGCTGGGGAATAACAGTAAAAACCATCCAGCTTAAGAGTATAGATTTCAACCATACTCTCAACAAAAGTCTGACTGATTTGGCCGAGGCAGACAATAAAGCCCAGACCAAAATCGTCGATGCCGAAGCGGAAAGAGTCACAAGAGTGAAAGAAGGTGCGGGTACAGCACAGGCTCGATACTCTTTCATGGCCGCCGAAGCAAAGGGTAACACAGCCTTAGCCAACGCTGCTCGTGATCCAGTCGCCAGAGAAATGGCCCATCTCCAAGCCGCTGTAGCAGTAGCCAAAGAAACAAAGCCAATCATCAACTCTGGTAATGACAGTGCGTTAGGCGCATTGATTAACTTGACCAACATCAACGCGGCTAGAAAAACAACCGAGGAGAAATCATAATGACCACTGGTCAAGTAGTTATGTTGCTGTTGGTTATTGCCGCGATTATGGTGGTAAACAACAAGAGCAACCCACTCAATAGAGTATCCGGCCTTTTCAAAAAAGGAATCGGTGGCAATTTTGACTGGTGCAAGCAAACGCTTAAGAACGAATACTTCCAAATCCTTGGGGCTGGAGCCATCTTTATAACAATGCTCTATCTCCTCGCTCCGGCGGTGTGGGGATGGTTCTGGGGTACCGAGGCTGATCCGGTCAAAGGTGTAAACGCTTTTGAGGGTCATCGGATACTGATTTTCGGTATCATCTTGTGGCTCATGATTCGATTCCTACTATTTAAAGAGGAGTCGAGTAAGGCCACCAAAACCGCTCTCTCTCGCCTTGCCACTTTAGTCTTGATTGGGGCAATCGCTTTTGAGTTTTACCAAGACTTCGGCCAAAAAGCCACTACGGCAGTGGCAAGTATTAAGTTACCATGGTCGGCGAACTCGGAAGCGAAAGTGCTACACCTTGGTGGAGGTCATTATGATAAAAACCCGATTAAGGTGCCGGTTGGAGCGAAGCAGAAAATTCTGCCGTTACCGGCCAAGACAATAATCAGGGAGACCCTCCCTCCAGATGCCCGTGGCTGGAACGTCAAAGACACTCTCATGAGTGACGGCGTTACCGCCTGGCGCGAAGGACGAGAGATCGTGATCTCATCAAGCATTGATGTACCAGATGAGATCATCTTCAACTGGTGGTAGTTAATGGTAGTTAATTGAATAAAGCATAGGGGCGGGAGACAATCGTATTGTCCTCCCGCCCTTTTTTAGTGCTTTGATTTAAATTAATTGCAACCAATCGTATTGCAGATAATCTGCAAGATTCCATACACTGCCACCATAATAAAGAGTCCGGTTACTCCCCAGATCATATGCCGGCGGCCAACGATTCGAGCCTCATCACTGTCCTCCCCGCTAAACAGTTGGAAGACGCCCCACAAAAAGTACAACAGCGCCGCGGCAAACAGTAAAGTAATGACTGGATTAAGGATATTAATTTTAATACTTTCCAGTAGTGGGATAGAAGTATAGACCATTATTGAATTAACTATTCTAGTTTGGAATTTCCGGGGCACTTGGAACTGCAAATTCAGATCCACCTAGAAATACAGTCTGGACTAAACCAACCAAGCCCCAAATTGAGACCATTACCGCGATGACGATAACACCATAAACCATAATACTACGAGCGGCTTTTTTATCATCATCTTCCGATGAGGTAACATATTTAACCAAACCGTAGATAAAGTATAATACGGCAATACCGATTAAAATTGGAATAGCTGTAGCAACTAAACTATCAATACCCCCGAGTAAACCTCCGAAATAATCAACATTAACTTCTTGAGCTAAAACAATGAATGGCAACAGTGCCACCGATCCGCTTGTTAAAACTTTTTTAAACATAAACCTTTAAAACTAATTAATAATTTTTGATAATAATCTAAGCAAAGCCCGACCGTTTGCTATGACTTTATTATACTACTACCGAAATTTAGGTAAAGAGACAGTTGTGGGTAGCGTGCCGTTAAAAAAGGTTTGGGTCAAAATCCCCACCAACCCCCAGACCGAGACCATTACAAATAGAGCAATTACGCCCCAAATCATCATTTGTTTAGCTTCCTCACGAGCCTTTTCATCACCAGTATTACGAATTAAATTAGCCAAACCCCAAATAAAGTAAATCAAGGCTAAACCAATAATCAAGCCGATTAAGGGGTTTAGAATTCCACCAACCACTTTAGTGACTAAACTAGCAAAAGTATCGCCGACAACTCCTCCTCCGCCACCATCAATAGGTAACCCCCCCGTGCCAAGCGCGTAAGCTATTGGCACTAAACTGGTCGGCGCTATTTGATTAACGGTATTTTGAATTACACTGGAAATCACAAAAGCACCAAGGACGATCGCCGCGCCGATAATCGTCCAAAAAAAGGCTTCTTTAGCCTCGCTTAATTTACTTTCATTGCCTTGAGCTTGGACAAAGAGGAAGCCGACGTAAATAATCGCGATGACTAAAATCGGCACGCCAATTTGGATCACTAGGTTCAGTAAAGTTTTAAGCAAGTCTTGAACATTATCAATATTGGTCGGATTATCGATTTGAAATCGAACTGATATATTTTCTCCAACATTTGCAGCGTAAGCTACTCCCCCGACTGACAATAAAGTGATGATAATTAGAATTAGGGCTAAATATCTCATAAAATCAATTATAAATTAACGACGCTTGTTTTAATAAAGACCACCGCAATTGCTTTAACGATGGCATAAGCACCCAAGGCCAGTGCAAAACCAATTAAAGTGTTGGTGAATATCGCTTTAGCCTCTTTACGAGCCCCGTCGTTGCCGGGATTAAGCACGATCTTAATCCCCGCCCAAGCAAAACCCACTACCGCCAAAGGGGTAGCAATATCAACGATCAAAAACTTCATCAAAGTATTAGCTAATTTCATTAAATCACCAAAGTGACAACTCTCAATTCCCTCGCAAGGAATCAACCCATTCCAATCCGGATCAGTTTGACCCAAGACTGATACCGGCAGAGCCATTAAAACAAATAGGATCGTAAAAATTAGATAAGCGCGCATAAATTATTTCATTAAAGCGTTTAATTCATCATCCGCCCGTCGCACCGCTTGTGCCGAGAGCACTCGACCAGTCCCCACCGCATCAATTAGCAAGTTAAAAATCCGATTACTTTGAGTCGGATCCGGATCAAGCCAAGTACGAGCCAATAATGCTGATTGATACACTACCGTGCCAAAAGCGCTCTCTACGCCCGCCGCGAGCAAGTCGCGGCGGGCCGGCGCTACGCCTAATTGATCCGCCATTAACGCCACACTCTCCGGCGCGGCTAAAAGCTTGGCCGCCGCTTGAGCGGCGGCCAGTTGTTTGGTCGAGCGGACAACCGCCACTCCTTGAAAACGTCCGATAGTCTGCTTACGACTAGTTTGGTCGCGTTGAGGTATTATCGCGGCATCAAAGTTTAAATTAGGATTCTTGACCACTAGGCGCGGACGCTCGCTGGCATAACCCAAATACAACGCTAAAGAACCGATAGTAAAAAAATCTTGAGCATTAGGTAACGCTCGACTCCAAGTGTAAGTGGTCTTAGTTGGTGCGGCAAACTGAGTGTAAAAATCAATAGCGGCCTCAGCTGGTGCTGGTACAAAACCATAAGCATCAGCCAAGTTACTGACTGGTATCCCCCGTTCATAGGCGGTAATGGGTGTCCCGGCCTGCATTGAGAGTAAAGCAACAATATCTTTAGCGTGAGGGACATTAGTACTCTCACCTAAAGCAATCGCACTTTGTTTAATGATTTTATTGTCACCAAACACTGTTAGATTATTGACAATATTTAAGACCTCACTCCAGCGCTCGGGCACTCGGACAATTCCGGCATTAGTCACCAAGTCACGATTGTAATAAAGCATCAGTGGATCAATAGTCAATGGTAGAGCCAGCACTCCTTCCGGCGCGATAAAAATCTGAGCCCCCTCCACAAAATTATTTTTAAAAGTGGCTAACGGATACGTTTTAGCATCAAACGGAGTCAATTTATTACGTTGACGGATAATCATCGTATCATTAAATAGTAATAAGTCAGGTCCGGCACCTTGAGTCAGAGCTTCCACTAAATCACTCTCAAGCTGCTCCGGCGCTTTATAAACATAATTAATACTAAATTGTTTTTTGGCCGCTTTATTGACCTCATTGATTACCGGCTCCATTACTGGAAGTGAATTAGTCCCCCACAAAGTGAGCCTGATACTATTATTGGCTAATCCACCACTGTAGCCCGGTATTATTCCTGAAAACACTAACACCCCGATAATCAAAGCCGCCCCAAAAACGATCAGTAAAATAATTTGAAACCAGTCTTTCATATTGTTTTAGTTAAAATAAGACCAAAGTGATGCGAGCCGGCCGTAACCTCACCCACTAGTCTAAAACCACCTTGCGTTAAAACCTCTTTGACCGCACTAACTGATTTTTGCCAGTCAATTACCACCACTCTACCGCTCGGTTTTAAAATCCGCGCCACTTCTTTGACTAATATATAACTGTGAGTGCTTAATGAGAGCACATTGGCCACCAATACCCAATCAGCCACCTCATCGGGTAAAGTGGTACCACCTAAAACCTCAGCATCCGCCCACAAAGGCTTGACCATCTTTAAATTAAACTGCTGGACTGTCGCGCCTATTTTAGTCACCAACTCTTTTTGAATCTCAATGGCGTAAATAATACCATTACCGCCCACCCGCTCGGCTAAAGCTTCAAGATAAGCGCCGCTACCGGCGCCGATATCCACTACGGTTTGACCATTTTCGATACCAAGTGATTTAACAATCGAACCAGGATTAGCAAAGGCCATACCCTATTATACTATAATATTGTAAAACATTTTATAAACAAGTGAGCGAGGCTAAAGTATCATCTGGACGCAACTTCATAATCCGGACTCCTTGAGTTTGGCGACCGAGTGTGGAGATTTCGTCAAGTTTAGTACGAATTACTTGCCCTTGGCGCGAGATCGCCACAATCTCGGAAACATCCTCAGTGATGACTCGTGCGGCCATTAAACCACCAGTTTTGCCGGTAATTTGAGCTGTCTTAATCCCCGAGCCACCACGTTTTTGGACTTTGTACTCGCTCAATTTGGTCTTTTTGCCTAGACCATTTTCTCCCATCACTAAATAACTGCCGATTTTAGCCACCGGCGTAATGGCATCAGCGCCAATTATGAGATCACCTTTAGTGAGGCGCATCGCTCTAACACCGGCGGCAGTACGACCCATCGCCCGAATATCTGACTCTTTAAATCTAATTGATTGGCCGCGCTTAGTAGCCAAAATTACTTCATCACCTTTATCGACCGTAACCACCGAAAGTAATTGATCGCCCGCCGTCAATTTAATAGCAATAATCCCACTACGCCGGACATCACTAAAACTTTGTCCGGCTACTTTTTTAGCCACTCCTTGTTTGGTAACCATTATCAAAGCCTGTGGCGCCTCGCTTTTAGATTTGGGAATCGCCAACACCGAGGTGATTTTTTCCTCATCGGAGAGTGCTAAAAAGTTCATCACCGATTTACCCCGCGTGGCACGCTTACCCTCCGGCACATCATACATTTTAATTTGATAGGCTTTGCCTTTGTCGGTAAAAAAGAGTAGATCATCGTGAGTATTGGCGGTTAAAAAGAGGGTCACAAAATCTTCTTCTTTAACATTTAGATCAATGACACCCACCCCACCGCGCTTTTGGGATTTATACTCACTAGGATCAGTGCGCTTAATGTAACCACCGGCGGTAAGCACCAAAACATTATCGGTCTCCGGTACCAAATCCTCCACCGTAATTTCTTTAGCGCCACTTTTAACCACTTTAGTCCGACGAGCATCGGCATATTTGTCTTTAATGGTCACAAATTCGTCGCGGACAATTTTAAGCACTTTTTTGGCATCGGCCAAAATACTTTTGAGTTCTTTGATGAGCACCTGCTTCTCCGCTAACTCATCCTCTACTTTTTGGCGTTCGAGACCGGCCAACTTTTGCAAACGCATTTCCAAAATCGCTTGCGCTTGAATCGGTGAAAATTTAAACTCTTTGACTAAATTCTGGTGAGCCTCTTCGGTATCTTTGGAGGCCCGAATGAGTTTAATAATTTTATCAATATGATCAAGCGCAATTTTTAGACCCAATAAGATATGCTCGCGCTCCAAAGCACGATCTAAATCAAACTTAGTCCGGCGAGTGACAATTACTTGGCGATGAGAAAGAAACTCCTCCAGCATCACTTTTAGTGACAGTAATTTAGGAACACCATCAACTAAAGCCAACATATTGTAGTGGAACATCGTCTCCAAATCGGTGTGTTTATACAATGCATTTAACACTTTTTGCGGGTGCATCCCCGCTTTAAGATCAATCACCACTCGGATATCTTTAGTGGACTCATCGCGAATATCTTTAATGCCCTCCACTTTTTTATCATGGACCAAGTCAGCAATCCGAACAATTAACTCCGATTTATTGACTTGATATGGGATCGAACTAATAATAATTTGAAAATTGCCCACTTTATTCTCCACAATCTCGGCCTCGCCGCGGACCAGTACTCCGCCGCGGCCGGTGCCATAAGCATGGTGAATATCTTTTTGATTGAATACCAGACCGCCGGTTGGGAAGTCAGGACCTTTAACAAACTCGAGCAAATCTTCGGTTGTCGCCTCCTCATTGTCGGTTAAATAAATCAGCGCCTCTATTAATTCGCCCAAATTATGGGGCGGAATTTTAGTGGCCATACCCACCGCGATACCAACTGTGCCGTTTAAGAGTAAATTAGGGATGACTGATGGCAATACCGTCGGCTCTTGATGAACGCCATCGTAGTTGGGAACAAAATTAACAGTCTCCTTTTCAATATCAGCGAGCAGTTCAGCTGCCAGTTTAGACATCCGGACCTCGGTATAACGCATAGCCGCCGCGCTATCGCCATCAATTGAGCCAAAATTACCTTGACCGGCCACTAAGGGGTAACGCATGGCGAAATCTTGGGCCAAGCGGACCATCGCATCATAACAAGCGGTGTCACCATGAGGATGATATTTACCGAGCACATCGCCGACCACAGTGGCCGACTTACGAAACTTAGCATTAGCCGTCAAACCAAGCTCATGCATCGAGTACAAAATGCGACGATGCACCGGTTTTAAACCATCACGGACATCAGGTAAGGCGCGAGCGACAATAACCGACATCGCATAGTCCAAATATGAGTCCTTCATCTCCTCGACAATATTGATCGGGATAATTCCTTTATCTTTAGGTTTGTCCATAAGTAATTACTTTAAATAAGATTTGACCACTTGCCAACCGGCTACTACTCGCTCCCATTGAATGATGACTACTGACGGTACTTCTGGTATTGGCGGTGTTATCGCTTCACGCACCGGTTTAAATAAAGTGACCAGCCAAATTAAGGCGATAATAACGGTAATAATTAGGGCTACGGTAAAAGCGATAACTTGACGCTCATGATGTGGTCGGGCTTGTAACTTTTGTAAGCGATCGAAGTTAAACATAAAATTATTCGGCCAAGAGGAGTACCACCTCACCCTCTTTGGTTTCTAAGTCGCGACGTTTAATCGCTAATTTATCAACCGCTTTGATCCCCTCCTCACCAATCTCCTTTAAAAAAATTTTAAGTTCTGGATCAGACTCGCCACTATAAAGTACCGGGATTACAATTTTAGGCTCAAGGGAAGCGGCGATTTTAGCGGCCTCTTTGGCGGAGAGCCGATCACCGCCACCAATCGGCACAAATAAAATATCGACAGCGCCAATACTCTCGAGAGCCTCGGGGTCAATGGCTAAGGTCGCCAAAACGCCTAAATGGCACACTCGCATCCCGTCGAGATTTAGAGCGTAAATAGTGTTGATGTAATCATTAGCCCCAGGTGAAGCTAATCCTTCAATAAAAATGCCACCGACCTCATAAGCACCGGGGCCGTCAATAATGAATGGTTCTTTACCACCACCGGTCAGATTCTCACCACCTTTAAAACGCTGGTCGGACAAACTAACTAATACCACATCCGCCCCAAAACGAGCCCCAACAGAGCCCGGATTAAAGGCAACTACCGTATCGCCCACCTGGCACCTTACAAAGGCCTGACCGTGATAGGTAATAATCATACCTCTATCTTATCAAATTTAGTGATTAATTAAAAGAGTATTAGCGCCCAAACCAAGTTGGCATTTGACGCCACCAAGTTTGGATCACCGCCGCCATCTGCCGCCAACCCTTAATCTCCGCCACCGTCCCTGGAGCATGGCACTCACCAGTAAAGTCACCAAGATAGGCCGTTTTGAGGACAAATTGCGACCAACCTAAACACATCCCTTCTTCTGAACCCGTAACGCCAGTGTTGTCAATCTCCGGGTAATTACCCCTTAACCAAGAAGTGAGATTCTGTCGATCAGTGCAAAATTTAGCAGTCGAATTGGAACGACAATATCTGGTGCGAGTCTTTACTAAATCATCCATTAATTTAGTTTCTACTTTCATCAATATACTCTTACTGCCATCATAATCACAAGCTAAATTATTATTGTATTCTCGTTTACGTTCACAAATAAGATTCTTAATCTTCGGGCCATTAGAATCCAGTATCGTCACCATATATTTTGAGCCATTACCCTTGAGATCCTTCACGTCCAAAGCAATTACTTCGTGGCCTCCGATATCAAAAATATAGAGTTGAACTCCTATTGGTAGGCGTTTATCGGTATAGCTCTTAATTTTTTTTAAAACACCCTCGAAAGCGACTAGACCATCATTTTCCTGACTACTATTATTGATTATGTATTCACATTGTAATCGAGCCATACCGGCCATTACGTCGGTTTTATCGCCGGAAACTAAATTAGGTTTACTGGTACAACTTTGACTTTCATAGTCGTAGCCACAATGATCTTTGTTGTCGGTGCTGGCCCATTCTCGAAAACTCTTTTCTGAAATTGAAGTAATTACCTTATTATCCAAGCCACTTAAAATACTTTCAAAGGTTGTCTCATTACAAGTAGTAGAGGGGGGTGTTTCTTCTTGGTTGGAAGTGGCTGGTCGTCCGCAGCTGGCGCGACACTGCGATTCACTCAATTGACCATTTCTTGTTTTAGCGCAATAATATTCCCTTCTTAAAAACTTCTTCTGACAAGACCAGCCTTTTACTTCCGGCACGGGTGGTGGCGGTTTAGGTGTATCCCCCCGCGGAGTTGGATCTTGGTTGTCTGGTTTGCCATCATTATCATCGTCAGGATCAAGGTAGTCAGGCGTTCCATCACCGTCAGTATCACGATCATCTGGCACTACTATCAGCGTGACCGAATCGGAAGCTCTCTTGCCCTCGCTATCAGTACAAGTAATAGATAGTGTCTTAGTAAAACCTGGATTAGTAGCTACGTCATTTACCACCACTCTACCGCTCGGATCTTGTTTAGTCGTCCAGCCAGCATCACAACGAACAATATTACCCCGTATTGGCTGCCAGGACAAAGAGTACTCAATCGGCAACGATTGGAATGCTCCGGTCGCCACGATCAATTGGTCTCGATCATTAATCTTCAAATCAACACTTGGCAGAGTGGAGGTTTGACAAATTAAATCACCGTCAACAAAAATACAACCAGAAGGAGTAGAAGTGTCACCAGCGACAATACTAAATCGATCACTTTCCTGACAATTACTAATACTCGAACTTTGACAGATTTTTATCGCATAATCACTACCTAAATCAATAGCCGGAAAAACGGTCCATGAGTATTGACCATCATTAGTAGCACTTTGAGTTAATCTATACTGTTTAATAGGACTGGATTTAGTTAAATAAATATCAACAAAACCATTAAAAAATCCTGTGTCCCATTCAATTACTTGTTGCGACGCTCTCGGCCATTGATCCTGACGTTCAGGCGATATAATTGCCCCTCTAACCGCTTGCGAGATTAGTGGTAAAATTGACACTAAAATTAGTACAACCAAAAATTGAATCTTAAAATATCTAGTCATTTATATTAATGATAACACATTATTATGGACTTGTGAAAAAGGCCTAGATCAGCTATACTACCAGCGATCTAAAAGGGTCAATTTATTAGTTAGTTTATTAGTTAAGTATGACGACAGCAGACAAGAACCTTGCTCCTATGGCCACCGGAGAGGCAACGATGATGGATGAAGTGATTAAAGAATCGCCCTTAATGCCCGAGGAGGGCAGTTTGGTCGAGGGCAAAGTGATGGCCAAAGGTAAATTGGCGCTTTACATTGATTTACCGCCATTCGGAACTGGTTTGATTTTTGGCCGAGAGTATCTAAATGCGCGCGACGTGATCAAAAAGATCAATATCGGCGATACCGTCACCGCCAAGGTGGTAATCACTGAAGGCGAGAACGGTTATATCGAACTATCGCTTAAAGAAGCGAAACAAGCGCTCACTTGGACTGAAGCCGAACGTGCCATTAAAGCCAAAGAAATTTTTGACTTACCAATTAAGGATGCCAATAAAGGCGGTTTGATTTTAGAGTGGCAAGGCATTGATGGCTTTATCCCCGCCTCGCAACTTAAACCAGAGCATTATCCCCGGGTACCGGACGGCGACAAGGATCGGATTATGGACGAACTCCGCAAATTGGTCGGCCAAGTGATTAGCGTCTCGATTATTGGTGCCGATCCGAAAGAAGGTAAATTAATTTTTAGTGAGAAACAGTTAGATGGCAAGTCTAAACGCGATATTATTGAGAAGTATGCTTTAGGTGATACCGTGAGTGGTGAAGTGACCGGCACGGTCGATTTTGGGGTATTTGTCAAAATCGAGGAGGGTTTGGAGGGTTTAGTGCATATTTCAGAAATTGATTGGGCTTTGGTGGAGAATCCTCGTGAACTCTTTAAGGTGGGCCAAAAAGTCAAAGCCAAAATTATTGAGATCAAAGATGACAAGATTTCGCTCTCGATTAAAGCACTTAAAGATAATCCGTGGAATGAGGCCGAGTCTAAATATAAAAAAGGTGATCAGGTGATCGGCGTGATCATTAAATACAATAAACATGGGGCACTAGCCGCTATTGAAGAAGGTGTTGCTGGATTAGTCCATATCTCCGAATTCAAGGATGAAACCGACTTGCGCAATCAACTGGAACTCGGCAAGTCATACCCATTAATTATTACGCTGTTTGAACCCAAAAATCAGCGTATGACTCTGTCAGGCCACAAACCAGAGGACAAGTAGTGTTCCGAATCACCAAGAGGAGCACTAGCCACTCTTTGAATTTTATTCCGAGTCTTTCCGCCAACTGGCGGACTCGCTAACACATCGCACCGACTTATTTGATTTTTTCATGAAAGGTAGCACTCATCCGCAAGGCGTACCCGGCAGATCACTCACTTACTTCTTAA
>JACPIA010000011.1 GCA_016188295.1 Candidatus Vogelbacteria bacterium
CTTCTCCAGGAACTTGGCGAGCGCAGTGGCGTGGTCGTAGTCATCGGGCACCGTGATGATGCCGAGGTCCGCGAGCAGAGCGAACTTCCCTGTTGATTCCGCAGGAGCGATTGGCTCCGGCTTCTTCCCACTACCAAAGCGCTGGTCCATCATGGCGAGTTTCTGCAGGATGGGTTTCACTTTCTCTTGCAACATGCCACCCACCTTGATGATTTCCTGAGCCTCATCTTTCGAGAAGCCCAACGCACGAACTGCGTCTCTGACGAGATCGGCGATGCGATTTTCTTGATTTGACGTGATCTTTTTAGTCATCGTCTCAGGCATCATTTTACCCTTTCCTATCAAGGTCCTTCCGGTAGCTGCCGGATGCAGGTGGTAGATTATTCTACCTCTGTTCGCTACTATACACCTATTACTCAATCCTGTCAATAGGCCACCACAGAGGACCGTCCTCTGTGGTAAATAACCCTTATTTATCAACAACGAGGCTTAGCCTCGGGGAGTACAAATGGCTTCGGCCCGACTCCATCACAAGATGGAGGTAAACATACAGAAAGCTCAAACGAGAAATTCCTTGGGCTTTTCTTTTACTCCAACAACTTAAACACCACCACGCCCGTAGCCACCGAGACATTTAAGGATTCTTTTTGGCCTTTCATTGGGATAGCAATAATTTGATCACAGAGATTTAAAATATCCTCTTTTACTCCCTCCACCTCATTACCCACTATCAAAGCAGTAGATTTAATTAATTTGATTTGATTGTAGTTAATAGCCTCTTTACTTTGCTCCAACGCCCACACCACTATCCCTTCTTTTTTAAAACGTGCAATTAATTCAGTGATGTCTTTAACTTGCTCCCACGGCACCGTCATCTCGGCACCGAGCGCAGTTTTGGCGATCTCTTTAACCGGCCGCTTAAAGCGATCTAGGGGTGCCGGGGTATAACCGGTGAGGTAAATTTTAGCCACCCCGGCAGCATCGGCGGTACGGAAGATGGCGCCCACATTGTGGGCACTCCTAACGTTGTGGAGGATAAGTGATAATGACAGCTGGCTCATATAGTGGTACACTAACATAAATGTTATCTCTTTTCCCCTACTTACTTGATTACAGCTTTTTTGCCCCGACCTTGTTGCGAGTAGCAATTGCTTTACTAATATTAGTTGGTAGCACTCGCAGTTTTAAACAACGTAAAGTGGTAGCCCTTTCGGTGATTAAAATCAGCGCTAGTATTTTATTACTAATCGGCCTACTCACTCAATTAGCGGCTTTAGTTTTAGTCCTCGCGATCGTGTTTGAAATTTGGCAAGCCAAAAAGCGGGGTGATGGCCACTTCCATCTCCACTATCATTTACTTAAATTAGCGGTACTAGTTGCTCTACTCCTCCTCGGCCCTGGTGCTTGGGCTTTTGATTGGCCACTCTAAAAATGTCCGCCCAGCAGGAATCGAACCTGCGACCGTTTGCTTAAAAGGCAACTGCTCTACCGACTGAGCTATGGGCGGATATTAAATCAGCTTACAGCGTCAGGGCAAAATACTCAAGCTCATATAACAATTCAGTGCCCGAGAAACGTGATTGATGAAACAAATTAGTTAGACTAATTAAGTGAGTTTTAAGCTCGGCTAAACTATACTTCCTAGCGCCAGCCAACGCTTTGTTGTAGACAAAGGGCTTTAGGACCTGGCGCGCGCCAGCGCTATCAGTCGCAGTTTGAGTAATGATTTTAAATTGCCACCACCACTTCCAAAACACTTCTTCCGCCGAGACACCCGCTCGTAATGCTTGAGTGAGAGCCAACCAAGCGGCGCGCCGATCACGAGCGACGATTGAATCGGTAACACTAAAAATATTAAACGCCGGCTTACTCACCTGTTTTTTTAATTCAAAGGTTTCCACTTTTTCGGCTACTTTTTTTAGCTTGTCTAAACGCGCCTTAGGAATAACTTCGTCCCAAATCACAAATAAATTAGGTGACTTGGCTAATTTGAACGCCAATTCTTCAATTACTACGCCATACTCTTGATGGACTAATAAGCCCTCTAAAGCAACTAAAAATTTATCGAAAAATAAACCTTGGCTCTCGGCCAGCGCCGCCAACTCTGACGGATTAAAACGTTCTTCGTCAAAATAAAAATGATTCGCTTCCGGATGTTTCTTTTTTAACGCCACCATATATTGGCGCACTTTTGCCCGACCTCTCATCCGATCCGAGCCGTAAATCAGATAAATCATAAATCTAAAGTGATACCCACCGGGGCATGATCCGAGCCTTCAATATCGCCCAAAATAAAAGCTTCTTTGACTTGAGGTAGCAATGCTTTGTCGACCCAAAAGTAATCAAGACGCCAACCGATATTGCGGTCTCGGGCGCGCGTCTTCATATCCCACCAACTGTAAGCTACTTTGTCCGGGTAAAAATGACGGAAAGTGTCCACAAACCCCGCTACCTCAAAAGCATCAAGCCAAGCTCGCTCTTGAGGCAAAAAACCGATTGAATTTATATTTTCTTTAGGCCGAGCCAAGTCAATCGGATGATGCGCCACATTAACATCGCCGCAAAAAATTATTTTATGGCCTTCTTTTTTTAATTTTTTAACGTAATCGAGAAACTCGCCAAAAAATTTAAGTTTGTACTCCAAGCGATGATCCTCACCCCCACCATTAGGGAAGTAAATATTTAATAAAGTAAATCCCTCGTACTTACACATAAGTACCCGCCCCTCGGTCGAAAGTAAGCTCTTACCAAAGTCGTCGGTTACTAACTTAGGTTGCTTGGCACTAAACACCGCCACCCCACTATAACCTTTACGCTCGGTGGCACTATTCCACACACTGGTATAACCGGCCGGGGCGCGCAACTTTTCACTTAATAACAAGTTAGGATCATGGACCTTAGT
The DNA here is from genome assembly GCA_016188295.1 of Candidatus Vogelbacteria bacterium. Taxonomy (GTDB): domain Bacteria; phylum Patescibacteriota; class Minisyncoccia; order Phycocordibacterales; family XYD1-FULL-46-19; genus JACPIA01. The sequence continues at coordinate 2,903 of JACPIA010000011.1, forward strand.
CTCTTGGACCGAGACAACGTCAAATTGATGTTCAGCTAAAAAACCGATAAAACCCTTGCGTTCGGCCGCCCGGATGCCATTAACATTCCATGAAATTAATTTAAACGACATACTGTTTTATTTTAGCAAAGTCCGCGATTAAAGTCGGCTTAAGTGCTTGATTATAAATGGCCGCGGCCGGATGATACAGCACAATCACGGTTAACGGGCCATAGGGTGCCTGACCCTCCAACACTTGGCCATGGAGCTTGCTAATGGTTTGGGATAATTGTGGCTCACTAATGCCGGCATACTCCATTACAAACCGCATCGAGAAACGCCCCAAAGTAGCCACAATCCGTGGTTTAATAATCTCAATTTGTTTAACTAAATATGGTCCATACACCTCGATCTCATAGGGTAGAGGATCACGATTAGTGGGCGGACGATCTTTAATTAAATTAGTGACATACACTTTAGAACGATCCAGATTGATGGAAGCAAAGAGCTCGTCTAAAATTTTACCCGCCCGACCACAAAACGGTCGCCCGGTCTTGGCCTCAGTCTCCCCTGGTGCCTCACCCACACATAATAATTTAGCCTCATGACTACCCTCACCAATGACCGGGAAGTAGTGATTGGCAGTGCGATACTCATAAAGTGGTAACTTGCTGTTAGTTAGTAGATCATCCTTAATTTGTCTAAGTAAGTCAGTATTGGTGGGCATTAGGTGTAGTATAACAAACGCCACCCCCCTTTCGGAGAGTGGCGCATATTAATCTAACAAACCTTAGTTTGTCGAAGTGGTAGTAGCAGTAGTTGTAGCCGTACCGTTGTCAGTCACGGTCGTAACGTCAGTAGTAGTGGTGGTGGTTGTCGCTGAATTTTGGTACCAAACAAAGCCGCCAATAACCAAGATTAGAACAACCAAAACGATAATAAAGTTTTTCATATTTCTTAAAATCCTTATTTTTCAGTCTTTTTTTCGACCTTGGTTGATTATAAACTCTTTAATTACAAAAAGCAACTTTAGCCCAATTCGGCCCAATTGGCGCCGGTAGCTAAGTCCACTTTCAGCGGAACAGCCTCTTGCCAGACCCCTTCCATAGCCTCGCGGATAATCGGCTCCACTTTGGCCACGACCCCCTCCTCGACCTCATAAATGAGCTCATCGTGGACTTGGAGCAACAAGTGAGCCTGATTAATTAGCCCCGCCTCGCGCAAGGCTTTGTCGGCTCGTGGCATCGCAATTTTAATAATATCGGCGGCGGTACCTTGGATCGGCGCATTCATCGCCATCCGCTCGGCACTCGCCCTGATAAACGGCAACTTCGATTTAATCCCGGCAAAATAGCGCCGACGACCAAAGTAGGTAGTGGTATACCCTAAGCGATAAGCGTCACTTTTAACCTCATCAAAATAATGTTTAATCCGGGGGAAAGTGCGGAAATAATTATCGTAAAATTGCTCCGCCTCCTCGCGGGTACCGCCCAAATTGGTCCGTAGAGCATTTACCCCCATACCGTAAATAATGCCGAAGTTAATCACCTTAGCCTGGCGACGCATCTCTTTAGTCACCTCCTCTTGCTTGACCCCAAATACCAGCGAGGCCACCCCACTGTGTACATCCTCACCATTTTTAAAAATCTCAATTAAAGCTTTATCACCCGAGAGTTGAGCCAACACCCGCATCTCAATTTGGGAGTAATCGACGGCCAACCACACGTGTCCAGGTGTCGCCACAAAACCACGTCTGATTTCCAACCCTCGTTCGCCTCGTGTTGGTATATTTTGGAGTCCTGGATTTTGGGAGGACATCCGCCCAGTCGCCGCTCCCGCTTGATTAAGTTGGGTGTGGATCCGATTCTGGTTGTCAGCCAACAGTGGTATCGGATCAATATAAGTACCGGCTAATTTGGCCACCTCCCGATACTCCAGCAATTCATTAATAATCGGGTGAGTGTCTTTGAGCTTAATCAACTCTGACTCACGGGTGGAGCGGGCCCCGCCAGCCGTCTTTTTAAGTCCTTTCACCACCAAACCCAAGCGATCAAACAAAACCTCGCCTAATTGCTTGGGCGAATTAATATTAAACTCTCCTTGGGCTAATTTATAAATTTTAGTCTCGAGCGCCTTTAACTTCTCATGATAACGCTTAGATAATTGTTTAAAGTGATCGCGATCAATTAAAATCCCCCAGCTCTCGGCCGCTTTAATAATCGGCATTAGCGGCACCTCTATTTGCTCAAACACTTTCAATAAATCCGCTTGTTTAAGTTTATCAACTAACACTAATTTAGCCTCGGCTAAATTAGTGGCTTTAGTATATTCTAAAACATCAGCATAACTTGGCGTCGTCTTTTCTGAATTTAGGAGCCAAAGCATAATAGCCGCTTCCTCCCAGCCAGCTTCAGTTGCTGAAGCTGGCTGGTCCTGAGCTTTGTCGAAGGGCACACTGTTCATCCCCCCAATCAAACTTTTTACTCTCGTCAACAAACTCTTAAACTCTAGTTGGGTAAACAAAACTTCAACTGGTTCAAGTTGGAAGCTTTCGCTCCAGGTTTTGTCCGGTAATTTAAACTCAATCGGGGCATCTCGGCGGATAGTAGCGAGAGTTTTAGAAAAGAATGCTTCCTCCTCTCCTTCGACTAATAAATTAATAATTCGATCGGTTAATTTAAGTTCTTTAAAAACCGCTTTGTCTTTTTTAAGCACTTTATACAACGCCTCAATGGTGCCAAATTTTTGGATTAAAATAGTGGCCGTCTTCTCGCCGATGCCGGCAATACCAATAATGTTGTCAGACGGGTCGCCACGTAGACCTTTGTAATCCGGTAAATATTTAGGGGCAAAACCAAAGCGCTCGACCACTTGGGCCTCATCGTACAAAATTGTGTCGTTGATCCCCTTTTTTAGGGTGTAAACTTGAACTTGCTCTCCCGACACTAATTGCATCGTATCCATATCGCCTGAAGCAATCACCACTTTGATAGCTTTATTCCCTTTTAACTCCTCAACGATCGTGCCAATAATATCATCAGCCTCAAACCCAGGTTTATCGTAAAGCGGTACCCCAAAAGCGCTAAACACTTCGCGCGAGCGCTCCATTTGAGCAATTAAATCATCGTCGGTTTTCGCTCGTTTCGCTTTGTACTCGTCATAGACTTGCTTGCGAAAGGTTGGCACCGCTAAATCGTAACAAGCGGCCACGTAGTCTGGCTTAAGATCGGCTAAAATCTTAATCAGCATCGCGGCTAAGCCATAGAGCGCCCCGGTCGGCTCACCATTGCTCGCCGTAAAGTCAGGCAAGGCGTGATAAGCCCGATGCAAAATAGCGTGAGCATCAAATAAAACCATGGTTTTGGTTTTAGTGGCCGACTTTTTGATCATAATTAATTTCCCGGGTCTGATTGTCAATAAATTTAAACCTTAACTCTAAATCTGGCGGCGGCAAAATATCCGTCACTCGCTCCGGCCACTCCAAGACCATTAAAGTCTCGGGACTCGCCAACCATTCACTGAAACCTAATTTAGCTAAATCCGCTCCGCCCTCCAAGCGATAACAATCAATGTGCATTAATTTTTGCCAATCCGTGTGGCCGGTCTCATACGTTTTTTGAATCACAAACGTCGGACTAGTCACCGGCAAATCAATACCCAATTCTTTGGCCAAACTTTGGGTAAAAGTGGTTTTACCTGTCCCTAAATCGCCGGTTAAAAAAAGTACAGTCGCTTTAACTTCATTAGGTTTTAAAAGCGTAATGATTTGACCAGCCAAAGCACTGGTATCTGCTGGACTTCGGCTAATTAATTGCATATGCCAATCTTAACATAGAACAAACCTTCCAATTTAGAGCTGGTTTAAGGCCTTTACTGTTTGCGGACCAACCCTCCCATCCTCTCCTCTTATTCCATATTTAGCTTGAAAAGTATTAATAGCAGTTCGGGTACAAGGACCAATCACTCCCGTGCGAGCGCAGTCATTTTTAGTCTTATTACTAGGAGGGTAAACTTCGTCAAATATTAAGGCGGTTTGTAAAGCAAAGATGTCTAACGGGACAGATCTATTACCCACTAAATTACTCCATTGATGTGGAATTAATAAAGTGCCGTAAGACTTAACCACATCAACATTATCCGAATTAAAAAAATCTTCCAGTCCTAAATAAGTTTGAAAGGCTAAATCTTTTAGGGCTAAGGTACGCACCTCTTTGTTTTGAAATTGAGATTCATAAATATAACCATACTCAATTAAAACACTGGCGGTATCAGCGCTATTATTAGCTCCCACCGCAATCAACTCCGGCTCATCAATAATACCAGTCGACTCTCCCGGTAAATTACTCACCGGGTTATATTTAGCTAAACGTTTAAACAAACTATCAGCTAATGTTTTAGTGGCCTCACTATTGCCATACTGACTCGCCGGAACGTAAATAGCAAAACCAGAGTATTCTCCTGGTCGCCGGGTATTAGGCCGAATATTGTCGTTAAAATGAATATTAATAGTAATATCGATATCATTTTCGTTAGCCCACTTATTAAGACCATATAAACGTGTAGCCACCTCATTTGGTGCATCATTATGAACTACCGCTGAATAGGTTTTTACTATTTGACCCATTACTACAAGACGAGAAAACTCTTCTTTTAAGAGGCTTCTCCATTCAATAATATCGGCCCAATTATTTTGATAATAATTAACAAACTCCGTACTCCAGGCTTTATTGTCTCGAGCAATAAAGACTTGATAGTGCGGATTGTTCTCTAAAAGTTTTTGTAAAAACTGCCCAAGCTCCATCGTCATATCACGCTCTTTTAAATTATTAAATTCGGCCCCGCCAAAATTAGGCTCATGCCCTGGGACAATCAAAATCCGCACTTTTTTAGGCGAGGAGGTGGTCGCAACGTCAGTATAATTAGCTTTTATTTGGGTAACTGATTTAAAATTATGGCGGTTAATTGATTGGTCATCTCCCCTACTGTCGATAAAGTAGTTAGTATTTGATTAGAGAAAAAACAAATAAAAACTAAAATCAATCCAAAAATAATTATGGCACCAACTTTAGTCTTATTCATCCTAAAGCATATTATACAATACAAAAAGGGCCCGCTGATCTTCTAAATCAATGGGCCCTGGTCTGTTATTAGTCACGGCGTATTCGTGGCCGAGGTGATGACTGGACGACTCTCGGGTGGGTGCGATTATGCTCACGATGATCGAGGAATCGATCGATCGCTTGCGTCGCTACCCTGGCCATATTTTCTTGCCGGCGAGTCTGCTCTCTTTCCAGATCGCGTTGGTGATCCAAACGATCTCGTTGCCGGCGAGTGTATTCCCGATTCCAATCGCGTTGGTGATAATTGGCCGCTTTAGCCAAATCAACCTGATAACGATACTGCTCGGATTGCATCCGAGCGGCTGTCTGCAGGGCCTGATTCGATCCCTGCTCGGAGTATACCCCCCCGTGCAACGTCAACGCATTGGCTGTGGCGCTGTCCATTACTGGTGTTGAACTGTACCCCACCGGTTGGCCAGAATTGGAGGTAACACACCCATTCAACACCAGAACCAATCCCAACGCCATCATTACAAAGTGCTTAAACATGGCATTTCTCCCTTATTTTTATGGGCCCAATTGCCCACTTCCATCCCTATCGTCTCTACCTTCTATTATACACCCATTCCTCATTCCTGTCAATAGTCCACCACAGAGGACGGTCCTCTGTGGTAAATAACCTTTATTTATCAACAACGAGGCTAAGCCTCGTTGTGTTTTGAATAACAAAAAACTGCTCATCCACGTCTAGGATGAGCAGTTTCAGATTGAGTTATGAGAAGCAAAAACAAACGATGTCTAACCTATCGCCGGCGGATGAGTAGACTGGGACAATTTTGCCCATTCCATTTATAGTACTCCTCTTTTTTTAATCCCCTGGTTTGTCCAGGTTAACAACTCATCTCAAATCAAGATGAGTATTATAGACATAAAAAAATTATATCTATAATACTCATCTTGATTATTTTAAGAACATCTTATTTTAAAGTAACAAAAACTATACTATCTAGTCAAGTATTTCATAAATGGACTCTAAATAGACCAATTGTGGGTTATCCCCAACTTACGCTCTAGTAAGTTTGGCGTTTGGTGCTAGGAATAAAAAGAGATTCTGCGATACAATATAAGAACATGCCTAACTTCAATGATGATAGCCAATTAAGGCGAGTAGATGACCTCCGCGCCAAGGAGGCAGAAAAATTATCACAGCTATTAGCCGATAAATACCAACTCCCCTATCTTGATCTTTCACAAACAGCAATCAATACTGATGCTCTTCGCTTAATCCCAGAGATCGAAGCCCGCGAGGCTGGTGTGGCGGCTTTTAAATTAGTTGGCCGCACAATCTCATTGGCGATTATGTCGCCCAATAATCAAAAACTAAATGCTATTTTAGAGGATTTGAAAGGTAAAAACTTTGCTATCACTTTGTACTTAGCTTCGGAGATTGGTGTGGCTCGTGCTTGGGAACGTTACCGTGAAATTTCCCGTTCCGAGCGCACTGAAGCCGGTTTAATTGAGATCTCCAGTGAGGTCATCACCGAGATTATTCCCAAAATTAAAACTCTCGACGATATTAAAAACTTACTTGGAGTCGAAGCGGAAAAAACTTTGAGTGAAGGTGGCATCACCGGCATTGTGGAAATGATTTTGGCTGGTGCCTTAGTCACTGAGGCCTCAGATATTCACCTTGAGCCCGAAGAAGAGGATATCCGCCTACGCTACCGCCTCGATGGTGTCTTAGAGGATATTACCCACTTTAATAAAAAAATTAACCGCCAAGTGAACTCCCGTCTCAAATTAATGTCTGGCCTTAAACTTAATGTGACTCAAAGTGCCCAAGATGGTCGTTTTAGTATTAAGATCGATGATGTCGAGATCGAGATCCGCACATCGGTTTTACCCGGCGCTTATGGTGAAACGATTGTCTTGCGAGTATTAAATCCTAAAAACATTGCAGTCTCGTTTACCGATTTAGGTATTGAGACCCACTTGTTTGAGATCTTTAACCGCGAGATTAGAAAACCCAATGGTCTAATCCTCCTCACTGGTCCGACTGGCTCCGGTAAAACCACTACTCTCTACGCCTTTTTGCGCGAGATTAATAATCCAGAGAGTAAGATTATTACTATTGAGGATCCGATTGAGTATCATTTAAATGGTGTCAGTCAGACCCAAGTTAACCGAGCCAAAAAATACACTTTCCTGTCGGGTCTACGCGCCGCTTTGCGTCAAGATCCGGATGTGATTATGGTGGGCGAGATTCGCGATGAGGAGACGGCTAAAATTGCCATTAACTCGGCTTTGACTGGTCACTTAGTCCTCTCCACTCTCCACACCAATAATGCCGCCGGGACGATCCCCCGCTTAATTGATCTAGGAATTAATCCTAAAATTATGAGTTCGTCGCTAACAGTTGCCGCTGCTCAGCGCCTCGTCCGTAAACTGTGCCTCAAATGTCGTCAAGAAAAAGTGACCGACACTAAAGAATTGGAACTGATTAATAAAGTGTTAGCCAATATTAAAGCTAAGCGCCCCGAGTTTAATCCGCTATCCGCCAGCTGGCGGAGCGGAAAAACTTGGGAGCCGGTCGGCTGTGAGGATTGTCATCAAACTGGCTACAAGGGCCGTATAGGCGTTTTCGAAGCTATTATTATGGATGACAGCATTGCCCAGGTGGCGACCACCAATCCAAGCGAAAGAGATATTGTCTTAGCTGCCAAACCGCAAAAAATCCTCGATATGCGCGAGGATGGCGTCCTTAAAGTAGTTAGTGGCGTTACCGCTTTGGCCGAGCTAGGGCGAGTAATCGATTTAGATGCTCCGTTCTTTTAAAATCAAACTGAGAACCCTCTAAGCAATCCCTTCAATAGTGCTATTAAAGTTAGGAAAATTCGTCAGGATGGCTCTCGTAAGTCCTCCAAAAGAGGAAACCAAAGCGTCCTGCCAAATAGACCCGTACGAGATGTTGCCATCTCAATTGCTTAGAGGGTTCTCGGTTGGATTAATACCAGCTCTATGTTAGCATAAAACAAATTATATGTCAATAGAACCTCAAAACGATATCACTTATCTTGATAAATCCCTCCGGCCAACAGTGTGGGGTGATTATATCGGCCAAGCTTCGACTAAGCAAAATTTACAGATTTTAATTAATGCCGCGCGAGAGCGGGGTCATCCACCGGAACACTTATTATTTTACGGACCACCTGGTTTGGGCAAAACCACCTTGGCTTATTTAATCGCTGAAGAAATGGGCGCTCAAATTAAGGTCACCTCCGGTCCGGCGATTGAAAAGGTGGGCGATCTGGCTTCCATTTTAACCAATTTATCCCCGGGTGATATTTTATTCATTGACGAAGTACATCGTTTGAACAAATTAATCGAGGAGGTATTGTATCCGGCCATGGAATCAGGTTCCCTTAATATTATTTTAGGTAAAGGACCGGGCGCCCGCGTTATTCAACTTGATTTACCACCCTTTACTTTAGTGGCGGCCACCACTCGCTTAGCTTTACTGTCGGCTCCCTTGCGTTCCCGTTTCTCTGGTGGCACCTTTCGTTTAGAGCTTTATCAACCAGAGGAAATCGCTCAAATTATTAAGCGCTCCGCTTTATTATTAAATATTGAGCTCGAGAGTGAAGCGGCGCGGGCTATTGCCGAGCGTAGTCGTTGTACTCCTCGTATTGCTAATCACTTACTTAAGCGTTGTCGCGACTTTGCCCAAGTATCTAAAACGACCTTAACTCGTGAAAGTGTTAATGATTGTTTGACCATGCTTGGCTTAGATAATTTAGGTTTATCCCCCGCCGATCGTTTATTACTCGAGACTTTAGTGGATAAATTTAATGGTGGACCGGTAGGAGTTGGTACTTTAGCTACTGCCTTATCGGAGGAGGAAGATACGATTGAAGATGTTCATGAGCCTTATTTAATTCAACTGGGCTTACTAGAGCGCACTCCGCGTGGCCGAGTAGTAACCACTCATGGCTACAAACATTTGGGCCGACTATGAATAAGATTATTTTAGGAATTGACCCGGGTTATGATCGCTGTGGCGTGGCGGTAATTAGCACTCGACCCACCATCACTCTACTTTATTCTGACTGTCTAACCACTAACCCTAAAGCTGTTTTTTCTAATCGTTTAGCGAGTTTAGGATCAAGTTTAGATAAAATTATTAAAGAATATAAACCAAGTGATATAGTGCTTGAAAAATTATTTTTTAGTAAAAACCAAAAAACAGCCAGTCGGGTCGCCGAGGTCCGAGGTGTGATTTTATATTTAGCCGGCATACATCATTTAACCACTACCGAGTATGCCCCATCAGAGATTAAATTAACCATTACTGGTTTTGGTGGTGCCAACAAACAACAAATCACCGCGATAGTCCCGAAATTAATTAAAATAATTAAATTACCTAGACACGATGATGAGTATGACGCTATCGCCGTCGCCCTAACCCACCAAGCTCATTCCCCTAATTAGCAGTTTATCCACATCAAACAAAAGGGTGGCTTGCAAAACTATTGGGCTATGTTACAAATATAAGCACGTTTACAAGTGGGTCGTTTATTAATTAAATAAAATACATCATATGGATGATGATACAATAATCCCTGGTGGCGTCTTAGACGGCGGTGAAACCGACTTAGACCCTGAAGAAAAGGTAGATATTGATGAAGAAGCGGATATCGACAGTGATATCCCAGAAGAAGAAACTTTTTAACCAAAAGCCCCTATAACAGGGGCTTTTGGTTTTAGATTACTCTGATTTTCAAAAATCGGTGTTTTCCCACTTTTACCACTAAATCAGATTCTAGTTTAAAATCGGGATCGGAAATCACCTCATCCGCCAGCCATAATTTAATCGCCTTACTTTCTAATAATCGCCGATATTCCGCTTTAGAACTGACAATCTTATTATTTACTAGTACCTCCATCAATAAATCGCCGGTTTTAACCTCTATTTCGGTCAGCTCTTTCGCTACTCCTTTGGTTTGAAATAGATTAACAAACTGCTCTTCCGCTTTTTTAGCCGCACTTTCGTCCCAAATTAAAGTCACGATTTCTCGAGCTAAACGCATTTTAGCATCACGCGGATGATCAGTTAAAATAGTAGCAATCTCTCCTTCGGCTACCCGAGTACACAACTCAAAAGCCAGTGGCATCATCTCGTCAGACCAACTCATTACTTGGCCGTAGATTTGATCTGGCGCATCATTCAAAGCCACTATATTACCCTCACTTTTACTCATTTTTTTACCAGAGGGATCGGTTAATAATTTAAGAGTAAGGACTAATTTTTCCTTACCGCGATTTTTTTCCAGAGTCCGACCGATTAACATATTAAAAGTTTGATCATTACCACCCACCTCCATGTCAGTATTTAAAACTACCGAGTCATAACCTTGTAATATTGGGTAAATAAATTCGTGTAAGTAAATCGGTTGACCAGTGGCTAAACGTTTAACAAACATATCGCGCTCCAACAATTGTCCAGTGGTAACTTCAGTGGCTAAATTAATAAATGCTGTCAGTGTCATCTCAGCTAGCCAACTACTGTTGTAAACAAACTTTGTTTTAGTCAAATCCAAGATCCGACCAATTTGTTCTTTGTATCCTTCACAATTAGCCAACACCTCTTCTTTGGTTAAATTCTGACGCGTGGCATTTTTGTCCGTCGGATCACCAATCATCGCGGTAAAATCACCAATTAAAATAGTAATTTTATGTCCTGCTACCTGTAAGTCACGTAATTTTAATAAAATAGATAAATGGCCAATATGGAGAGTACGGCCAGTTGGATCAATACCATGATAAATTTCAAGCGGACCATTCACTAGTCGCTCATTAAAAGCTGTCTCATTAGGGTACAATTTCTCGACTCCGCGACTTAGTAGTGACATAATTACTTACTGTACCACACTAAAAGCCATCTTCAAAATATGTTAGTATGAGACAGCATGTTTAAACGTTTTAGTTTAAAGGAGAAAATAGCTACTTTGGTTAGTATCGCCCTTTTTAGCGGTGGTGCTTTATTTATTTGGGCCAGCACCCTCCCTTTACCTGATTTTAATAATTTTTTTGAGGAGCGGACTGTTAACCAATCAACTAAGATTTACGACCGAACCGGCACAGTCTTGCTTTACGACATCCACGGTGATGTTAAGCGCCGAGTGGTCCCTTTTGATCAAATAGCTCCGGCGATCAAACAAGCAACCATTGCGATCGAAGACGACCAATTTTATCAACATATCGGCATTAGGCCACTCTCGATTATCCGCGCTTTAATTGCTGATTTGGCTTCCGGTTCACTCCACCAAGGTGGTTCGACTATTACTCAACAAGTAGTTAAAAATACCTTATTGGTCCAAGATAAGCGGTGGTCGCGTAAAATTAAAGAGTTGATTTTATCGCTCAAACTAGAACGCTCAATGAGCAAAGATGATATTTTATCTTTGTATTTAAATGAAAGCCCGTATGGCGGTAATATTTACGGCGTTGAGGAAGCGGTTCAAAATTTTTTTAAAAAAAAAGCTAGTGAAGTTACTTTAACCGAAGCGGCTTATTTAGCGGCCTTACCTCAAGCCCCTACCTATTACTCCCCATTTGGTAATAATTTTGATAAATTAGAAGCTCGAAAAAATATTGTTTTAAAAAGAATGAAGGATTTAGGTTATATCACTATTGAGCAATATAACCAAGCGTTGACTGAAAAAGTAAAATTTAATCAGCCGGAAGAAAAAGGGATCAAAGCACCTCATTTTGTTTTTTACATTAAAGCTTATTTAGAGGAGAAATATGGCCAAGAAGCGGTTGAGAATCAAGGTTTTAAAGTCATCACCACCCTTGATTGGGACTTACAAAAAAAAGCTGATGCGGTGGTGGCTAAATATGGTGCCGAGAATGCTCAAAAATATAACGCCAAAAACGCCGGTTTGGTGGCAATTGACCCCCGCTCGGGCCAAATTTTAACTATGGTTGGTTCCCGTGATTATTTTGATACTGCTAATCAAGGCAACTTTAACACTGTTCTAGCTCATCGCCAGCCTGGTTCCGCTTTTAAGCCTTTTGTTTACGCCACCGCCCTGATCAAAGGCTATACTCCTAATACTGTGGTATTTGATTTACCAACTGAATTTAACACCGGCTGTACCCCCGATGGTTTACCAGCTAGCTCCAATATTAAACCTGAGGAGTGTTATATGCCGGTTAACTATGATAATACTTACCTGGGACCAATTAGCTTCCGTGATGCTCTAGCTCAATCGCGAAACATCCCTGCTGTTAAAGTACTTTATTTAGCGGGAATTAAAGCTTCGATTAAAACCGCTCAGGCGATGGGAATTACTAGTCTTACGGATCCTAGTCGTTATGGCTTAACTTTAGTTTTGGGTGGTGGCGAAGTTACCCCTCTAGAATTAACTAGTGCTTATGGTGTTTTTGCTAATAATGGCGTCCGTTACCCTCCTGCTGGAATCTTAAAAATCGAAGATTTAAATGGTCAAGTTTTAGAAGAATACCAAGAAAAACCGCAGACTGTAATATCCTCGGATATTACCAGCCAAATTTCCAGTATTTTATCTGATAATGTCGCCCGAACACCAGCTTTTAGTGCTACCTCTCCAATGTATTTCCCTGGTCGAGAAGTAGCCGCTAAAACCGGTACTACTAACGACTACAAAGATGCTTGGATTGTTGGTTACACCCCCAGTATCGCGGTTGGTGCATGGGTAGGTAATAATGATAATAGTCCAATGGAGAAAAAAGTGGCTGGTTTTATTGTGGCTCCAATGTGGAACGAATTTATGAATTTTTATTTAGCGGGAGCACCCAACGAAACCTTTCCCATTCCACCCAAAATCAATACTAAATTAAAGCCGGTTTTGCGTGGTATTTGGCAAGGTAATCAAATTTACACTATCGATAGTGTCTCTAAACAATTAGCCACCCCAGATACCCCAGAAGCTGCCAGACAAGATTTAGCTGTTTATAATATACATTCCATCTTGTATTGGGTTAATAAAAATGATCCAACTGGTCCAGTGCCAAGTAACCCTAGTAATGATCCTCAATTTAATTTATGGGAGACGCCAGTACGCCGTTTTGTAGCCAAACAAGGTATTAAAGAAAATGAAACCAGTTTTATTCCTACTAAATATGATCCAATTCATAAACCAGGAATTGGACCTAAATTAACTATTATTTCTCCGACCCCTAACTCGACTATTCCAATCACTGATACTTTACTAGTTAATCTACAAATTGAATCATTATTTCCCATCCAAGAAACGATTATCTATATTAATAACCAATTAGTAGTCAGTAATAAAACTAGTCTGACTTATTTTGCAATTCCACTTCACTCAATTACCACCACTAAAACTAATCAATTAAGAGTGGTAGTTAGTGATAGTATTAAAAATCAAACCGAACAAATAGTGGAATTTAATTTAAATGAGTAGTTTATTTAATATTAATTATTTTTATTTTAGTTTGTTGTTGATTAATAAAATTTAATAATTTTTGTTTATTAATTATTAAATCACTTTTAAACACTGGGTTAAGTTTAATAAATAACACTTTATTTTGTAAAGAAATATTCTTAGTTAAGATTAATTCTTTATATTTTATAAAAATAAACTTTATCACCAACTCTTTCACCATCCGTTCAGGATTTGTAAATTTATCTAATAAACCCAATAAACTACTTATTTTTTTAATAATTTTAACGATTAACCGGCATTACTAAATATTTAAACAACTTATTACCCACTCCTGAAATTAATAATGGTTTATTAACACCTGATGATTTAAGTTCTATCCGCTCAGCATCTAAAGAATTAAAAGACTCAGTTAAATATCGCGCATTTACTTTTACCTCTATCTCCTCTCCATTAGATTCATTATTAATTGAAGTGGTAGTTTGGCCGATATCTTGATTAATCGCTGACACTTCACATATTTTATTTTTAGGATTAATTAATAAATTAACATGATGAAATTTGTCAGCAAAAATTGTCGATACTTTAAGTGCTTCTGTTAACTCTAATTGAGAAATTAAAACGGTGGTTGAAAAGTTTTTTGGTATAATCTGACGATAGTCTGGGTATACCCCATCAATAATCCTTGAGGTAATTAAAAAACTAGAGTGATAAAGAGATAATTGGTTTTTATCAACCTTAATTACTATTTCCCCTTTAGCCCCTTCTATTACTCGACTAATATCATTAACATTTTTAATTGGAATAATAATCGATGGTGTTTCATTAATTAAAGTTAAGGGGATTTTTTTCTCCGCTAATCTAAAAGAATCTGTGGAAACAAATACTAAATACTCCCCATCATGATATAAATACACACTCGCAATCTCTGGTTTAATATCGGAGGTAGCTGAAGCATAAACTACTGATTTTAAACCAAGTAAAAATAAACTAATTGGTAAGGAAAAATTCACTCCATCAATCACTTGTGGGATAGTTGGAAAATCATCCGGTAAAAATCCTTTAATTTTAGAGTGGTGATTAAAAGTATCCACCAACACTATCCCATCCTTTAATTCAAAAGTAATAATCTCTGTTGGTGGAATAGTCCCTAATACTCCCGCAATTAATTGAGCTGGTAAACAAATTGAACCATTTTTACTATCAAATACTGTTAAATAAAATTCCACTCCTACTTCCAAATTAGTTACCTTTAAAGTTAGTTTATTATCTTTAATTAAAAAGAAAATCGTATTAAGTATCGGTAAGGAAGAATTTTTACCAGCAATTTTTTCAATCAGTAAAATAATATTTTTTATTTCTTTGTAATTACAGGAGAATTTCATAGTTATATTTTATATTTAAGATTTGTTATTACTATTATACTTGGGGAAAAGTGGATAACCCTTAAAAATACTTTTAAAACATAAGTTTTTATTTAAATTAATTGTGGATAATTTTAAATAATTTTCCCCAGAAAAAATATTTTCTAAAAATAAATTAAAAATAATCATAAAGTTATCAATATAATATTAAGAGTTATACAGTAATATCCGAATCTGATTTAACTCTTGGTTTAATAAAGAATTATTTTTAATATCGTTTTTAATCTTTTCATACGCGTGGATTACAGTGGTGTGATCACGACCACCTAATTTTTGACCAATATAAGGGTAAGAAGTGTTAAAATCCTCACGTAAAATATACATAATTACTTGACGAGGTTTAACTACTTCTTTACGTCTAGTTTTTTCATATAACATTTTTTCATCAATATTATAAAAATCAGCAATGATCTTCATCACTTCTTTAATTGAAACTGATTTTTGGGGTTTAATTGAGTTTTTAACAATCACTTTAACTTCATTTAAGGTTAAATCCCGTTTTTTAGCTTGTGATTGAATAATAATCGAGTTAAGAGCCCCCTCTAACTCTCGGATATTATCTTGGACAACAGAAGCTAAATACTCAATTACCTCATCGATTGGGGTAAAACCCGTTAAAACCTTTATTTTTGAACGTAAAATAGCTAAACGTGACTCAAAATCCGGACGCGAAACATCGACCACCATCCCCCCTTCAAAACGGGAGCGCAACCGATCTTCCAGATTAGGAATTTGTTTTGGTGGTTTATCAGAGGAAAAGATAATTTGTTTATTATTTTCATAAAAACTATTAAATAAATGAAATAATTCTTCTTGGATCTTTTCTTTACCAGCTAAAAACTGGATGTCATCCATGATTAATAAGTCGTATTTACGATATTTTTCTTTAAATAAGTTACCGCGATTATTTTGGAGACAACTCACAAAATCAATTAAAAAAGTCTCAGAGGTAATATAGTAAATCTTTTTTTGATCACTCATTTTTCGGATTTGATTACCAACCGCTTGCATTAAGTGGGTTTTTCCTAATCCGGTATGACCGTAAATAAATAAAGGATTGTAATTATTACCGCCGGGATTTTTAATAATCGCTTGTGCGGCCGCACAAGCGATCTCGTTAAACGGACCAATTACTAAACTATCAAAGGTATATTTGGGGTTTAAATTACTCTCCTTGTTGATGTAGAGCTCATTAAGGCCTAGTCCTTCATTAAAAGGGGATGTTTTGTTATAAGAGGAGTGGATTAGTCGTGGTTTATCGTCGTTTTTAGTAATCATATACTCAACCATTCTCACTGATGAGTAATTAGTCCGTAACGACTTAAGTATTATTTTATGATATTTATTAATTAACCAATCCCGAACAAAAGTATTGGGGACACTTAAGTAGATTGTCCCAGCACCATCTTGTTTAGCAATATAGGTGTTTTTAAACCAAGTGCCAAAATTTGCTTTAGAAACCTCTTGCTCAATCACCAATAATGATTTTGACCATAAGGTATCGTTATCTGGATTCATGATGCCCTGATTATAACGACAAGCTTTAGTCAATACAAACATTACAGATCTGTTAATAAAAAGTGGATAATTGGGTATAACTAGTAAAACTATTGAATTATTATTTTAGCTGTGTATAATCAGATCTAGTATGTCTATTACCTACCAACCCAAGAAGCGTAAACGTAAAACTACCCACGGTTTTTTAGTTCGGTCTAAAAGTAAAACTGGTAAACAGGTTTTACTTCGTCGTCGCCGTAAGGGTCGAGTTAAGTTAACGGTGTAATTATGGCCCAGTTAGGCCGTCTTTCTCGCGAGTTGATTACACAAGTACTATCTCAAGGGGTCTCAGTTAGATCACCTTATTTTTTAGTCAAAATCGCTAAATTGAATCAATTATTACCTAATACTACTGGTTTGGCGGTAATAGTACCAGCTAAGGTGTTTAAACAAGCGGTAGTCCGTAATCGGGTTAAACGACAAATCAGAGGCTGTTTAATTAAATTAAAAAGTAAGTTAAAGCCTGGTTATGGAACAGTGTTTTTTGGCCAAGTTGGTATAATTAAAGTGTCTCCTTCAGTATTATTTAAGGAAATAACTAAAGCTCTACATGATCTCATCACTCTTTAATAGTCTTTTGGTTACTCCGTTTTATAATATATTAATTATTTTGACGGGCATAATCCCAGGGGCGGATATTGGAGTAGCGATCGTTATTTTAACTATTTTAGTTAAAATTCTTCTTTTGCCGTTATATCAACAATCACTTAAAACTCAAAAAGCTTTAAAGAAGATTGAGCCGGAATTAACTCAAATCAAAGAGAAATATAAAGACAATAAAGTTGAGCAAACTCGTTTAATTTTAGAGTTATACCAAAAATACCAAATTCATCCCCTTTCTAGTGTCTTAATGGTTTTTATCCAAATACCGATTATTTTAGCTTTGTTTTTTGTCTTTCGTGATAGTTTGACGACCACTGGACACACTCTTTACTTTTTTGTGATTAAACCGGAGATTATCAGTACTCACTTTTTAGGTCTAATTGATATCACCACTAAAAGTGTATGGTTTGCCGGTTTAACCGCTTTAACCCAAGGGATTTATTTATGGCAAACAGTCCCTAAGCCAGAAAAAAAGGAGTTAGGTCAATCATGGCAAAAAGACTTTCAACACGGGATGTCGCTCCAAATGCGCTATGGCGCGCCAGTTTTAATCTTTTTTGTTAGTTGGGGTTTTCCAATCGCTGTTTCACTTTACTGGATTACTAGTAATATATTTGCCTCCGGTTTTGAGTTGATTAAAAAACAGTTTGAAGATTAGCTCGCCATAATTTAGCATCGGATTTATTGATAAAATAAAGATATTTTTTACTTTGATCTAGGAAGGGGCTAATGCCATCAATAGTCAAGTTTAGACTGGTCGGATTAATTAAAATATCACTGTTACCGCTAGTAATATTTATAGCTTGCAGATTGTCACTAAAGGTAATCAAGCCTTGATACCAGCTCTCAGGGTAGTTGTTGGTTGGAATGATTTGAGGGATAAAACACCAAATAGTATCTCCTTTAGGCCAAAAACATTTCTCGGGTAAGGTGATACTCGCTAAAACCACTACTTGTTTGGTTACTAAATTAAATAAATAAGTGGAAATAGAGCCAAAACGAGCGGTATTGTAAATAAAACGTTCACCATTAAGCTCAGGACTTAAACTAATACCCGTTGAATTACCGACTAAACGCTCAAGGGTTTTAGTTTTTAAATTTAGACTATAAACCACACTCGGCATTGAGGAATCTGCTTTGGTCGCTAAGTACAAATTATCAACACTACCCCACCAGACGCGCCAGTCCGGGTAATTTGAGGTCCAAACTAGGGCGCGGCTGGTACCATCGGGTTTGCTAACATAACCAGCCACCTTGGTACCATTTTGCTCTAAGCTGAAGATGGTTTTGTGATCAGGAGCAGGTGTAATACTATTGATATTATTAGCTAATTTAATTGAATTAGTAGTAGGTTCGGTACTAGTAGCGAATAAATCTTTGTTATTAATAACTACTCGGTACCAACCATTATTAGTTTCTTGACTAGTTTGAATATAAAAATAAGTGTGGTTGGTATTTTGGGCCCAAGTGGCCGTAATGGCTGGGGCTAAGGTGGCGGCGCTTAAGCGGGTGACCTCGCCTGTAAGAGGATTTAAACGGTAAATGTGACCGGTGGCGCGCTCAATATAAACAATATTAGAACTGGTGCCGGTGTTAATCCAATCAGCAAAAGCGATTGGTTCCTTAGTGATAACACTCAAAGCTTGGTCCGGTTGATTATTAGTGTTGCTAAATAAATCACCGGTATCAGTTTGATTCACTACCGAGTCGATAAAATTAGAGACGGTATTGCCAGCCCGCGGAAAAAAAGTTTGGCTGATGGGTATCGGAGTACCATCAACAGCGATAGTACCAAACCAACCTCTCCCCCACCATAAGATGCCTAAAGTGATTAAAAGTGAGATTAAAATAATGATTAGTATTTTTTTCATAGACTAACTAAAAATGATTTTTAAAGGAATTAATATCATTTCTAAGGGGATTGGTTAGTGCTTCGATATGATAATGAGGGCCACTACCACCATATTGTCCTCGAGTTTCGTCTAATACTGTAATTGAGTCTCTGGAAAAACCATAACGATTACGAAAATCAGTTTGATTTAAATTTTGATAATCTTGATAGAATCGGATTCCCGCATCATTGCTCCGAATATCAATTGCATATCCATTATAATGACTACTACCTCCGCTATGGCCAGTTACTTCTGATCCGCCAGTAATTACTAATGATTCACTGACTCCATTATTTTGTAGGCCTAAATTTATCCCATTAGCCACCCAGACCGTTTCATTAGTCCACCCGCCAACACAAGTGGTCGGACAAGGATTGTTGATCATTACTCCATTTGGTCCCAAAACATCACTTCTAATCACACTTTCTCGCTGGTTGACATCCGTTAGGTTATTAACCTTAGCAACTTGCTCGAATATTTTTTGAGGGACACCAGTAAAATCAGATGTTACCGCATTGATTGGCGTTATGGTGTGATTAGGGTCATTGCCATTATTGGTACCGGTGTTGTATCCTAGTCCGCCACTACCGGAACCACCAAAAGTGCCGGTAGTGGCGGGGGTGCGAGTAATAGTAAAATTAAAATCCAGTAATTTAGGATTGATAGTGTAAAGGAGGGTGTAAGCGCCAATAGCGATCGCCAAGCCCCATAGAGCATTAGTCCACATACTCTCAGCCTCGGAGAGGGCACCCGGAGCGTAGCTAACAATGTAATACACCCCACTTAAGACCAACATAAATATTGCCAAACTAACAGCAACCACGAAGGCCATATTAAATAATTCTTTAGCATAAGTGACAAAATCAATCGCCACATTATTTTCAGTTCGGCCTATTATTTGCGGTTCAAGTAAAATATAGTCGGAGTTTTGAGCTAAGACGGTTACGCTTTGACTGGTGGTAATAATTAAAACTAGGCTACAGATGACGATTATTAGAAAGTGTTTAGTCATAGTTTAAAAATTATCACTCAGATCACCTAAAGTGACGCCTAATAACATTTTAGCAGATTGAAAGAGGCTGTCGGGGTTGTTAATATGCACTTCTAAATTAGCCACACCAGTTGAACGACTGTTCTCAACTCCTAAACTAGGGCGATTATTACCAATCATCTCACCATTGAGGAACCAATTGTAATTTAAACCACCATCAATCACTAAATTTTGAGGAAAAAAGTACGGTACCACCCTAATAATTGATTGATTTTTAGTGAGAGTAAAGTTGGTTTGGAGAGCTTGAGCGTAATTGGGCCCAGTCAAAGCGCTCTCTTCATAAAACAACAATCGGGGTTTAGTAATGGGAATTAAAATAGTGTTATTAGCTCGGAGACTGCCATCGCGGTTCTCGACTGACACTGTGATTTCTTTAGTTCCGCCAATTGGCGCCTTAAAAGTATAAGTATCTTTACCAAGACCAGAAGATAAAGTCATAGTTTTACCATCATCGCTCCAGTTATAAACTAATTCTGTGGGCGGTAATTGACGCTTAGTTCGATCAATTAAGATCGGTAGGGCGGTCACTTGGCCAACGGATTCCAAGCTAATTGGCTTACCACCTAAATAGCCAGGTGGAGTGTAAGTGTCACCACGCCAGATCAAATCTACCTGAGTCGGGATAATCGAGATCGTTACTGTTTTAGTCGAGCTATTAACTGGTATGATTTGAGCTTTAACTATTACTGGGACACCAATTTTACCGGTTGTCAGACTCAAATGAGAATCGTTATTATTCAGGATTTTTTTGCCATCAATTTGCCAATTAACCTGCGAACGCTCAAGGTCAAAAGAGTAACTGGTTAAATCAATAGTGGTTTGGGTGGCTGGTCCGGGGTCACGTGGAGTAATTCGGATCGTTAAGTCCGGAGTGGTGATGATATTAGAATCTGCTAACACACTACTAACAGGCAGTAAACAAAGTAAAACAATCGCCACTTTTTTGATAATTTCTCTACCAATCATTTTGAGTTTAACTGGGATTCGATTAGTTGGGTTCGCTGGAGCGGGATTAGCTTTTTCTCGATCTTCTTGGTCGGCTTGACGGATGGTTAAGTAAGTGCCGATTAAAAACCAAGGTAAAAAATTTAATATCGGCACTGCTTCCGCGAACCATGTACCAACGGTTTTTTTAAGCTGTCTAGTGCCGAATAATTTAACACTATTAAGTAAACAGATAGAGCCAAAAATTAGATAATAAATTACAGATACCACAGTATTAATTATAGTACCAATCACCAATAACAGTAAAATAATTTGAATAATATCAGCCAAAGTCGCCACGGTGTAAAGAGTTATTCGGGTTAGCAAACTTAAACGATATTGAACCGGAGACATAATATTTACTGGCTGGTGGCTAAATCAACCTTTGATTGTTTGATCGCTAAGAGTTGTGACGGGTCCGAGGTGATGATCTGATCTTCGGTATAGGAGGCAATAATCTTAATGGCTACGTGTTTGAGGCCGGCAAAAAAAATTCCTTCTCCCACATTAGACTCTAAGAGCAAGAATTTTTCCTCATCGGTTAAATTAAAAGTTTTTTGGACTAAATCAATGGAAGCTGGTGATTGCTTCAGTAATAATTGGATCGAAGAGTTAGTGATAATCGGTAAGCCATAAGGTGATTTAAGGAAGTCACCGACATCTTGAGTAATAGTAGCAATCCCTAAATAGTATTTACGTCCGCGTTTAACCAAGGAAAAAAGGAACGAAGCGGTATCCTCCGTCTTCATCATCCACCATGCCTCGTCCACCACCATTAAGCGCTTTTTCAGATTGCGACGGACGGCATTCCAAATATGATGCATCACCACATACATGGCTACTGGTTTAAGTTCATCCTCCATGTCTCGCACCGAGAAGACGACAAACTTTTTATTAATATCCACATTGGTCGGCCGATTAATAAAACCAGACCATGAGCCTTGAGTGTATTTGAGCAAGCGTTGGGCCAACGATTCCCCGCCTTCCATTCCCGCAAGCACCAGCTCCAAGTCAGACAATAGCGGGGCTGGCTTGTTTGAAAAATCAGTATCCGGAGTAATATCTTTAAGGGCGTAAGTCTCACTAATAGCACTATCAATAATCGAATCTTCTTCCGGAGTCAGGCCACCCAACATAATCCGGAACAAGCCCACTAAGTTGATAATATTGGAGCGCAAAATATCGGCTGGCGATTCATCATCACGAGGGATCGGTAAATCAAACGGATTGATATGGTGCTCGGAAGTAAGTGAAATATTAAAATAACGTCCACCGACCGCCTCGCTTAAAAACTCATACTCCCGCTCGGGATCGATGACAATCACATCAGTTTCAAACATTAAACTGCGCAAAATCTCAAGTTTAGTAGTGTAGGATTTACCGGCGCCCGATTTGGCAAAAATGACCGAGTTATAGTTTTCCAGTGAAAAACGATCAAACAAGACCAGCGAAGCGTTGTGACGATTAACGCCATAGAGAATCCCTTGATTAGAAGTAAGATCAAAAGAAATAAACGGGAACAGACTGGAAAGAGGTGACGAATTTAATTTGGAATTGATATTAAGCAAATCAAGACCAAGAGGAACCACACTCTTAAAACCATCTTCTTGTCGGAGAAAAGCCGGCTTTAAGTAAATTAATTTAGAATCTAAAATCGATTTAATGGTATTTTCCGTTTTAGATAATTCTTCCTCGGTATCCTCATAAATAGTGATGTAGAGACCCACGGAAAAAAGTTTTTCCCGAGCTTGTTGGAGTTGGTCGCGCAGGCTCTCGATGTCGCGATAAGCGACATCGAGTACGGGATCACGAACCAACCCCTTTTCTTCTCTAATCTGGACTTGACTTTGGACTTCAGCCACTTTTCTTTGTAAGTTGCGCAAAGCGCCAGCGGTATCGATCGGATGGACATAAATCGAGACATCAAACACTTTATCAAGATTGATGATTGGTGAAAACCAACCTTCACTTAAAAAGCGCGGGTATGAGATGACAAAAAACGTACGCGCCACCTTTTCCCCCAAGTTAATGCTTTGGGAACTAATTTGCAGTGCCGCCGGAGCGATAATATCTTTTAACTCTAAGATCCCAGCCTGATATACATCGGCCGGTAAAATTGGTAAGACCGAGGTGTCGGTAACCGAGTTTAAAGTTTTTCTAAATAAAGCCATATCTTATTATACCGTCTCAGGGATATTAACCTCGCCGGGATTAAAAGCCTTGAAGTAAAGCTCGACCAGTTCTTCGGTGCCCAAAAGCTCGACGCGGACCCCCAAGCGTCCCAAACCTTGACGGACTACGTCGACTCTCTGCTCTAATTGATTGCGCTCCTCTTCAAACGCCAGGGTCTCCACCGTCTTAGCTGGTTGGCGTTTGAATAATTTAATCCACCAGCCTTGGCGATTTTGAATAATCGGTGGAGTGTAAGGGATGACCACAAAAAAACTTTTGGTCATAATATTATTATTCTCGGTAAAACTTTTAATAAATTCGATATACTCTTGTGTCTGGACTTTAAGCAAGTCATTGGTTTGGCTTTTTAAGCGTTCTTCTAAAATACTGATGTAGGGGCGGATATCTAATCGGCGCGATTGAACAAATATTTGCAAGTAAAAATCCAGCGAATTAAGAAAGTTTTGGTATTGGAGCAATAGGCCTTGTTGTTCGTCACGGGACTTTAAAGCAAAATTAATAGATGAGGCAATAAGTACAGCCCGTAGCGATCCATCTTTTAGTACCACGACGCCGTCGCGGACTTCTTCGATAGGGACAAATGATTGAGTGCTTTTAGGAGTGGTCATATTATTATTTAATCTTTTCCGTGATATCCAAACTCCAAGCTAAGTCGTGTAATTTGCTTTTTGATAATTTAGGGATGGTGGGCGCTAGTGGTTTAGTAGTTATTTGAGACGTTATTGTTTTGGGCGCCTCTTTTTTCCAGATGTAATTTTTACGAGCCAAGGCAAAATAGAGACCAGCTTCGAGTATCGCAATGAAGGGCTGGTTATTGTACTTAAAAAAAGCCAGCGCCAGCCCTAGTCCGGCCACTGCCAGCATCGGGATAATTTTAATCGCAAAAGGTAAGGGTAAAGTATAAACCAAAAAGGCCAATCCTCCCCCACCAGTCAAATAGATAAATTGTTTAAAAGTAAGGGGGCCAAAGACCTGATCCTCGACCTCGATAAATTGTGGGACTTGAAAGTTCATAATTGTTTACTCGATCGATTCGCGATACGGATCATTTACCTGACGCACGGTCTCGGTGCGAGCCAGTGAGATTGGATGAGACAAGCGCTCTCGGAAAATAGGCTGATTAGGTGCGGGGACATTTGTTTTGGGTT
The DNA here is from genome assembly GCA_016188295.1 of Candidatus Vogelbacteria bacterium. Taxonomy (GTDB): domain Bacteria; phylum Patescibacteriota; class Minisyncoccia; order Phycocordibacterales; family XYD1-FULL-46-19; genus JACPIA01. Next base: position 27,241 of record JACPIA010000011.1, read on the forward strand.
CCGTTAAAGCTAAGAGCGACTCTCTAATTTTAGCAAAAATCTCAGCATTTACCTCACTGGTAACTACCCGGGCCTCATCAGGGGTAAAACCGTACTCCTCACGGAGATTAATCGGTAAGCGATTAGGGTGGATTAAACCAAGTAAAATAAGCCCAACCTCATCAGCTAATCCTCCAATTTTGTCTAAATGAAGATTATGACGTAAGCCAATGGATTTAATGGTTTTGGCGGTGTCTAGAGAGTTAAAAACCTCCTGAATCTCCTCCGGTAATAATTTAAATTGGTTATTCAATTCTTCTGGAGTGTAAGTTTTAGACATAGTTACATTATTAATCCAGTAGTCTGGTCAACATAAGCCGGGTTATTTATAAATTGATCAAATTGACCATTAACATTAGCGCGCAGAGGAGCGGTCTGGTTTATTGCCGCTCTTTGTAATTCTTGTTTAATCCGCAATATCACATCACCATTCATTTTGCGGCCAATATTTTTAAAGTCATCAATCGACAAGCCCGCTTGGTCAATCTTAGTTAACATTTGCGCGTTCTGAGTAAATAAGTTAACTGCTTCTGATTTATTGCCAGACACTAGGTTTGGTAGATGATCATTAATCGCTCCAACTAAAGTTTGTCGATCAGCGGTAGTGGCTTGAGCAATACTTCTTAATTCGGACAATGCTTGCTGAACTTGCGCTGGAGTAATTGGTGGAGTTTGGCCACTAGTCTGATTACTTCCCCCGGCACGATCGCTACCATCTCTAATTGGAGTGGTATTAGTATTACCGATTTGATTAGTGTTACCAGTCGGATTAGTTTCTGTTGTTTGTGTAGTTGAAGTTGGTTTAGGAATACCCCAACTGGCTCTAGTGTTGCCGGCTCCAATTTCCTGATAAAGGGCATTATTTTGGTTTTGGATATAGTTACGCATCTGTTCCAATTGACTATGGTTGAGCTTATCACGAATGGCATTAATCTCACTGTAGTTTAGGGATTTTGCAACCACTGGATTAATTAGCGTGTCGATCTTAAAGTCTTTAAGATCGTTATTATTAAAGCCAGCCAAGGTCTCATTAACCGCTTTTTCGGTGGCATCAATTTTATCTTGAGTGGCCTTGTTGGCAACATTTTTACCATTTACCTTAACAACATTACCACTGCTATCTTTTGCGTGTTCGTCTTTAATATTTCCTGCTTCATCAAATAGATCATTTACTGATTTAGTGGCGTTTTCAATAGTTTTGCCCGCTTTATCAATTTTATCTTTTTTATCTTTCTTCTTCTTGTCCTCCTCCTCTTTTTCAACGTCTTTTAATTTTTTAGCATCTTCCGCCCGCTCTTTACCCGCTTTGCCTAAAAAGCCAATCCCTAAACCACTAGTAGTAGCAACAGTGTCGCTCGCATAACGAAGAGGGTGTAATATATTTTCCTTGATTGGTTTGGTGGTAGAAATAACTTTTTTACCTAGATCGGTTTTAGCCAAATAATCACCGACTGGTTTTATTTTTTTATACGTTGTATCCACTAGTCGACCACCCGCTCCCCCAAGGAATGTTTTATCAGTTTTTGAGGCGACCGCACCAATTGCTCGGCCACCATAACCACCTGTTTTTCTAATCGTACCCCAGGCGGCCCCAGCACCCAAAGCGGTGATTCCCCCTGCTAGTGCCATGGCGCCAGTCGCGCCAATACCACCAATCTTTTTGGCAATGACTAGTGAATAGACCATAAAGCCGATTAAAATGATATAAGCAATCAAGAGACGGAAAAAATCAAAACTAACACTACCAGTGCCATCAGCATCAACACGGGGCGCGCCTGTATTACTAATTGTAATAGCTTGAGCAATTTGAATGGTGATATAAAACATAATCATAAACACCGGCAACCAGACCGTTTCAGAAATTAACTTGTTCCACCAACCACCAGTTTCTTTTTTAAGAAAGTCTGGTAAAATCATCGAACCAAAGGCAATTGGTGAGGTCATGATTAACATCAACAGGGTGATAATTCTCACTATCAACATAAAAGCCACCGTTAATAATACAAAGGCGGCTACTAACACTAGAATAATCTGCACAAATGAATCAAAAATGATCCGATAAGCTTCATATCGGCTAGTATTTTCATTTAGTCCAAATTGATTATTGGTATCGCCATTATAATCATTAAGACCCAGTGGCATTTTATCGATTAGTGCTCTAACTAAGTCAGGAGCCTTGGTAATGCTGGTATTGTTTGTTTGGCCGTTGATCGGAGTCATTCCACGATAAAAGGTTACCGATATCACATTGGTGGCATCAATGATTATTTTAGGGAAAATGGCGCTGAAGTTGATCAGCAGAGCGGCAATAATGATATTAGTGATCATTTTTTTAGCATTAACTTCCGATCGGCGTAAAATGGTGCCAATGGCCACGTAAAGTAAAATAAAAATAAAAGCGATATTAAACAAATCACGAATGATGGTCCAACCGATATTGATCGCGGTACCCAATGGGAAATATAATTTGTCACTGTTTCCTCCGGAAGTTTTAAGATACTCATGAAAATCTATCACTGATAATTTTAATATGGCGTTAAATAATTCATTGGCCAAATACAGGATCCAAGCAAAAACAGATAAAACTATACGCATTAGGTAAGCCGTACCATAGAGTAGACAATCTTGGATCGTCCAACTAAGTATTCCGGAACACCGAAGCATATTATCCTTATTCCGGATCTCGGTTTCGTGATCACTAATACTACTAGTAAGGGTAGTCTGGTGATTAGTGGCAATTTGACGCTCGTTTTCCAAGAATCGTATTTGATTTTGCAGATACTCATTTTCTACCGCATCTTCGCTAGTCGATAAATCTAAACCAATTTGTTGATCCCTTAAGTTTTGGATTTGTTCGTCATAATTAGCCCATCCAACATAATCTCTGATTGCGTCTCTTTGGCGATAAAAGTTACTGATGCCAGCACTGGTTGGGTATTTTTCATTAAGCCAATTATTAAAACTAGTGATAGTTTGACGAGAGCAACCATCCCGCCCAGTGTTTTGAGTGTCCCGACAAAATCTATCTAAATAATCTCGCCCATAATCTTGCCCAACCACCTGACTAGTGGTGTAATCGATCATTCCAGTACCACCTTGAGCATAAATAATTTGTGGTAGAGTTATTAAAAACAACACCATCAACAACCGTAATAACTGGCTATTTTTAATAGTAAAAAACTCTTTCATCTTACAATAGTAGTTTCGACTTCGGCGGATTGGGTACCGTTGGTGCAACGGAGACGATACACTGGCGGTGCGGTGGTAATATCAATTTGACCAGTGCCAATCGAGGTTAATGAGGTGTAAGTAAAGCGGTACAAAGCAAAAGTGGGGTTGGCGCCAATTGCCGCTTTTAGTTTATCAATCATTGTGCTTACAGTATCGTTCTCGGCAACAGTGACACTAACACTGCTCGGAGTGCCACCGGCCGCCAGTTTAATAGTTATGACATCTCCCGTCACAATATCACTAGTCTGTAATGCCAAAGAGGCATTACCCCTTAGGCGATCACCACTAATGCTTGGGGCAATAGTTAAATTAGACTCAGTTGTGTTTCGGGTTCGGGTAAAAGCGACCTCAAAAGTAAAAGGGAATTTAATACTCAATGAGCCATAGCGTTCAACTTCTTCACCACTGCGTTTAAGGACTTGGAGCGTGCCAGTGGCGCTTCCGGCCGAGAGCCAAGGATTGCCGGCCACACAACTGTCACCAATGATTAGCGACCAGTTGATTGTGGCGGTATTAGGCGCTGTACCGTTGGTAATATTACCTAAACTAGGTGAGGTAAAACGGATGCGAGCGGTGGGAGGAATCAGGTTTAATAAATCACCAGGGTTGATATTAGGTAAATTACCACCCAGATTCGAACCACCATTGCCACCACCGAGGTGGAAGAAATTAATTAGGCCATTGGCACGAGAGGCCCCCGGAGCGTTGAGAGTTTGGATGAGTTCAGTATTTGGTTCGGCGCCTTTAACTAAGTCGGTTTGTTCATCAACGCTGACTAATTTTTCAATCCGAGCTTCGTTAACCGACTCTAAATTAGCGCCAATAATTCGACCCGGGGTAACGGTGATCCATTTTACACAATTATTCTCTTGGTCGTACTTGTTACACTCTTTTTTAGGGGCAATACCTTGGCCGGCCAAGTATTCATCACGGGCATTTTGCTCGGCCGCCGCTTGACGCTGGCTTTGGATTGCTAAATTGTTTAACAGCGAGGAACTCGGATTGTTATTTTTAGTAAAATCGTGGAATTTGAGAAAGCGATCCCAAAAGGTTGCGGAGTCAAGCTGGTCCGGATTATTGATTAGTTCTTGATATTCACTTCGACTTAAAGTTGATTGGTAAGGGTCATTCAACTCATCACCCTTTAGCGTTTTAAGGGTCTGTTTGCGAAAGGTGTCGCTCGAGCGTTCCAATTCAGCTAAGCCGATTTTCATAGCCTCCTCGCGCGCCTCCCTCACATAAGTGGCCGGATCTTTAACTAATTCATTTTTCTTAATAAAATTAACCACTTGATTACCAATTTTATCGAGATTTTTAGCTGACTGTTCCGAAGCTTTGCGATCATCCACTAATTCTTTTTTCTGCATATCGGCGGCGATTTTTTTAGCTGTCTCGGTATCGGCACAATTTTTGTTTTCGAGATCTCTGATTTTTTTAGTATCGATACTGATGCCACTCTGATCATTAACCAATGCGTCCGTCGGTACTCGGGCGAATGGTAGAATGTTTATTACTTGATCAATTGCACCATTAACAAAATCATTTACTCGTTGAGTAATACGATTGGAGAGTTCGGTGATGGGACTTAATACTCGATCCATCATATCGCTTAAACCATCAGCAAAGGGTTGGACCACACTATCAACCAAGCCATCCATAGCGGAGGTAAAGGGCTCGGTAATGCTATTAACTAAGCCACCAGTGATTGCTACGATCGGTTCAGTTATTAAATTGACCATACCGCCAATCGCGGCGTTTATTGGGTTAGCGACGGCCGAGAGGGCGGTGGTCATCGTATCGGAGACCGCTTGGGAGATTGGAGCACTAATTTGAGCCACTACTTCATTAATAGTGTTGTCCAAGCTGGTTAAGGCGATATCGGAGAGTTCGTCACCCAAGTCGGCCAGCTCATCGCTTAGCGAATCTGCCAATTGATTGCTAGCCGAATTTATTGATTCTCTAAATTCTTGTTGAGAAAAAATGATGTTTAATTGCTGGGACAAAATATCCTCCATTTGGCCGGCGATTTCATTGCTAAATTGACCAAACATCGGATTATTTTCAATAGAATCTCCGATTAAGTTAATTGATCCGTTTAATAATTCATCTCGGAATTGTCCGGCATTGCCTATTAAAATACCTAATTGATTGCGACCTTGAGCTGAAAGAGGTTCGTCATTCAAATCATCAATGGTGTCGTCAATAGCATCATTAAACTCATCTAACAATTCACCACGAATGTCGGTCGTTAAACCACTGTTCGGATCACGCAGGGCTCCTTGCAAGATACCTGGTCCCAAGGTACGGAAGTCGTTACTTAAAACTCGCGGTAATTCTCGTTGTAGGCCGTTAAGCAAAATAATCGGTAACTGTTGTTGAATAATCGCTCTAATAATGTCTGGGCCAATGTCTTGCGGATCAACCCCTTGATTAATTAAACCGGCAATTTGCGTGGTTAGTTCACGGGTAATACCCTCTGTCACTACTTGATTAACCACATCAGGCATACGCTCATTTAAAATACCAGCAAATTGTTCCGGTAATTGCTCTAATAAAGCACCTTCGATAATTTCCGGTAAGCGCTCTTGGAGCACCCCTTGTAATTTACCAGCCAAACCATCAAAATATTTACTACCCTGACATTTTTGTTTGTCTTTACTGCGATTTTGCTGGAGCTGGCTGGAGGCTTGATTGCTACCGCTGTTGTAATTATCGGGAACCAATTCCCGATCCTGATTAGGATCGCCATCATAGGTGATATTGTCTCCAGTAACGGTATTATTCCAAACACCAGAATCTTCAGTTTCTACAAACACTGCCGCTTGAGTAATGACTGGCAACAAATTTACTACCAACAACAGCCAAGCGATATTAAATTTAATTTTGTGAGGTTGAAGTGGCATAAGTAGTATCATCAGTAATGGTTAGGTAAAAAATAATTCCCTCGTTCGGTTGGAAAGTTACTTTATTCTTAGTAAAAAAATCATTAATACTCTCGGATTTGCGGTAAAATGAGAGCGCGTAACGAATATAGCGGTTGGCGCTCTCTAAAGCTAAGATTGGCTCATCTAACACTTGAGCCATATTGCCAGCGAGGTAGGCCATTCGACTGGTGTGAAAAAGGAGTGACAAATGGAGTGACACTGCTGGTTTTGGCACGGTGGTCGCCAGCAATTTAGTTGTCGCCTCTTGATGTATCGCTTGAGCTTGTTTTATTGTCTCAAGTGCGGCGCCATTTTTTTGCTCAATCGCTTGGTCTAAGGCGGCCAGCTCACTCCCTCGGGGAGTGGCGTAGGCTCGTAAAGTATCGGCTAAAGCCAAACCATACTGCCTCAGGATGGCGGTATCGGTTTTAGTGGTAACAATTAAGTCTTTTTCTGTAAATTCTCGAGGCAATAAGGCGGCATCATATTGCTTTAAAGCCTTTTTTTGAGTTGCTACTTCGGCGACTAATTTTTCGACCGGAGTGGTGGGGACGCTGGCAGGTGTTCGCCCGAGATACCAAAGTCCCCCGGCTAAAACCAAGAGGATAATTAAAATTACCAGTACTACCTTTTTGCTGGGTAGAAGATTATACATAACCACTTTCTCCACTCTCTATTATAATATGCTTTAAACTAGTTTGGTCCTTAATTTAAGCGATATTAGTGGATAAACTTATGTTATAGTGGCAATATGTTGTGTCGCTCGGGAATTATTTTAGGTTTAATTATTTTAATTAGTACTTCGAGTGTCTCGGCGGCGGTTGATTTAACTAGCGAGGTGTCGCGTTTACAAGCATTAGTGGCTAGTTTACAGGCCAAGCTTAATCAACTACTTAATCAAGTAATTGAGCGAGCTACTTTAGGTGGAGCGGCCTCCCCTTTACCTCAAACGGTACCAGTTAGTCCAGTTAACACACCTAGTTTGCCGGCATTAGGGGTATCTGGAATGAATTTCCCTCCCGAGCCCAAGCGCTCAACTACCACGTTTATTGAGAATTTAAGTCCAAGTTCCGGTCCGGTTGGTACAGTAGTAACCATTAAAGGTCGTGGCTTTACTACCCAATCTCCTAATACCATTTATGCCAGTTATCAGGTGATTAAAGGGGTAAAATCGCGTGATGGTACTACCCTTACTTTTATCGTTTCGGCCTTTGATAATGATTTTGCCGGCCCTAAGGTGTTTAAAAATCGTCCAGCAGGCCGAACAGTCTCACTGCCTTTGATTGTGACGGTTCAAAATGATACTGGTATTAGTAATGATATGATGTTTACAGTCACTTACCCGGCTCCAATTTATGAACCACAAATTTAAATTATTGATTGCAGTAATAATGTTAAGTACCTTAGTGTTGCCTAATGCTTATGCAATCGGTAATCCCTCGGTATTGGTAGCGTCTAATTTTGGCGGTCGAATTTTAGCTACTATCCCCTGTACTTGTACTTTTAATTTAAAATTAATTTTAAGTCCAGTGGCACCTACTTTACCTGTAGAGGTAATCTTTCAACCGGGGATTAGTATTTTGTATCGTTACGGGATGTTAGTACCAACCGCTTGGGTGTTAGGGCGGACCATCGGTTCGTCTACGTGTTGGGTCGGTTTAATCCCGTTTTGTGTACCAGTACCGAGTGTGGAGGGGGGAATTGTAAGCCCATTGATTCATATGGTGGGCACTTCTTTGCCAGGAATATAGATTGCACTAGTGCCAGTGGCGATATTGTTTTGGCTAGTCCACCTAGCATTTACTTCTAAAACATACTGTGCTGGTTCGGTGGGGTAAAAGACTGTCGGGTAAGTGCTTGGGTTAATATTGTAGTGTATCCCTACTATCCGCCATTCGCTGTCTAACCAAATGATGTCGATGGCAAAACGCATCTCCTTCATCCAAAAGCCATAACGACCGGGTTTATCAAAAATAAATAGCATTCCCGTGTCTTGGGCTAAACTTTCTCTACCTGATAAACCTAGTTCTTGTTTGGCTGGAGTGTCTGCTAATTCAATTTTTATATTAGTTTCACCAAAACTTAAATAATTTTGATCCGGTTTGATTTTTTTAGGCCAAATTAAAATAGCTAAGATTAAAATAATAATTACTACAACAATTAAACTTATTTTCGAGCGAGACATAACCACTTTTCAAACTCCACATTCTCAGGGCGAACATCAGGATTAATCCCACACTTAATTAATTGCTCATTATACTCGGTTAAAGTATTACTTAATTTTTTACGCTTACCACTAAAGGCTTGTTTGACTAGTTTAAAAAAGTGCTCAACTTCAATGTTTTTTGGCGCCGGATGAATATTATCAAATAAAATAATACTAGAATCAACTTTGGGCGCTGGGTTAAATAAAATTTTGGGTACAGTCGCGATGTAACTCGGCTTGCAATATAATTTTACCGCTAAAGAGAGCACGCTCTCTTTATTTTTGTAACTAGTGACACGCTCGCCTACCTCTTTTTGGATTAATAACACTGCAAGTGTTGGTCGCTGATTAGCTTGTAAAAATAATTTAATTAATTCACCAGTTAAATAGTATGGGATATTGGCAATTAATTTATGTTTTTTAGTTTTTAAAGTAGTTGGTAAATTTTCTTGATAATATAAATCTAAAATATCACCCTCAATTAATTCTAATTTACCCTCTTTAATCTCCTGCTCAAATTTTTTAGCTAAAATAGGGATTAATCGGGCATCTTTCTCAATTGCCACCACTTTGGCACCGACATTAAGTAAATTTGTGGTTAATGTCCCCTCGCCTGGGCCGACCTCCAGTACCATATCCCCAGCCTTTACCGCTCCCGTTTTAATCATCAAATTAAGTATCTCTTGGTCATCCAAAAAGTGCTGCCCTAATGACTTTTTCGCTCTAATCGCTCTAATACTCATATTTTTCAACAACGAGGCTTAGCCTCGTTGGAGTAGGATAGCCAGTCATGTAAGTAATCTACCACTTCTTTTTTGGATTCAAAAACTGACAAAGACTCTTTGTTGATAATCTTATTTTCGATTCGCTCTTGATCTAGCCAATCGTGGAGACTAGAATAATGGTAATTTTTTAAAAAATCCTCCGTTTTTACTAAATCAGCAAGACCGGACTCTTTCCAATCGGCCTTGACCATTTTTACTGGATTTAAATGAATGTAAGTATGGACATAAGCAAGGTATTCTTCTGAATCGATGTGTTTGGCTTGGAAATTAGACTCAAATAGTCTTCCTTTGCGCTCCTTAATTTTATTAAAATACATGGTGTAAGAGGTGGCGACTCGGTGCATAAAAGCGCTGATACCATTTTCTTTTCTTTCTTTAGCTAATATATGAAAGTGATTATCCATTAGACAATAACCGGCAATATCAACCAATAACTCTCCTCGATCAAACTCGTATTCCTCACCTGGTTTAAGATAAAAAAAGTGAAATGGATTTTGGCCATTGCATAAGTACAATAGCTTTACAAAGCGATCACGATCTTTATCAGTATGAAAGATAATACGTTTATCGTTTCCACGGTTATAAAGGTGATACCACTCGTCTGGAGCAAAGCTAATTTTTCTACTCATACCCTAAATATCTTAACATATCCTTATTTTTCAACAACGAGGCTTAGCCTCGTTGGGGATAAGGCCAAAGAAAACACCTGGGTGCGTGTACGCACCCAGGTGGCAGAATAATCCAGCTGATTGCCAAAAATTTCCGGCAACTTTCTGGAAAAAGGAGAAAAGCGCTTATAACTCATGTCAGTCATATACTACTATATTTTTTTGTCAATCTAAAAATCGACAATACTCAAACGATTAGTTTCGGTGGTGAGGAGGTGATTGGGAATCTCAGAGAGGAATTCAGATGGAATATTAAAGCGACGATTACCAAAAACTAGACGAGTTTCAGTATAAGAAAGATAGATTTTTTTACGAGCCCGGGTGAGAGCGACGTAAAAAAGGCGTCGTTCTTCCTCGTTGTCGCGCTCCTCGGTGCCTATTGGCGCGTGAGGAAAGAGATCTTGCTCCAGGCCGGTAATAAACACATAATCAAATTCCAAACCTTTGGCCGCATGCACGGTCATTAATTTAACACCATCAACTTGACCATTATCATCATCTTGATCACTAGTCAAAGCAATATCGGCTAAAAGCATAAAAAGGCCATCACTGCCGTGTGGGTCATAAGCAGTAGCCACGGTTACCAATTCCCGCAAGTTTTCCAATCGATCAATGTCATCTTCGCTCCCTTTTTTTAACTCCGCTTCCAAACCAGTCAATCGTAATACTTCTTTAATAATTGAGGAGGGTAAACTCGTTTCGGTCAGTAATTTGATTTTATCAAGCAATAAATAAAATTGATCCACTTTTTGGCGGGTGCCGGCGGGTAACTCAGTATATTGTCCGGCGGCCAATTTAATTAAAGTAGTTTTACCGATCCCTCGGGCCGGTACATTAATAACGCGCCGGATGCTCCCCCAATCCTCACGATTGATCGCCGCTTTAATAAAAGCGATTAAATCTTTAATTTCTTTGCGTTCATAAAAGCGGGTACCAAGTAAAATGTAAGGAATAGTATTTTTAATCAGCGCTTCTTCTAAAATACGAGATTGAAAATTGGTCCGATACAATAACGCTATTTCTTTATAGTTTACTTTACCTTCACCTACTAACTGTTCAATAATAGTGGCAATACCTAGAGCTTCGTCAGCCTCGGTGCTGTAAGCACTTAACGTCAGTTGCTCACCGTTTGCTCCTCGAGTAAATAAATTTTTGGCTTTGCGTTTTTTATTATTAACAATCACGGCATTAGCCGCCTCTAAAATGATTTTAGTAGAGCGATAATTTTCTTCCAAAGTAATTGTTTTGACATTATCAAAATCACGTTCAAAACGCAGTAAGTTTTCAAAATCGGCACCACGCCAACTATAAATCGATTGATCAATGTCGCCCACTACACAAATGTTCTGCTTGCTTCCGGCTAATTGGCGCGAGAGTTCATATTGAATACCATTCGTATCTTGATACTCATCAATATGGACATGTGACCACTTGATTTGGTAATGTTTCAAGATATCCGGTCGTTCTCTAAATAAAATAGTAGTTTTCAATAATAAATCGTCAAAATCAAGCCCGCCCCGCTCGCGTAATAAGTTCTCGTATTTTTCCCAAACTGGTTTTACCAGCTTGGAAAAAAAATCATAAGTTGTCGGTACGTAATCATTCACCATTAAACCATCGCTTTTAGCTTTAGAGATGGCACCTAAAAAACGTTTCGGTTCAAACTTTTTAGGATCAATGTTTTGTGCAATCAATACTTCTTTAACTACATCCGTAGATTCACCTCGATCATAGATTGAAAAATTTTTCGGTACGCCGATAGTCAAACCATGCTCGCGTAAAATTCGGACACCAAGACCGTGAAACGTGGTGGCTAACAATGGCTCGTTTCCCTCAGGCAAGAGCTGATGTAAACGCTCGCGCAATTCTTTAGCCGCTTTATTGGTAAAAGTAATGGCGATAATCGCGCGCGCCGGTATACCCTGATTAATTAAATGCAAAATCCGATGAGTCACCGTTTTAGTTTTACCGGCGCCGGCGCCGGCCAATACCAATAATGGTCCATCGGTAGTCAGCACAGCCTGCTTTTGAGCTTCATTTAGAGTGTCTAAGTAATACACGTGCCTACTATATCATAGACATTCTCTGGTATAATAAAATCAATTATGACGGAAGCAATTATCCCTTCTATTGAGTTTGAGCAAGAATTACAAGCGCTCTCTAAAAAAGTGGAGATGGTTCGTGAAGCGCGTGAGAGTGAAGCTGGTATTGTAAATGAATTACCAACCGAGACTATTCGCCAAGTGATTGGTGAAATGGTTACCGTCGAATCATCATCAGTCAAACCGGAATCAGCGCCAATTAATACCCAAACTAGTTATTTAAGTAGTGTCAGTAGTGATCAAGCTCAACTGGTTAATGATTTAATTGTCCAAGTGCCAATTAAAGGACTCAAAAAAACAATTGCCAGTGTGGCCGATAATCCGGCTTTGCTTGATATGTTTCACGATTCGTTAATCGATTTTTTATACGATGAGCTTAAACAGCGTAATTTGGTTTAAACTATGGATCCATTTTTGTTGACGATCGGTGCCTTAGGTACGGTATTTTTAGTGTCAGGAGTGGCGCTCTTAGTCATGTATATTTTGCGTCAGCGTAAAATTGAGTCGCTCAATTTAAAATTATTATTAATTACGGTACCGCGCCCGGAGGAGAAAGAAGGCTCTAATCAACTCGATGCGATTGCTTCCACTGAGCAATTGATGGTCGCTTTGGCCGGGATTAGCCGCTCGTTTGTCTTTGAGGTAGTGGTCCAAAATGCCGGAGAGGAAATTTTATTTTATTTAGCGGTACCGCGCTCCCAATTAACAAGTGCTAAAACACAAATCGAAGGGCTCTTCCCTCGGGCGGAGGTAACCGAGATTTCCGACTATACTATTTTCCATCCTGATGGTGGCAGTGCCGCGGCGCATTTAACTTTAACCGAAAATGAAGCTTTACCACTCCGGACTTATAAAGAAGCAGGTGTCGACACTTTTGCGGCAATTGTAAACACCTTATCGCATCTGCGCGAGTCGGGCGATGGTGCCACTATCCAATTGGTGGTAACACCAACCGATAACAGTATCAAAAAAACTTTAGCGAAAATGGTGGAACAATTAAAGCAGGGCAATTCCTTTTCCTCTCTGGTTAAAAAAGGTAATTTATCTTTAGAGGTGGTAGCTAAGGCGTTAATGAGTGATAAATCATCAACCAAAAAAGATAAGTCAGAAAATAAGATAGTTGATGAGGAGGCAGTCAAAGCGCTTAGTCTTAAAATGGCTAAACCCTTATTTAAGGTCAATATCCGGGTAATTACCGCCTCGGACACCACAGCCGTGGCTGAAGATTTACTGCTGGCCATTGCTGGGCAATTTAATCAATTTGCTTCACCCTATCGTAATAATTTTAAATTAGTTAAAGCTCGCCGGCCCAAAAAGTTACTCTATCAATATATCTTCCGCGAGTTTGATCCCAGCCAAGCTTTTACTTTAAATGCCGAGGAGTTGGCTAGTATTTTCCATTTACCTACCGCCACTACCGCCGGTCCGCGGATTAGTTGGCTTAATACTAAAGAGGCACCACCACCACCTAATTTACCGCGAACTGGTACTTTAATTGCCGAGAGTATTTTTAGGGGTGAGACTAAACCGGTTTATCTCTCGGATGCTGATCGCCGCCGCCACTTGTATTTGATTGGTCAGACCGGTACTGGTAAATCGCTCTCGATGCTTAATATGATTAATCAGGATTTACTCAATGATAAGGGTTTATGTTTAATTGATCCGCATGGTGACCTAGTCGATGCCGTCCTAGAGCGTGTGCCTAAAAGTCGGATTGATGATGTGATTGTATTTAATCCCGGTGATCTGGCTCGACCACTAGGACTCAACATGCTTGAGTACAATTTTGACCGACCAGAGGAAAAAACTTTCATCGTCAACGAGATCCAATCGATTTTTAATCAGCTCTTTGATAAAGAGACAATGGGTCCGATGTTTGAGCAGTATATGAGGAATGCCCTCCTTTTATTAATGGAAGATGCCAATCCCGCCAAAGGTGGAGAGTCCGCCACTTTAATGGAAGTGTCGCGTTTATTCACCGACACCGAGTTTCGTAATCGTAAATTGGCTCGGATCACTAATCCAAGCGTGATCGATTTTTGGACTAAAGAGGCAGTTAAGACCAGCGGGGAGCAAGGTTTGGCCAATATGACACCATATATTACTTCAAAATTTGGTAATTTTGTGGCTAACGACTATATGCGGCCGATTATCGGTCAGCCGCAATCAGCGTTTAATTTCCGCACAGTCATGGATGAGGGTAAAATTTTGCTCGTCAATTTAGCTAAAGGTAAAATTGGCGATATTAACTCGGGGCTCTTGGGTATGATTATTACAGGTCGCCTGTTGTTAGCGGCACTCTCTCGCTCCGATATTCCCGAAACTGAGCGCCGTGACTTTAACTTATATATTGATGAATTCCAAAACTATACCACTGACTCGATTTCGACCATCTTGTCGGAAGCGCGGAAATATCGACTTAATCTAACAATTGCTCATCAATTTATTGCCCAACTTAAAGACAATATCCGGGAATCAGTCTTTGGTAACGTTGGTTCGATTATCTCCTTTAGAGTTGGTACTCCTGATACGGAAGTATTACTTAAACAATTTGGCTCGGTATTTACCTCCCATGATTTAGTTAATAATGAGAATCGCCACGGCTTTGCTCGAATCTTAATTAATGGTGAACCAAGTATTCCTTTCTCGATCCAAGTGCCCTTGCCTAAACTCGGCTCGGTGGAAGTCAAAGATAAACTTAAAGAACTCTCTCGCCTCACTTATGGCCGTGATTTAACAAGGATTGAAGGTGATATTTTAACTCGCCTGCGCTCATAGCCAAAAGGGGTCTAAAAGGCTATAATAAGGCGGTTAGTCTAAATTCCCTTTAAACCTTTATTCAGACGCCTCACTATTCTCGTATAGCTAAACTTAAAAGCCGTTACCGACGGGTATTTATTGGTGGTGGGCTTTTATTACTAATAACTACGCCGGTATATGCCTCCTGGGATACTTTAATGGAACGTTTTTTAGACTCAATTAGTTCAAATCAGTTAATGGGGCGCTCCCAAACCGCTCAAACAATGTCTCTACTCCAAGCTATTTCCTCGCCTGATCCTAAAGTGGCAGTTGGCGGTGGCGATATTACGATTGTTAATGATTCAGCCTTACTTCCCGACATTGGGCCATTAGGGACGATTGCTGATATTGTCGAGATTCCACCTTCCGATCAAATCAGTATTTATGTGGTGCGCAAGGGCGATACTCTCTTGGCGATTGCTAAAATGTTTAATGTTTCGGTTAACACCATTATGTGGGGCAATGATTTGGCTCGTGGGACTGCTCTTAAAGAAGGTCAGACCTTGACTATTTTGCCAATTTCCGGTATCCGCTACACTGTTAAGTCGGGTGATACTCTCGCCTCAATCGCGACCAAATACAAAGGCGACGCTGAAGAAATTGCTCAGTTTAATGGTCTAGATCATGGTGCCCGTTTAACGGTGGGTAATATTTTAATTGTGCCTAATGGTGAGATAGCGGTAGCGACACCGGTTAGAACTACTACCGGCACTGTAGGCAGTAATTTGTCCACTTTTATCGGTAACTTGATGCGTCCAATCCGCGGTGGAATCAAAACTCAAGGGATACATGGTTTTAATGGAGTAGATCTATCTAGTGCTTATGGAGCTGAGGTTTTTGCTGCTTCGGCTGGCACTGTGATTATTGCTCGAAATGGTGGTTGGAATGGTGGCTATGGTAGTTATGTGGTGGTCGATCATAGTAATGGAGTCCAAACTTTATATGCCCACCTAAGCAAAGTAATGGTGGCGCAAGGTCAACGAGTGATCCAAGGTCAAGTAGTGGGTGCCCTCGGCAATAGTGGTCGCTCTACCGGTCCTCATCTCCACTTTGAAGTTCGCGGTACTAAAAATCCGTTTTAAGATCAAAATATAAGGTCTCGCCTTTTTGGAGATCCAAGGCGAGACCTTGGACTAAAGTAATAAAGATAATGCGCTGGTAGTGAGTGAGCGCCAGAGACCGAGGTGATCGCGATTGAGACGGCGGAGCTCGCTTGTTAATTGTTTGTGGCGTCGCGCGTCGCACGCGTATGATAAACGATGCATTATCTTCCAATCGATTTGATCGTTTAATTTATTGAGTTCATCTTGTAGGGCTGATTTAAATTGTTGTTTACTCATGTTATTTTATAATTGTCTGATAATAGCGGTAACGACAGCGGCGATGTTTAAACTATGTTTAGGGTAAATGTTTTTAAATTGACTATTCGCGGGTTCTAAATAATTTTGGCCATTTTGTTCTTTTAAATATTTCATTGTCCAACCGCCGTCTATTTCCGCAATCACAATATCGCCCATCATCCCTTTTTTACTTTTATCCGCTAAGACCAAGTCACCGTCGTAAATGCCGGCCTCCATCATTGAATCGCCTTTAACAGTGAGGAGGTACGAGTGTTCACGATCTTCCACCAACATCTCATCTAAACTGACAGTGTCCAACTCCACAGCCTCGACACTAGTTGGTATCCCCGCCTCGACGATACCTAATAATTTTAACGAACCAAATAAATTGCCCGGGACTAAGTGGCCGGTGTGATCTTTATTTACAACACCCTCGTCTAACATTTTTTGGACTAATTTATAAACCGCGTTTTTAGATTTAAAACCAACCAGAGACATGATCTCACTGTAGCTGGGCAGGCGTCGGTGACGATTATAAAACTGGCTGATTTTTTGTTTATATTCCCCATAACTCATGTAAATAGTATAAGTGAACATCCGTTCACTAGTCAATAACTCTACTGTGGATAACCCTAGTGAAACAGCTTAAGCTCTTTTTGGTCGATATTGGAGAGCCTCAAGTAAATGGCTCTCGTTGATATTGTCAGTATCAGTGAGATCAGCAATAGTGCGAGCCAATTTAATAACGCGATGAAAAGCGCGCGCCGATAAATTTAATCGGCGCGCGGCATCTTCCAACAAAGTTGAGGCACTATCGGATAGGGGGGCAAATTGTTTAAGCTCTTTAACTGTCATCTCGCTGTTGGTGGTGATATTCTTGTTGGCGGTTTTAAATCTTTTATTTTGACGTTTGCGTGCGGCAATCACTCGTTCGCGGACATTACTTGATGGTTCCTCACTTCCCTCGCCGCGCAAGCTCGCTGGGTCCACCACGCCCACCTCCAACCACAAATCAATTCGATCAATAATCGGTCCGGATAATTTACGATCATAACGGTCGAGGGCTTGTGGTGTACAAATACATTCGCGCACTTTGTTGCCACGGTGTCCGCAGGGACAGGGATTCATTGATGCCACTAAAGTAAAACTGGCCGGGAAAGTCATTGAGCCCTTGGAGCGGCTAATGGAAACAATCCGATCCTCTAATGGTTGGCGTAAAGCTTCTAAAACTCTCTTTTCAAACTCGGGGAATTCATCTAGGAATAAAACACCACGATGGGCTAATGTAATCTCACCCGGCTTGGGCCAAGCACCACCGCCAACTAATGAGACATAACTAGCGGTGTGGTGCGGTGAGCGAAAAGGGGCTTCGGTTAAATAATGTCCATCAAGAGCACCGGAGGCGGAATGGATACCGGTGGTCTCAATAATCTCGTCAAAAGAGAGTGGTGGTAACAGGCTAGCAAAAGCCCGCGCCAACATTGTTTTGCCGGTGCCGGGGGGACCAAACATCGCTACGTTGTGTCCACCGGCGGCGGCGATTTCCAATCCGCGTTTGGCGGTGTGCTGACCACGAATGTCAGCTAGATCATATGTAGCGCTATTTTGATTAGTCACAATTTCGGTCGGCATCGCTGGGGTTAAGAGAAACTTTTTATCGTCTCCTCTTTTGATTGGCGCCAAATGAGCCACAATCTCGGCTAAAGTTTTTACCGGGTAAACGGCAATATCGCGCACTAATGCCGCCTCGGTGGCATTGGCATCTGGTAAATACACTTCAGTAAAACCGGCATCCCGCGCTTTTTTGACTAACACTAAAGTGCCGGTAATTGGTCGGAGCTCGCCAGACAATCCTAATTCACCTAAAAATAATTTACCAGTTGGTTCAAAATGTAAAATATCGCTCGCCGCCAAGGTGGCGAGAGCGATCGCCAAGTCAAAAACCGAACCCTCCTTTTTAATATCGGCCGGAGCGAGTGAGACAATGATTTTACGATTACCTTTGTGTGGCGGTGGGAAGCCGGAGTTTTTAATTGCCGCACTAATCCGGTCGCGCGCTTCTTCGACGGCTTTGTCGGGCAAGCCCACAATATTAAACGAGTGTAAACCACGAGAAACATCCACTTCCACATCGATAATATCTGATTTTAGTCCCGATAACTGCGCGGCCCGGACTATAGCGATCATGATGTGGCGATGGTTCTAAAAAAATTAGGCGTCGCGGTGAGTAATACAGGTGGTCGCGGCGGGGTTGGCGTCCAAGCGTTCGGACTCAATCGGTTGTTTGCAAATAACGCAGTAGCCGTAAGTCTCATCCTCAATTTTAGCTAAAGCGGTTTTAACTTGGTGTAATTCTTCTTTCAACTCATCGGTACCAGCTGCTTCTTCACCTTGTTCTTCTAAGCGGTCAGCAATCTCATCACGGAAAGCGACCTCGCTCTCTTCCGTTTGACTGAGCTCGGCCAACTCTCCCTCTAAACGTTTTTTTTCGGACTCTAATTGTTGTCGGTATTTAGTGATATCCATACCATTACTCTACCACAGGCAAGCGGGACAAGGCCACCACTTTTTCCATCGTGGCGGGTGAGATGGTAATGACTAAAGTTTGATTATCGATAAAAGCATAGAGTAAGTGTGGTTGGCCATTGGTGTCGACAATGGCTCGGGCATCAATATTTTTAATCAATAAATCAGTAAATCCGCCAGCTGGCGGAACGGTCTTTAAAGTGTTGTAGCTAGTATCTGGGAAATACGGTTTGATTAACGGCGCTAAAATACTTGATCCGTGAGCTAGTAATTGAGCAGCTATATTCTCATATGAATTGATCGTCAAAATGATAAACGGTTCAGTGCCGGTGGGGGTGTGATACAGGCCCAACAGCCAATTATTATTCAAAAAACGGATAAATGGTCGTGGCAGTTCGATGCCGAGTATTTCATTGGTTTCGCGCAAACCGAGTACTGCTTTAGCTTCTAAAGTCTTATCATCTTCATCGATCTCGGCGATCACTTTAGTAAAGTAAAGACCGGTGGTGCTGTCGGTAGGGCCACTAGCTTGGACAGTCCGCCTGACTTTAGGGAGTAGGGTTTCTGTTGTTTCACCACTGGTGATCACCTCATATTGAGTATCGGTGGGGAGTATCAATTTAACTGCTGTTTGCGGAGTAATGGTGGTCGAGGCGATCGGATTTAATTTAAAAACATAAGCGATCACTAATCCCCCACCGGCTAAAAGTACTAAAGTTAAAGCAATAATGGCAATAGTAGTATAGGCTTGATGCTCCACTTGTTTAGCGCTTTGACGACGTAAGGCTTGAGCTTCGAGAGCGATTTTAGCCATTGAAAGTTTGCGGCTGGAGGCGGCATCTTGGACATCAGTTTTTAAGGTCCGTACAGAACTTAAACTGACGCGTGGTTCACCACGCAATTGTTCGGTTAAAGTGGCCGCTTCGCGTCCTTTAGCTATCCGACTGGCTTTAGCGGCCTCAGACTCGCGGGCGCTCGCCTCAGCCGCCGCTCGCTCTTTAGCCTCTTTAGCGGCTACCTCCGCATTATGTTTTTTGATTTGTTCGTCGTGAATTTTTTGGGCCAGTTTTTTCTCGGCTTCTAAGCGTTCAGCTTCGACACGTTTACTGCGGCGGGCCGAGCCCTCCATCGCCAAAATAGCCTGTTCACGACGTTTAGCTAATGTCTCTGTATCGGTGGGGATTCTCTGCTCCTCGGGAGGCATATTATTTTAAAAAATTCTAAACACTTAATTCGGCTTTAATGGCATCTAACTTGGCCTGCAACGACTCTTCCTCATCCAACAATTTTTGATAACTGGCGGTTTGCTCGGCAATTTTGCCGTCAATCACATCAATCTCTGCTTGTAATTTCCATTTGGCGTCCTCTAAACTGCGGCGCTTATCCTCCACGATTCGCCGATTCGCTTCGATTTTATGTTTTTCGGATGGTAAACCGGTTTCGTTCTCTGTTTTTTCTAGACCAGTTTCTTCGGCTTCAACTTTAGCTTCCTGCTCGACAATTGGTGTCATTTTTTGTTTAATTATTGTTTTCTCGTCATCAAGTTTGACCCAGAGTAACTCTAACTGCTCCTTTTTTTTAACGATTACCGCTAATTTAGTTTCTAGTTCTTTACTTTCTTCTTTGATCTCGCGCTCGTGCTCGGCTTGCTCAATCTTAGCCGCCCGCTCCGGCCCCGCCAACGCTTTTTTAGCCTCGGCTAATTTATCAACCACCTTTGGTTCCACGTTGGTATAATCTGGCACACCGACGGGATTAGGATTATTATTCTCGTCCATAGTCTTTTTATTATAGCAAAAGAATGACTAAATATTGAAAATAAAACTCCCGAAGCCAATTGCTGGACGACGGAAGTAGTAAACTGTTGGATCTGATACGGTCAGGCTGGCAGATCAATCTTCTCGATCTGCCAATCATCAGGTTCCACTTGTCTCAAATATTGACTACAAAACCTAATGATCAGTTTAATCCCCTCTAGCCCTTGAGTCAGGCCTGGGTAATAGACTTTCAAGGCATCAGGTAATCCAACTTGTTCATTCATAAATCGTGCTAATTCAGCTGGAGATGCAGTACGAAGACTGTCAACCAATCCTTGTCCCAATTCATCGAGGACATGACTACTATCACCTTGGGAAAAGAAAACAAGAGACTGAGCAATCCGGCTTCGTGTCGACTGTGGAAGTCTATTGAATTGATCAACGATATAATTTAGTTCTGCTCCATGACTCCATTTCAGACGCTTTTCTTTGATTCCCAGTGACTGACACACTTCTGGTAATGTCGGCATGTCTTTCTCCTTATACTTATAGTTGAGTTAAGTTTGACCTCAGGTTGACCTCTGAATCTACTACTAGCACTTAATTAAGCTAACTGTCAAGGTCTCGCCTTGGCAATGGTTTTATTCAGTTAGATGTGGTTTAATTGAAATTGGAATTGGCTAGTTGCTAGTTGAATCGAGTTCTCATTGGGATTGTCTAAAAATAGGAGAAAAATGATGAAAAGGATCATTAAATGGCTCCGCCGGTTAAGAAAGAACTGGATTCGGAGAAGGCGACACCGGGAAGGTCTTCGGCAATTAGATGAGCAACTAAGTCTGATTCGCCGACAACAAAGATTGGGCCGGTCATGAGAATACCACCGCAACGAGGCTAAGCCTCGTTGCGGTTTCTGTTTACTTATAATCAACTAGTCTTTATAATCAAATTATTATTTTAATTATTCATGAGACGAGAGTCGTTATCATTCAAATCATCGGAGGTAGAACCATCATTCTTGGCTAATTATTGGCGACGACTTGGTCTACCGGGGCAGCCACCTCGGTTGGGATCGGTAGCCGAGAGTCGCTTGCTGGACCGCTGTCAAGCTTATACCGATTTAGTGTTATCGGGAAAAAATCGTATTGGTAGAGAAGATGAACGTCGGCGATTGCATAATGAGTTGGCCGTAATGATTTTTGGACAAACTCGCACGGAAATGCCTTATGATCTCGCGGAAAAAATTTCTGAATTGGCATGTCTGGCTACCACTGGCGAGACATTAGAGCAGGCTTTTACTCGTTTAGCACAAGCTCGTCTGGATCGTGAGCAAGAAGACGAATAAAATTAAGACCGCCAATCACGAGGATGACAGTCTTTAAAGATCACAGATCGGGTTGTTGGTGACAGCACAGAATGTTTGTCGTTGGTACTCTACTTCGTGAATCCAGCATCCTTGGTCATTTGATTTATTGATGCTGATAACGACCGCTCCGGCCCTTAGTAATATCCCAAGTTCCGCTGGGGTGATGAAGTATTTATCTTTCCTCCCCCAATCCCGCCGACATTCCCTTGCTATCCTGCTTGCTTGTCTTGGCGCTAGAGCTGTCACGTTTGTCCCATTCATCACACTCGTCTCCTTTCTCCGATTTTTAGACTATAACATTATAGCAGATATTTGTCTAATTTTAGTCGGATTTACCGTTTTTGTTCCCGGTTCCGGTAGTGAGTAAATATTTACGAGGATTATCATCCAAGTTCATAAAATCGTCTACCGCCTCCTTAAGTTTAGAGGAAGTGCTTTTGCCAAAGGAAATTGCCTCCACCTGACAACCCATGTGATCTTGTAAATATTCGACTAATGGAACAAAATCGCCATCACCCGAAACCAGGATAACGGCGTCGAGTTTAGGGGCCAGTTTAACGGCGTCCATCGCTAAGCCTACGTCCCAATCAGCTTTTTTAGCGCCGCCGGCAAAAATTTGTAAATCTTTGGTTTTAACCTCAATACCCATTTTACCTAAAGCCTCAAAAAAGTTTTTTTCATCACCACTCTCGGTGGTCACCACATAGGCTCGGGCGCGCACTAACTGTCGGCCGGCCAAAGCATCTTTCATGATCGCGCCAAAGTTGACGCGAGCGTGATACAAATTTTTAGCACAATGGTATAAATTTTGCGTATCAATAAAAACGCCAACCCGTTGGCTCTTGTGTTTGATAATCGACATGTTTAACTTTATTTAATTACCGCTTCGGCTTTTTTGCGCTTAGTTAAAAGATACTTTTCGTGAGTACGACGCTCGGAGACAAGCTTGAGCAGACCGCGACGCGAGTGATTATCTTTAGCATGCTTTTTTAAATGTGAGGCCAACTCATTGATCCGCTCGGTGAGCAGGGCAATTTGGACTTCCGGCGAGCCGGTGTCTTTAGTATGGCGTGCAGTCTTTTTAATGACTGCGCTCTTTTTCTTAGTCGTAAGCATGAAATAAGGTATAAAAACCGTTGCAATTAATAATGGTTTATAAAAAGTGGTGCATTTCTGCACCGCTCCAATACTAGCATAATTCCCCCTTTTTTGTCAATCTGTCATAAGGTTTTGTTTTAGTGGGAGGAAGTAAAACCAAACATTCAATGTTTGGTTTAAAAAACCTGACCGTAAATCTGATAAGTAGTCCCACGTCGCACAATATTTGATACAATGGGAGCATGGCTGGGAGCGAAATTCAAAAGTTAAAACAAGAGTTTTTGGAGTACTTGGAGATTGAGCGCGGGCGGAGCGTTAAAACGGTGGAGAATTATGATCGCTACCTTACACGACTTTTTATTTTTGGTAAAGTAACTAAAATTAGTGACATTGATGACGACTTAGTGCGTCGCTTCCGCCTCACTATTAATCGTGAGAATTTAAAAAAGAACACTCAAAACTATCATTTAATCGCTTTACGCACTTTTCTTAAGTTTTTAGCTAAAAAAGGGATTAAATCCCTCGCCCCCGAGCGCATTGAGCTCGCTAAAGTGGGTGCCCGTGAGCTTGACCTTATTACCGAGGCCGAACTTAAGCGCTTACTTGATGGTCCTAAAACTAATACCCTCTCGGGCTTGCGCGATAAAGCACTATTAGAACTCTTATTTTCCACTGGTCTACGCGTCTCGGAATTATGCTCCTTAGATCGCGACAGTATTGACCTTTCTCGCGGTGAGTTTACCATCCGTGGTAAGGGAGAGAAGGTTCGCCTCGTTTTCCTCTCTCCAGAAGCGGCGAGTTATTTAAAAAGTTATGAGGGGAAGCGTAAGGATTTAGACGAGGCTTTATTTATTAACCCTGATGGTGGCCGGCTTAGTCCTCGCTCTATTGAGCGTTTGGTTAAAAAATATGCCACCCAAGCCGGTATTGGCCGCCGAGTCACACCCCACACCCTCCGCCACTCCTTTGCCACTGACCTGCTCCAAAATGGGGCGGACATTAGATCAGTACAAGTGATGTTAGGTCACGCCAATATTACCACTACTCAAGTGTATACCCATGTTACCGACCGCCAACTCCGCGAGATCCACAAAAATTTTCATAATAAGAAAAAATGACTTTATAAAGTTATCCACAGTTTTGTTTGTTGTCCTTTAAAACAGTTATAGTACAATAAAGGACAGACGATGATCAGGACCTATAGGACGAGAACCTCAGATAATTTTGTTAGATATTTTTTCTCCTCATAGTCTAGCAGATTGTGCCCTTTTTATCGGCGTTTCGCAATCAACTATCATTGTTTCCGTGCCCTGCATGTCCTCGTCCGCCCCGCCCATTTATCTGAGGCGGGTTGTTTGTTTATTTAACTCGATGCTTAGCCTTAATTTTAGCCAATTCCCCTTCTTCTACTTCATCTTTCTTTTCTTTTCCGCTCTCACCTAATTTTTTAAGCTCACTGTCAGATAACAGCATTAATTCTTTAGCTTTAGTCAGTAAATAATCTTTGGTATTTTTAGTTGGATCCTCTAACACCTCCTCCAATAGAGCGTGCAAGATAAAGCCGATTTTTGGTCCCGGCTTTAGTGTTAACTTCCCCATCAAGTCAGTCCCATCTAGGGCTAACATGCCAACGGAGGTAGGTGCCCGCAAAGCCTCGTCAATCATCGCTTCATATTTACGGAGGCGGTAAGGATCCTCCTTAGGGCGACCCATGCCAATGCGGTCAGCCATCCGGACATTAATCAGTTCCCAGATAAGCTCACGGCCGACATTAGCGATAATCCGCCGCACGGCCGAAAGGGTTACCTTTCCTGTATCGCTGAAAAACATATGATTCCGGACCAATTTGGTCACTGTTTCGATGGTTTTGGTCGGATATTTAAGTCTGGTCAATAATTGTTTAGCCATTTTGGCACCCACCACTTCATGACCGTAAAAAGTGTAATCCTGTTTGATGGTATCAAAACGACGGGTTCGTGGCTTGCCGATATCGTGACAAAGCGCACTAAGCCTCACTTCTAAACCAAACTCTTTATCTGCGGCATGTTGGAGGGCTCTCAAGGTGTGTTGCCAGACATCGTAGATGTGCTCACCGTTTTGCTCAATACCCACACCCTCAAGCAGTTCTGGGGCCAAGTGCTCCAATAAGCCATATTGCTTTAATAATTCAAGCCCTAGCATCGGTCGGGGCGACATAATAATCTTATTAAACTCAATTTGAATGCGTTCAATGGCGATATCTTTAATTAACGGTGCTAATTTAGTCATTTGCTTGGTGGTTTCGGTTTCAATAGCAAAATCTAAACTGCAAGCTAGGCGGATACCACGCATAATTCGTAGTGGATCCTCGTTTAGACGCTTACTGGCCTCCCCCACTGTCTTAATCAACTTGTCTTTTAAGTCTTTAATCCCACTATAAAGGTCAATCAATTCGCCGGTACTGATTCTATAAGCCAAAGCATTGATCGTAAAATCGCGGCGCGAAAGATCTTCTTCAATTGTTTGACTAAATTTAACTTCATCGGGGTGGCGCTTGTCGCTATACTTCCCTTCTTGTCTGAAGGGGGTAATTTCTAAGGTCTTAAGAGTCAAATCAGTCTCTTCTTCATTAATCACCGTAACGGTGCCAAAGCTATTTTCATAAACCGTTTTAGGATAAAGCGCGATAATCTCCTCTGGCGTGGCATTAGTGGTGATGTCCCAGTCCTCGGGCACGCGACCTAAAACGAGATCGCGGACACAACCGCCCACCACATAAGCTGAAAAACCCCTATCTTCCAAGGTTTTGGTTGCACGTGAAACGGTGGTAGGGATGGGTAGCTCTAGCTTCATTGTTTCTTTATGATAGTATAAATAAGGTGATTTGTCCCCATGGTGAAATGGATATCACAACAGTCTTCGGAACTGTCGTTGGGGGTTCGAGTCCCTCTGGGGACACACTTCGATTTATCTCAGTCAATACAAACAATTAATTTATTATGATAAGATAAATTCGTTTAAGCGGGTATGGTTTAGTGGTAGAACACGTCCTTGCCAAGGATGAGACGGGAGTTCGATTCTCCCTACCCGCACACTATTTCTATGGGCACCACCGGCAATTATGGGGATAAGTCTGGGGATAATGTGCATAACGGACAAAAGGTCTAGGACTAAAGTCTCACATAAAATCGTTATTTATCAATAAAATAAAAATTAAAGTCAATTTAAAGGTCTAAAATGGACAGTTTGTTACTTAAGTAACGTTACACGTGAAAATATGTTCAAGATTAACCCTTCAGACAAGCAAAAGATCGGTTTAAAGGGAGAAGAAGTAGCTGCTAATTACCTTAAAAGCCAAGGTTTCACTATTATCGGTCAAAATGTCTGGAATAAGTGGGGTGAGATTGATTTAGTGGCTAAACAGGGGAGTAAATGGCACTTTGTGGAGGTAAAAACAGTCACACGTGAAACATTTTCACGTGAAACTGAAGTATTTAGTCCTGAAGATCAACTCCATCCTGGTAAATTGCGTCGTTTAGCTCGGTCGGTCGAGATTTATTTATTAAAAAATAATCTAGACGAAATAGATTGGCAAATAGATGGGCTTTTGGTGTATTTAAAACCCAATAGGGAGACGTTACACGTGGAACTAGTGGAGGATATTATTTAAACATGGTAAGCTGATTTGGTGTTACGGAGTGTGGTGTAACGGCTAACATTCTCGCTTTGGGAGCGAGCGACTCAGGGTTCGAATCCCTGCACTCCGACTTTATTAGGTTTAAGGTATAATAAAAGTATATGAAAAACGTAAATTTTAAGCGGGGAGTGAGTTGGCCGATTGTGGCGATTGTAGTGGTGATTATCGCCTTGGCTTTAGCTTGGTGGTACTCGCGTTCACTTAACACAGCAGTCGAGAGTAATGTCTCGGACTATCAAACCACCGGCCAAACCGCCATCAGCGATGAATTTGGTGGTAACTAATCTAAGATAGGGGATTAAAACTCCAAAAGTGCTCAAACATTGAGCGTAAAGTAAAGTTGACCGTAGGACTACGCAAAACAATACCAAACATCTCGTCTTTGTGATAAGAAACAAAGGCGACTTTTTGGCGGTAAGCATAAATGCCAATAGTAAAAGGGTAATCATCAACCGATAAATAACGCACCTCCTCAAACTCCTCCGGTTTAGGGAAAATTTTATAATCTCTGCGGTGGTCGCCAGTTAAATTGATGTTGACCCGACGCAATTTGATCTCGCCGGCAATGCGCCGTGGCTCCCAGTCCTCGCGCAAAAACTCCAACATCCCTTTAGAGATTAGGTCTTTAGGGGCGGCCAGGGCCAAAATCTCGCCGGGCTTTTTAAGCATATCGTCGTAAATTTTTTCCAGCCCCAGCTTGCCCTCGTAGACGCGCACGGCGGGCTTTTTAGTTTTTTGATTTTGGAGTGCCTCTAAGTCCGGCAAGATTTGCTTAAAAATACTCTCGCGCTGTTTTAAAAAGAGACCCACATTCTCGGGTTCCTCCATAATAAAAATTCTTTTTTTGTTATTTTGACTTTGATTGACCAGCTTTTTCTCTTGCAAACCCTTAATAATCTCGTAAATAGTGGTGCGCTTAAGTCCCGACTCACTGGCTAGGTCTTGGATAGTAGCTGGGCCCAGTTGTAGCCCAGCCACGTACAGCGCCGCCTCCTTATCACTTAAGCCTATTTTTTGTAAATAATTTTCTAATTGCATATCCTTTTATTATATATCTGTCAGCTTTTTCGTCAACATAATTATTACAAAAATACCTATGAATCAAGCTATTTTAGATTAGTTTTTAAAAAATGACCAAAATTAAGACGTTTTAATAATTTTAATTTAAGCTTAAGCCAGACCTAGGTCATTGAAAACAAAATAAACCAATGGGAGGGAGAAAATATGAAGAGCATGTGGAAGTTTGTGATTACAGGCGGACCGTGCGGTGGCAAGACCTCGGTGATCAAGGCACTGCAGTGCAAGTTTGCCGGCCAAGTCGCCTTTGTGGGCGAGATGGCTACTGCGCTACTTGATGTTTTTCCGCTACCACACAGAGATGTTGTGTTCAGTTCCGACTGGCTGTACCAATTCCAGTCAGTCGTCTACGCGGCGCAAGTCGGGGCCGAAGTGGCCTGGCTCGCCTCACCTTACGAGGTGATGATCTGCGACCGCGGCCGCCTCGACGGCGCCGCCTACCTCGGCAATAAAGAAGTTTTCTGCCGCTTGGTAGGCGAAAGCGAGTCAGCGATGTTGGCAGCTTATGACTGGGTGTTCCATCTCGAGTCATTAGCTGTCCAATGTCCCGACCGGTACTTGGCGCTCAAAGCGGGTAATTCTAACCGTTACGAGAGCGTGGAGGAGGCACAAAAAGTTGACACCGCCCTCAAAGAGGCCTGGTCGGGCCATGTTAACCGTCTTGTCTTATCCGGACAGGATGATCTGGAGTCAAAAATCCAACTCATCCGCCAGGTGATTGCTGACCATCTAGCTCAACCACAAGGAGATCTGACTAATGTCTGCCACTACTAAAGTTGAGATTGAGCGCAAGTGGCTCTTGAGACAAGTACCACAAGACGAGATCCGCGACTATCGACAAGTACCTTGTGTCTACATTGACCAAGCCTACTTGCTGACGGGTAAGCGTGAGCTCCGTCTCCGTCGCTACGGCAATGCCTTTTACCTGACCGAAAAGGTGGGTAGTGGCTTGTCGCGCCAAGAGAGCGAGATCGCCATCACTCGCGAGCACTACGAGGTACTCCTGCCTCAAGCCTCCAACTTGATCCGTAAGTATCGTTTTAAGATCAAGTTAGAGGGCGGTCTCACGCTCGAGATCGACCAATATCGCGACACGCTTGCTGGCCTGGTGGTGGCTGAGTGTGAGTTTACCACCCCCGAGAGCGCCGCCCTCTTTACCCCTCCCGCCTGGTTGCCGGTAATTAAGGAGGTTACCGGCGACATCGACTACTCTAATCAGTTTCTCTCCAAATACGGTCTGCCTACTTAGGCGGGCCTTTTCTTTATCTATCCAGCCTGCTACGATAGTAATAATGAAGTATCTCCAATCATTGATTTTAATTTCCGTTTTAGTTTTAGCACCGAGCGCCGCTTGGGCGGCCGAGGCGCGGGTGGGTAAGACTTTTAATTTACCAGCGACAGCTAATTTGGCTACCAATCTTTACGCTTTAGTGGGAGATCTAAATTTGGCTGGGCCAGTAATGGGTGATATTTTTACTGCCGCGGGGCGGACGGTGATTACGGCGCCAGTCCAGGGTGACTTATTTGTTGCTAGTGGTAATATCACGGTTACGGGGCCGGTTTATGGTGATGTTCGCGTGGTTGGTGGTACGGTGGCAATCGGTGATGAAGTGGGAGGAGATGTGGCGGTTGCCGGCGGCCAAGTCCATTTATTACCAGCCTCACGAGTGGATCAAGATGTTTTAGTGCTCGGTGGTGCGACCATTATTGATGGTTCGATCGACGGTTCTTTGAGGGCGATCGGCGGTAAGCTACTAATTAACGGAGCCATTACTGGGCCAGTTAGTGCTCGGGTAGATGAACTAGTGCTAGGGGAGCAAGCGGTACTAAGTCAAGGGATTAATTACCAATCACCGCAGGCTTTAGTGCGGCACGTCAGAGCTCAAGTCAGTGGCGCGACCATATTTAATCAATTATCAAGTCGTTTGCCGGCGGTCTTAGCTTTAGTCGGTGTCTGGGCTTTATTTAAGTTTTTGACTTTATTAGTTTTTGCTACTTTTTTGTATGTGGTTTTGCCTCGACCGGTTGGCGCGATTGTAACTACCACTTTAACACACTTTGGCCGCTCGCTTGGAGCTGGACTGGCCACTTTGATTTTGGTCCCAGCTCTGGTTATTATCTTATCGCTGACGATTGTGGGTTTGCCCTTGGGTTTTTTTATCACCTGTCTCTATCTAGCTTTGCTTGTTATGGCTTCGGTATTTGCTGGTTTAGTTTGTGGGGCAATACTGGAGAAATTATTTAGACGCAAAAAGGAGTACGAACTTTCGTGGTGGGGAGTGCTCGGCGGCACGACAGCTTTGTTTATTGTTTCGCTGGTGCCGATTATCGGCTGGTTAGTTGGAATCGTTGTTTTTGTGGCTACTTTTGGCGGTTTAGCGATTACTACTTATCATCTCATCACCAAACCTTAGTAGTGTTTGTTTGACTTTAAAACATAGCCAGTGCATACTGTTAAGGTTGTAAGTTTTTGGTCGCGTCTTACATTTATTTAATCACACTATCGAACTTTATGGCTACTAAGCTTTATGTTGGTGGAATTCCTTATTCTACCAATGCTGATGCATTAAAGGCGGCTTTCTCCCAAGCGGGTGAGGTTAGCTCTTCAACCATCATTACCGACAAGATGACCGGCCGCTCCCGTGGCTTTGGTTTCGTCGAAATGGCCAATGATGCTGATGCACAAAAGGCAATCGAGTTGTGGCACGGCAAGGACTTTGAGGGTCGAACTCTCACGGTTAACGAGGCCCGCCCACTGGCTGATCGTCCAATGCGTTAATTAAACGCTAGGATGACCAACCCCCGATCCTCTTAAAGAGGATCGGGGGTTGGTCTTTTATAATAAAATAAATAGAGGCCGAGCATTGTGGAGCGCTCGGCCTCGGGGTGGGGGATGGGGTAAAAATCAAGCTACTGCCAGATCTCGAGAAAGATCGGGATTATAACAACTACCACAAGCGATTTCTCCGACATGGAGACAAAAGACACCTTGGCAGTCAGTTACCGCAAATTGTCCACCGCGTATGAGCAGAGTCAGATGGCCATCGCGGTACATTTCTGGTGGATACCTAAAGGTGACCACCAAATCGACACCTTGTCTCTTCTCTGTTGCTTCGATCCGACGACTGATTTTCCGATGAAGGATTCCTGTCGCTGCTTCGATGATTCTTGTTGCCGTGTCCCTCCTTTTTCCATCAGTATCTTCAGTAGTAGCAACCCTGGTACCCATCCTGCTTTCTCCTTATACTAACGACCTTGGCACTTCCCCCTTCTGTCGCTTACCATCAAAAGCTACTAAAGAGTACCAAGAAGCGCCTCCAATATCTAGTTTACGCTCTCTAAACCCTTTGTCAATATTGGTTTTTCGGAGTAAAGTGGATAGCGAGCGAGTGTGGTTCAATGGTAGAATAACTGCCTTCCAAGCAGTAGACATGGGTCCGATCCCCATCACTCGCACACTTGCCATGTACCGCACGGCTCTTTTGATACCCAGATTGTCTGCACTACTGTGTCTAGTATATGGGGTACTTGCCAGGCGGGTTTAACAGAATTAGTTATCCACTTTTTCTTTTGTGGAGTGTTGACAATACCCCCTCGGGGGTATACACTTATTATGGCAATCTTATGAAATCCATACTTACACTAATTTTGATTGTTAGTTTTGCGGGAATAGCCGTCTTTGGCTTTACTATTTTTAGCCATAGTATGAGTGAATCAACCTCTGGTTGTGTTACTTCTCCCATAGATGGAACACCTTGTCCAACAAATATTGTTGCTATGACTTTGCAACACGTCTCTGCATTGCAAACGCTTACAACATCAGTAACATCATCTATCTCTAGTTGGATTTTATTACTTGCATTTATACTCCTGGTTTCATTTTCGATATCTATATTTTATAAAAATTTACTCTTTCCAAAACTGGAATTATTGCATCAACGTTTACGGGATCTAGTATTTAATTCTTTCTATAGTAAACAAAAAATTACCTCTTGGCTTTCATTGTTTGAGAATAGTCCAGCCTTCTAATATTGGCACGTATTAAGCGCAAGCTTTTTTCGTGCTATTTAATATCCTTTTATCGGGGTATTTTTGTTATTTTACTAACTTTAATCATTAAATCTATGTAAAAAATTATATGGAAACATTAGTAGGAACATCATTAATAGCAGCGTTTGTGGCTGGAGTTGCCGCACTCTTTGCTCCTTGCTGTATTACAGTGCTTCTCCCGTCTTACTTGGGAAATATCTTCAGAGAGAAATACAAAATCTTCTTTATGACTTTTGTCTTTTTCTTGGGAGTCGCAACAGTCTTTCTGCCAATCGGACTGGGGGTATCTTTCTTAGCACAAGCATTAAGTAAGTACCACAATATAATCTTTAGTGTCGGTGGAATCTTCTTACTTATACTAGGGATAATAATGCTTTTAGGCAAGAAGTTTTCTACTCCAACTTCTGTTCGAGATGAAATGAAAAAGCATGTGTCTTCAATTTACGTTCTAGGAATTTTCTCAGCAATAGCTACTACTTGCTGTGCTCCCGTATTGGCTGGAGTGCTTACACTATCAATGGCAAGCGGGACAATTGCTTGGGGATTACTCTATACCTTGGCTTACATAATCGGGATGACACTGCCGTTGTTTATAATCGCGGCGTTTCTCGACAAATTTAATCTAACTGAAAAGTTCACTGGAATAAAGAAAACTATCTCTATGAAAATTGGAGGTTTTAGTTGGCAGATTACTATTTCAGAGCTGATCTCTGGATTAATCTTTCTTCTAATGGGTGGTTATATAACTTACTTAGCTTTCAGTAGTAAATTATTTGTTCACTCAGATTATCAATTGGAAATGAATATATGGAATGCCAAGTTTTTGGGGGCAATTAATGGCTTTACGTCTTTGATCCCTGAATATATTTGGGCGTTCATCTTTATTGGAATAGTGTCGTATGTGTCTTATGTATTTATTAAACAATATAAAAAACAAAAATATGAGCAAAAATAATAATGATAAAAAATCCCCTGTAATTTCGATTGTTATCGTTTCAGTTGTGGTGTTGGGTTTGGGGTATTTTCTGTTCAAGAGTTCACCAGATAATTCTCAACAAAAGCAAAGTTCTAATCAGACTGCTCTTGTTGATAATATGCACGGAGGATCAGCTGGGGCTCCAACTAGCGAACAACTAAATTCACTTGTTGGAAAGCCTATGCCAGATTTTCAACTGTCAGATAAGGACGGGAAAGTATATAGTGTCGCTGATTTGAAAGGTAAAGATACAGTTTTGTTCTTTAACGAAGGCCTTATGTGCTATCCAGCCTGTTGGAATCAGATAGCTGCCTTTGGTAGTGATCCAAGATTTAACAATGATCAAATTCAAGCTATATCTGTCGTAGTTGATTCTGCAAAAGATTGGGAAACCGCAAAAGCTAAAATGCCAGAGCTTGTAAAGGCTACCACCATGTTTGACACAGGGGCGGCTGTATCTCGACAGCTTGGTATGCTAACTACCACTTCATCAATGCATAGAGGTTCATTACCTGGTCATACCTATATGATTGTAGACAAGAATGGGGTTGTCAGATATGTACTTGATGATCCAAATATGGCGATAGCCAATGATATGCTCTTCGGTAAAATTGGAGAATTAAAATTATAAAATAAATATTATGAATAAACCAACAATGGAAGAACTTATTGCAAAAGTGGAAAAACTTAAATCTACAGGTGAATTGGATCTCTCAATAGAGGAAGATTTGAGTATTGCTGTAATGAACCTTATTAGCCTAGAAGAGCATTTTTACTTTACTGCCGAGAAAACTGGGAATAATGAATACTTTGATTTATTAAATCAGACAAGGGAGATGAGGAAACAACTCTTGGAAAAAATGATTGATAAACATGAGGGTGAAACGTGGTGTATCGCTAAACATTTACTTGCTACGACTATGAGGTTAATGGAAGTCGGTACCAAACTTCAATCATCGGGTAAAAAAGAAGAAGCGCAAGATATGTTTAAAAAAGCTTATGAAATTTATTCGCTTTTTTGGGCATTACGATTGAAATTGATTGATGTATCTGATGTTAAAAGGGTTGAAGATAATCGATTAAATATTCACGACAAATCTGGTTCTGGTAAATCAATGACAAAGGAAGACATTATTAGTAAATTAGTCGATTGCTGTAAGGAATAACTAAATTAAAAAAAATGGAAAACGAAAAACTTGAAGAAAAAATAATAAAAAAAGATAGTCCATATGCGACACCAACAGCTATTATTATCGTTGGAGTTATGTTATCTCTATCTGTGTTTTATGGTTTACGTAATCCCTCAAAAGGAACACCTTTACAAAAGGCAGACACACAAGTTTCTGCGCTCGAAGAAGCTGTTTTGCCATCTAAGGGGGTAGTTTTACCTGCATCGTGGGGTAACCTTGGTGTGCAACTCGTAGACAGTGGAGCTATTGATACTGATAAATTCAAAGCTATTTATGAACAGAGAGGAGCTTTCACTGATGAGTATAAAAACTTATTGCTTGGAAATAATAATGGTCAGATTAAAATTACTAGAGAAAATTCAGGATATTATCTCAATCTATTTTGGGCTCTTGGTCTCGCAAATAAAAATCCTATTTTAGACACAGGCGAGATGGTAGATCTTGAATATGGTGGAGCAGGAAACTTTGCATCTACTGGTGGTTGGACAATCGCAAAAGGTAAGCCAATGGACCACTATAGCAAGCATGCATTAATTACACTAACTCCAGAACAGCAAGCCCTAGTCGATAAAATATCACGTGGAATATATAGACCCTGTTGTGGCAATTCAGTTCATTTTCCAGACTGTAATCATGGGATGGCAATACTCGGGCTCTTGGAGCTAATGGCTTCACAAGGTGCAAGCGAACAAGACATGTGGAAAACAGCGTTAATAGTTAATTCTTACTGGTTCCCCGACACTTATCTTACAATAGCGACTTATATGAAAGAAAAAGGAATTGAATGGAAAAATGTAAATCCGCAAGAAATGTTAAGTGCCAGTCATTCTAGTGCCCAAGGTTATGCAAAAATTGCATCACAAGTAATTAAACCAGCTGATTCACAAAGTGCAGGTGGATGTGGAATATAAATACTAATAAAAATAATTATGAAAACAAAACACAAAGTATTTATAGAAACGAATAATGATAGAGCTCCTGAAAGCGCGGTAATTTAGAAGACATTGACAAATAGGGGATGGGGGTATAAAGTATGGGAAAGGTCGAACTTATACTATTAACTTATAAAACTATGTTAGATCAAAAATTAAAGAAGAAAGCACTCCATAGAGCAAGAATAATTCGTGGACAGGTTGATGGCCTTGTAAAGGCCATAGAAGCAGAGAAATATTGTATTGACTTAATAACACAGTCGAGATCAGTGCAACTTTCTCTAAAAAGTATGGATAGAGTTCTTTTGGCAAATCATCTTAGTAGTCATGTAAAGCATATGCTTAATGATACAAAACAAGAAAGTAAAGCAATTAAAGAACTCGTAGATTTGTACACATTATCAAACAAATAAAACAATAACAAATATGAAACTATCTAAATTAATGCATATCGCCAGTGTTGTCGTGGGTCTAGTTGGAGTGATTACGTTTCTGGGGTCCATTTTGGGTGGATCAGATAATTTGGTTTTTGGAATTACAAAAATAGATGCTTTGATTTGTTCTGCGATTCTTATTCTAATCGCTACTTGGCTTCAAATTGCAACAATTCATCACATGATGCTTGAGAAGCGTGGAGAAATAGTTTAATAAATTAATTAAAAATATATGGAACTATCATTAAAAAAATACGGTTGGAAATGTGTTCTTGGGTCCGAAATAGCTTATGTTCTTTGTGTGTTGGGCGGATTTATACCGCTTCGTAGTACAGCAGGTCTTGAGCTTCATCACACACTCTTTGAGACATTGCCTGGTTTTACTTGGATAACTACTGGAAGTTTTATATTGGGCGCAGTCTATATGTTTATCTTTGCTTGGATTTTCGGTTTCTATTTCGTGTGGATGCACAATTCAAGTCTTATCAGTAAATAGTAAAATATATGCACAATCATGATGAAAAAGGTAATAAAAATATGATGTGGATGATGGCAATTTGTTGTGGATTGCCATTTCTTTTCATATTTGTCGTTGGTGGAGGCGGTAGGACTCTGGGTGTTTCAACATGGGTCGTATTTGGCGGAATAGCAGTAATGATATTAGCTTACTTCTTTATAATGGGGAAACATAAAGGTAATGGTAATTCAGATGAAAAGGATAAACTTACCGGAGAAGAAGATAAAAACAAAGATAACAAGGACGATAAAAATCATTCTGGTCACGGATGTTGTCACTAAAAAATCATTATGGAAAACTCTTACGGCCTTTGGTCACTTGTCATTATAAATTCGCTGGTTTTCATTATCTTTGCGTTTAGTTTTACTAAACCAAAGACTTCTAGAGATTGGCGATCATTTGGTGGCTTTTCGGCATTTATTGTCGCGCTCTTTACGGAGATGTATGGTTTTCCACTTACAATATATTTTTTTTCTGGTTGGCTCTCTTCAAAATTTCCTGATGTTGATTTCTTTGCACACAATTCTGGGCATCTTTTTGAAGACTTCTTTGGTTGGGGTGGTGATCCGCATTTTGGACCGTTCCATATTGCAAGTTATATTCTAATCATTTACGGTCTTGCACTTCTCTCTATGGCATGGAAGATTCTTTACAAAGCTCAAAATGAACACACTTTAGCTCTTACTGGACCTTATACTTATATTCGTCATCCGCAATATGTTGGTTTTATATTAATTATGTTTGGATTTTTCTTGCAATGGCCGACACTTCTAACTCTAGTCATGTTTCCAATTCTTGTTTGGATGTACACACGACTTGCTAAAAGCGAGGAGAAAGATTCTCAAAAAGAATTTGGAGAATTGTGGAATGAGTATGCAGAAAGAACCCCGGCTTTTATTCCACGACGAAAAAAATTAACAGCTAATTCTTAAATTATAAGGTGAAAATTATTTTTTCTGTTCAAATCATTGTAAACAACAGTTTGAGAAAGATCACGAAACTTATATCTTAAAATAGTTATGAACAACAAAACAAAATCAATCTTATACGGAACACTAGCAAGCTCAATTCTACTCGGAGTTTATTTTACAGTACTCACTCTGGTTTCTGGTTGGAGTTTTACTCAAGAGCAGTTCGTAGATTATTGGTATTTTATTGTTAGTTTGGCTGTAGGTTTCGGAGTTCAGATCGCTTTGTATCAATACATTAAAAGTTTGGTGCATAGTGGAAAAGGTATGGGGAAAGTAGTTGGAGTATCTGGAACAACTTCTACAGCAGCAATGATTTCTTGCTGTACTCATTATTTAGTTAATTTAGTACCTATTCTTGGGGTGACAGGACTGGCGACATTCGCCGCACAATATCAAGTTAAGTTATTTTGGGTGGGAATTTTCTTTAATATTGCCGGAGTCGTGTATATGATAAATAGAATTCTTAAATTTAAAAAAATTATGAATAATAAGACTTTAACAATACTCACATTAGTGCTTGCTTTCCTGGGAGGTTTTCTCTTTTTTTATCGTGGTGGTCAGACAAAAGAATTAGCCCCTGTTGCTAATCAAGCAAATCAGCAAACAATCACTAAACAAACTTGGAAAACGAAAACTGAAGAACAAGCTTATGTGACAGTGGTAGTTACCCCCATAGATCTATCACTAAATTCTAAAGAATGGAGATTTGATGTCGGCATGAATACTCATTCGGTTGAATTGGATCAAGATATGATAAAGATTGCTGTTCTCGTTGATGATCAAGGCAAAGAGTATAAACCAATTAGTTGGGAAGGACCAGTTGGAGGACACCACAGAGAGGGCATGTTAATATTTAATCAGATAATACCAAATCCGAAATCCGTGGAATTAAAAATTTCTAATATTGGAGATGTTGTCAGAAGTTTTGTTTGGCAACTTTAAATAAAAAATATGGATACATTGGTAGACAATAATTATCATGATCACTTTGGAGACAAACCAAATAAGTGGATAGTTATTATTATTTTAATAATATCATTTGCGGGAATTATTTATTCTCTTTCAAAACCCGTTGGGAAAGATGTGCTTAGTGGAAGAGTTTTAAAAGTGTTATCTGAGAAAGAAATAACACAAGAAATAGGCGATAAAAGCGGAATTTTAAAAGAACAAGATCTCTTGGTGGAAATTACTGAAGGATCGGAGAGAAAAGAAATAAATGTTTTGAATGATTATGGACCGGTGGCAATAGGTGACAAAATATTTTTAAGCCAATCGTTGTTTGGAGACAGTGAGTGGAGTATGGCTAACATCTCAAGAACAAGAGATTTAACGATATTGTTTGCTTTCTTTATTATTCTAGTGATTTTAACTAGTGGCTGGAAGGGGTTTTATTCGCTCGTAGGTTTACTTTTTACTTTTGCGGTTATCTTCATATTCATACTGCCGCAGATACTAAAAGGTGTTTCGCCTGTTTTCATTGGTATTAGTGGTGCCTCTTTAATTCTAATCCCAACACTTTATTTATCATATGGTTTTAATAAGAAATCAGTAGCCGCTTTTTTGGGTATAATTATCGCTTTGATTTTTGTTGGTTTTATCTCTAATTATTTTGTTAACTCTCTAAATTTTACTGGAGCGAACGAGGCATTTTTATACTTAAATATGGTGTCGACCAATTCAATTAATGTTATGGGACTTTTAATAACTGGTATAATCATTGCTGCCGTTGGTGTATTAGATGACGTGGCAGCCATTCAATCGTCTGTAGTTTTTAGTCTTGCGAGGGCCAATAAGGATTTACGTGGTTTGAGACTTTTCAAGGAAGCAATGCATGTAGGAAAAGATCATATCTCTGCCGTAGTTAATACGCTAGTTCTTGCTTACACTGGCGCATCTCTCCCAGTTATTCTTCTTTTATTTATTCAAAAAATGCCCTTAGACTACTCGATCAGTTTGGAAATTGTTGCCGAAGAAATTACCCGAACTTTAATATCATCTTCCGGACTTTTGTTGGCTGTTCCTTTGACAACAATAATAGCTGTATTTATGGTCGACAAAAAATATAATAATCTTAATAAATAAAATCATGGAACATAATCACACAGCAAAAGAAAAAATAATATATACATGTGTAATGCATCCAGAAGTTATTTATGATAAGCCTGGTGTTTGTCCTAAATGTGGCATGACGCTTATCAAAGTGAATACACAAGAAAAAAATAATCATTCTGGGCATGTTATGGGTAATCCATCTAAAATGAGTTTTTGGGGAAAATTCAAAATGAGTATGTCTATGACTATGGGGATGGACCACACGGGTCTTGCTGAACGAGAAGTGGCTCGTCTTATGGAACTCGACATTAAAAATAAATTCTTTTCATCAGGGGATTAAGACGAGTGACTATCTCATAATTAATCGTATCACTCAAATAAGCGATATTATCGGTCGATATCTCTAATTTTCCACTTTTACCAATTAAAATGGCCTCCATTCCAACGGCTACCTTTTTAATATCAGTGACATCAATACTAATCATATCCATTGAAACGCGACCAATAATTTTTGCTTCATTGCCATTAATCAATACTTTACCAATACTAGAGAGAGATCTAGGAAATCCATGCCAATAACCGACCGGCAAAATAGCGATTTTTGAGGGGCGAGTGATGGTCTCGGTTAAATCATAACCAATTTTACTTCCTTTTGGGAAAGTTTTAATTTGAGTGACGATTGTTTTCCAAGTTAAAACCGGGGCTAATTTGATTTTTTGCTTAAAAGCTTCTTTGATCTCCTTAGCTGGCCACAGTCCATAAAGTCCGATCCCTACCCTTACTAGATCAAAGTGACTCTGTGGAAAAATGATTGTGCCGGAGGTAGCCGCGGCATGTTTTATTGCTATTTTAAAACCGGCTGACTCTAACAGATCAATCACTTTTTTAAATTCTTCTATTTGATTTAGGGTAGTAGTGGGAAAAGCGGGATTTTTAGCTGAAGAAAAGTGAGTATAAACACCCTCAAGGGTTATTGATAATTTTTTTGATTTTAAAATTTTTATTACCGTTGGGATTTCCGAAACTAGAAAACCCTGACGATGCATCCCGGTATCAATTTTAAGATGGATTTTTAATTTACCGTCGCTCTTATTGATTGCTGTTAAATTTTTGAGAGTGGGTAGGTCGGCAATGGTTAAAGTAATGTTGCTTTTAATTGCTACTTTAATTTTGTTAGGCAAGGTGTAACCTAAAACTAAAATTGGTTTTTTTAAACCAGCTTGTCTTAAGCTTTCCGCCTCAACAATCGAATCAACGCCAAGCCAATCAACTCCTAAATTTTCTAAAGCTCGAGAAAAATCAATCAAACTATGACCGTAAGCGTTGGATTTAACCACGGCCATTAGCAGACATTTTGGGCCGATCAAATGTCGAAACATTTGATAATTATTTTTTAACGCTATTTGACTGATTTCAATCCAGGTTCTTAAGTTCTGCATTTGGATTTTTCTATCCTAACACAAAAACGCTCTACTGAGGGGGGTTTACTATGGATACCGTGGATGGTATTTGGCAGCAGTACTGTCGCATGCAAGACGTACTCCTAAACATTATGTCTGCCAAAGAATTATTCGCGGTGCTTGGTTATGCTCGCGGAAACAGGAAGTGTCACCCTGACTGCCGATACTGATTTAAAAGGTGATCGCACAAAACTTGGGCGCGTACGGATTTCCGTGGGCGCTCTTTTTTAAAACCAAAAAACCCCTGCCGTAAGGCAGAGGATTTTTGGGTAGTGTCCAGCTCGGGGCTGGTTAATTGTTTTTCGAGCTCGAAAAACAAGAGAATTAACGGACCGCGTCTTTGAGCGCTTTAGCGGCGCGGAATTTTGGCACCTTCATCGCCGCTACCTTAACCGCTTCTCCAGTGCGCGGATTGCGCGCGGTGCGGGCGGCTCGCGTTTTAGCGCTAAAGATACCTAAACCGGCAATCGAGACCTCGTCACCCTTTTTAAGAGTGTTAACAATCGACTCGATCACGGTGTCTACCGCCTTTTCAGATCCAGCTTTGGTACCGCCAATCGCTTCATTTACTGCGTCAACAATACTCGCTTTGTTCATACACAGATTGGATTAGGTTAGTAATAACTTACCGACCAATGGCTAAAGTATATATTTAGCCCTCTTTTTCCGCAACTAGCGAGCGTACTCCACCACGCGGGACTCGCGGATCACTGTCACTTTAATTTCTCCCGGGTATTTTAGCTCCTGCTCAATCCGTAAGGTGATGTCCCGGGCCAGTTTACGTGCCTCCAGGTCAGACATTTCCTCTGGTCGGACGAAGACACGGAGCTCGCGTCCCGCTTGGATCGCATAGGATTTTTCAATCCCCTTGAATGAGTTGGCAATATCTTCCAAATCCTTAAGACGTTTAAGATAATTTTCCACACTGTCGCGGCGGGCGCCCGGGCGACCACCGGAGATATTATCGGCCACTTTAACAATAATTGATTCCAGTGTTTCATAAGGATATTCCTCATGATGCGCTTGCATCGCTTTAATGATCGCTTCGCCGGCATTAAACTTTTCTAAAATTCTCCGGCCAATTTCGACGTGAGTTCCAGTCACCTCATGGTCGACCGCTTTGCCGATGTCGTGGAGGAGAGCACCAGCTCGGGCGACGGTGACATCAGCGCCCAATTCCTCGGCCAGCATTCCGGCTAAATGGGCCATTTCAATGGAATGTTGCAGGACATTTTGCCCATAACTAGTGCGGAAGTGGAGTCGTCCTAAAATAAGTAAAATGCGCGGATCCAAATTAAACACTCCGGCCTCGTAAGCCGCTTGCTCGCCACGCTCTTTAATTACTTTGGCGATTTCTTCCTTGGCTTTTTCGACCATCTCCTCAATTCGGGCAGGTTGAATTCGGCCATCGCTAATTAAATTACTTAAAGCAGTTTTAGCAATTTGCCGGCGTACCGGATCAAATGAGGATAGGACGATTGAGCCCGGGGTATCATCAATAATTACTTCGACGCCACTAGCTTTTTCAAAGGCACGGATATTTCGGCCTTCCTTACCGATAATTTTACCCTTTAAATCATCCGAGGGGATGTCGATGGTGGTGGACATCACTTCAGGCACAGTCGAAGAGGAGAGACGCTGGATAATCGTCGCCAACATATCTTTAGCCTTGTTCTCCAAAATATCGGTAGTGTTGTACTCAAACTTCCTAATCCGGGCGGTTAGATCATCTTGGTACTCTCTTTCAATTTGGCGCAATAATTCGGCTTTAGCTTCATCGGTAGAAAGTTTGGCTAAGCGCTCTAATTCGGCTTTTTTGCTGGTATTTAGCTGATCAACCTGCTCTTTGACTACTCTGATTTCCTCAATTTTACGCTTAATACTCTCGACCTCTTTGTCGATGTCACCTTGGCGCTTATCCAATAATTCATCCTTTTTTAGTAAGCGGTCCTCTAATTTTTTTAACTGTTGCTCTTTTTCTTCTACTTTTACTTTGGCTTCGGTAGTGA
Source organism: Candidatus Vogelbacteria bacterium (assembly GCA_016188295.1). Lineage (GTDB taxonomy): Bacteria > Patescibacteriota > Minisyncoccia > Phycocordibacterales > XYD1-FULL-46-19 > JACPIA01. The sequence continues at coordinate 69,423 of JACPIA010000011.1, forward strand.
GAGTAGTAGCTTCCTTTTCAGCCTCGGTAACAATAATTGAAGCTTTTTCTTTAGCTTCGAGCAAGGCTTGTTTGATTCGGAGCTCCATGGAGCCCTTTTGGCCCAAGGTAATGAGCCAACGGAGAAAGTAGCCAACCACAATACCCGCCACTCCGACGCCGCCGGTGATCAAAATAATCGTTAAACTCATAGCGGTGTTAGGACCGCCTGGACCGCACTAACCGTTTAATATGGAATAAAACATAATCAAAACAAGAAAATATAAGGGTTAAATACAGTCGAAGCGGTCAAGTTAAGGTAATTAATAATCTAACTCAATAATATAAGAACACTTTGATTGTAGCAGACGGGTTTCAATCTGGCAAAGTGGAGACTGGTTTCACTAATTTGACGACATAACATGTCATGACATAAAACTGGTCAAAAACACTAGATTAGCACTCTAATTGCATCACTTCACTTCTTCAGAAAGAGCTGCTTAGGACTTTTGAATTTCAATCGTTTTCGTTCTCGATCGTTGAGTCGCCTGACGACATCCGCCAATTCTTTTGGAGTAATCACATTGAA